>CAZGHH010000006.1:0-19133 GCA_964525485.1 uncultured Candidatus Peribacteria bacterium | reverse complement strand
GCTGGGGCATAGGCTGGAGCTGGTGCTGGGGCGATGGCTGGGGCATAGGCTGGAGCTGGTGCTGGTGCAGGTGCAGGTGCGGACTCGGAGGCTTAAATTGTTATAATGTAGAGGCGTCTTTTAGAACTTCTTCCGCGTGCTCTGAGGGTTTTACTTTGTCATAAATTTTGGCGATGCGGCCTTGGCGATCGATAAGAAATGATGCTCTTGTCGTGCCCATATATTCACGCCCGAGAAATTTCTTCTTGCCGAAAACGCCGTATAGAGTGACGACTTCTTTTTTTGAATCTGAGAGGAGCGTGAATGATAAATTGAATCTCTCTGCGAATTTTGCATGACTTTCTATCGAGTCTGTACTGACGCCTAAAACAACTATTTTATTTTTGGTAAATTCGCTGTAAGAATCGCGGATTGTACACGCTTCCAAGGTGCATCCAGGAGTTGAATCTTTTGGGTAAAAATAAAGCAGGACAATTTTGCCTATGTATTGTTTGAGGGAATGTGTTTTGCCGGTTTGGTCGGGGAGGAGGAAATTCGGGGCGAGTGAACCTATTTCCGGAATTGAGTTTTTTGCTGAACCAGATTGAGATTTAATCATGGTTTTTTGTTAATTTTTTGAGGCTTTAATTATCTGATTTATCCACATTCCTTCTTCTTTGATTATTTTTTCTTGGTCTATTGTGAAAAATGAATGATCAAGAGATTCCAAGACGTGTCGTGGCATGTGATGAAACGATTTTATTACGATTTTTTCTGTCTGTGAAAGTTTTAATTTTGGAGCGTGCCGCTGATGAATATTGGTGAATAAAAATATGCCGCCTTTTTTGAGAACGCGATAGACTTCGTCGAAGAATTTGTCTATGTCGCGTATGTGGACAATCAGGAATGAAGCGATGACAATGTCGACACTTTCATCAGGAAATGGGAGTGTAGACGCGTCGGAGAGGACTGTCTGAATTTCGGGATAATTTTTCTTGGCGATTTTTAGCATTTCTTCGGACAAATCTACCGCTGTTATGTCCAAATTTTTTAGACTTTGTCTTTTTTTTATGTGGCCGATCACGCGACCGTCTCCAGATCCCAGATCAATGATTGCTTTGCCGGATAGATCGTTCGGTAGCATGCGAATTAGCTCTCCATTCTCAAAGGAATCAAGATGTTTGTGGCTTTTTGCATATTGAGAGGCGTAGGCGTTGTAGCCTTGCTCGGATGTTCTGAGTTTTGAAATTTGTCTATTCATTTTTGATTTGTGACGATCTGGATTTGTGATTGTTGGGAATGGTCGGGGTGACAGGACTTGAACCTGCGGCCTCAAGACCCCCAGCCTTGCGCGCTAGCCAACTGCGCCACACCCCGACGATTGTTGAGTAAAGTATTTGAGTCGCCTTTATATTATTCACCTTCCTCAAGAAAAGCCAGAAATTCTCTGTGAAGCTGGTTCTAATTATCAAATTCTATTTTATCAAGAATATTACTAGTTTTGAGGCGGTTTTTGCGTGTCGAGTCTGTGGACAAGTCTGTCGACAATCTTGTTCTTATCAGATATGTCTATACGACTTTTCAGTACTGCGCGACGCATGATGTCTATAGACTGGTCATAGGTCTTCGTATCGACCGGGTAGGGTGTTGCGTCTTTTCCGCCATGGGCGAATGAGTAGCGGGCGGGGTCTTTGTATGACGCTGGGGCGCCGTGTAGAACTTCAGAGACGAGAGAGAGTGCGCGTATGGTTTTTGGCCCCACTCCTTCCATGGCGACGAGATGTTCGTATGAGTCGGGCTGACGGTCACAGATTTTATAAAGAATCCTTTCTAAGTACTTACTTTTTGAGAAATTTTCCAATTCAACTGGGTGGTGATGAAACTCTTTATCTTCGAGATTTAATAAAGTGAGAGAATCTGATTTAGATCCTGAAAGTTGACTGTCAAAACCCGGAAGTTGTTGTTGGCCTTTTTCATTTTGAGCAATTTCAAATTTCACCATTTGCGACAGAGATGAAAAATGTTTGCGAACGAGGTTTAAATCTTTCATCAATGTGTAATAGCTAGAATGGGTGACTAAGTCGAGTGAGGTTTTGCGGTTTTCGGCGGAATCGCTAGAGGTCATATTGAGGACTTTTGTGTCTTTGAGAACTTTGTCGGCGATAATGCCTGTGTGTGGTTCGTTTATGAGATCTTTTGGGCTGTCCCCGTACCAGTGATAACGGCGGGCTGTGAGATTTTCCGTATTCATGCCTTGTTGGATCACCGTCCAAGCACCTTTTCGCGAAAAGAAGAATGCGTGATGATAGAGCTGATAGCCGTCTTGAATGAGACCTGAATCCACTTTCGCGCTCATCTTGGAGTTGTATACGAGGTTGCGGGCTTTTGAGTCGGGCAGGGAGAGACGAGCGGACCATGATTTGATCTCGTCTGGGGTTTTGAGGGATGTCTTGCCCTTTCCACCACATATGAAAATGCCTAGCTCGCGTTCCATGCCGCGGATCGCTTCCTTGAGCGCGGCGGTGAGGATCGTGGTGAGGCCGGACGCGTTCCAATCGAATGCGAGGACTGTGCCCAAACTCTGAAACCAGACTGGATCCGCTATGCGCCGTACGAATTCGTCCGGCCCATATTCCGCGACGAGAACTTCTACCAAGCTACGACTTAGCTTCACCATTCTTTCGAAGAGCCATGTTGGGCACTTGCCGTAGTCGAGCGTAAATGTAGCTATTCCGCGATGTTGCATATTGTAGCCCGGGGTAGATTTTTCCCCAGGTTGAGATTTTCTAGCCCGGGGTAGATTTTTAAAAGAGGCCCTAATTATAGGACCTCTTTTGAAATTGTGTACTAAATGCGATTGCGCTGTGAATAAAATTTGCGCAAACTCTTATTCTGCGCAGACCCTTATCCCTTATTTCAATTTATATGTCAGTGTAACCGTCAATGCGACTTCTTTTTGACCCGGTTCAATTACAGGGGCAGCACTCTCACTCATACCTCCTCCTTCAGCCATATACATACCACCTTTTCCATAATAATCGTATGGAGAAGTCATGTATTCATAATATCCGACCATTTTACCAACTTTTAATCCTGATTGCTCAGCAATTGCTTTTGCCTTTTCTTTCGCTTTTTCAATAGCTATTGCGCGAGCTTCTGATTTTGCTTTTTCGAGATCATCGTTTGTGAAATTAACTCCACTTACGACATTTGCCCCAGCTTTTGTAGTAGCCGCCAAAATTTCACCAACTTTTGTGAAGTCTCTGACTTTTACCAATACTGTTTGGTCGAGTGTATATCCGTCTTGAACAGAGCCTTTGTCTTCTGTCCAGTTGTATTTTGGGTTGAGATAATAACCTGTTGTTTGAATGTCCTTTTTATCAATGTTGAATTTTGCAAGTTCTGTCATTACTGCATTCATCTTCTTTGTGTTTTCGGCAATTGCTCCGTCGGAAGTTTTTGCTTCTGTGTTTACGCCAAGAGTGATTTCAGCTACATCAGGAAGGACATATGCTTTGCCTTCTGCATCAACTGAAATTTCGCGTGCGTAGTTGCCGTTTGCATTTCTGTAGATCTCATACATTCTGAAAGCCCAGAATCCAATAAGACCAACCAGAAACACCACGAGCATGATAAAGACGCGCTTTGAGACGTCTAATTTTCCATCATGTGTCATAGTTATTGGGTTAAATTATTTTAAAGTTTATTTTGCGGTTCGCAACTTATGTGCGTATTTTTTATTGTATTTCTCTGTACGTATTTGAGCAATAAATCTTACGCTTTTTTCGTTGCAAAAGAGTGGAAAAGTTATAGGAAATTGATGTGAAAAGCACACACTTACGGATTGGAATATCAGTTTATTTTCTTGAAACCAGACAGATAAAAGATTTCAAATATGCGCCCTCCGGAAAGTACATCGATAGTGGATGGTCTGCGGCCTGGGTGACGTGATCTAAAATCGTGAGCGTGACTTTTGATTGAATGGAAGCTTTTTTTAGAATAAGAAGAAGGTCGTCTTCCGTGAGATAGTGTGAACAGCTAGATGTGACAAAAATTCCGCCGTCTTTCGTCGCGCGGATGGCTGCGCGATTCAAGAAATGGTAAGCCTTCATGCCTTCTTCTTTGTCTTTGTTTGATTTAATTAAAGCTGGTGGATCGATGATAGTCATGTCGAATTCCGGTTTTGAATCAGGCGCTGAAAATTTTCCTAGAAACTGAAAAGCGTCTTCTTCTACGTTAGTATATTTTGTTTTTGGAATTTTATTCAGCTTCGCGTTCTTTTCGGCTTGAGCTAATGCTTCTGCTGATGAGTCGACGTTCAAAGTGTGAGTGGCTTTTGCTTTTAATGCATAAATAGAGGCTGCGCCTGAGTATGAAAATACGTTTAAGACATTTCTTTTGGCTGCGTACTTTGCGAGGCGTTGGCGAAGGTCTTTTTGATCTAGGAAAAATCCTGTTTTTTGGCCTTCGAGAAGGTCTGTTTCGAATGTGATGCCGTTTTCTTGAAATGTTAGAACGGTGTTTGTGGAAGCGGATTTTTTTGAACTTGCTTCGGCTGATTTTGTTGCTGCTTTTTCGTAGAGAACTCCTTTGAATTCTTTTAATCCTTCTTCGTGGCGAGACTGAATATCGCTACGTTCGACGATAAGAGTCGGCTTAAAAACGACTTTAAGAGCTTCAATAATCTCTGCTTTGAGATTGTCTATACCCTCTGTTGAAATTTGAATAACAAGTGCATCACCATAGCGATCAACTATGAGTCCTGGGATGCCGTCCGATTCCCCGAAAATCAATCTATATGCTGTAGTGCCTGCTTCTTCATATCCTATGAGTTTGCGTTTTTCTGCGGCCGCTTTGAATTTATTTGTGAACCATTTTTTATCTATTGTTGCAGCGGTTTGCTCTGCCGGTGGAGTGAAATCGAGGATTCGTACCGCTATCATTGAATGATTTGAAAACGTACCAACTCCAAGCGTGTTGCCAGGCGCATCTTTCAATACTACTAATGATCCAGATTTTAGGTCTTTTGGCTTAGTATTCTCATCCAAAGCTCCGGAAAAAATCCATGGGTGGAGATATGAAACTGGAAGCTCTTTTCCTGGCTTTAGCTGTAGTTCTGGGTATGTTTTAACTGGTGACATTTTCGTATTGTTAATTTGGCTGGATCGGTTTTGCAGGGGGATTGTGGACTAAAGGAAGAGGGTTTGTAAAGGGAAAGGAAGAATTTCTGATCCTTGTGACCTTCAGATCTTGACTTTCGTATTTTTTATGCTAAAGTATTCGCCTTTAGTTAACTTAAATCAAATAAATCAAAAATGAAGATAGATAGACAAGAATTAGAAGAACTTGTGTGGACTGAAGACGTACGCCCGGTTTACGATAAGTATTGGGCCAATAAAGACACTAACGCTGAATCTGATTCCGATGATAAAGGTTATTTTGAAAAATTTTCCAGAGCTGTAGTATCTCCGGAAATTTTTGCAGAATTTGGGTTGATCGGACGACGTGTTGCAATTGGTAGTTTAACTGAAGCCGATAAAATTCAGAGTACCCATGCCGTGCTATACACTTCCGGTATAAATATTCAAAAAGGTAATGCAATGAGGGTTAATCCTTCTCAATTACTTGATTTTGGTGAGCTGATAGACGCTACCGCTCCTCATGACCCTGAAATAACAGATATACTAGAAACTGTTAACGCTCAAATACTTTTGGCCGCTACTTTATCTTTGTGGTTTGAAGGTCTCGATAGTTACGAAGAAGGCCATAAACTTTTGAAAATGATTGAAGAAACTCACGGGGCAGAGGCGATTTTAAATCAAGCTGTATTTAATTCATGGATAACTTGTTGCATAGCTGAGGGTGGAGGACTAAAGCCGGGGCGCGAATATCCAACAATCGAACAGTGCGTGGCTATTTTGAGAGAGATGCAAAAGCGTGAAATTCCTATTGGGGCTAACACATATATGGCGCTTTTGTCTGTTTTAAAAGATGAAAAAATGCAAACTTTTAAAGCTGAATATGGTTTGGAATTTAATCTTTTTGATGCGGCTATAAACCCTGAATCGTTTGCCATCCTTTTCCAGGTTTGTTCTGAATTTGATGAATGTGTAAGTCTTTATAAAAAAATGTGTGTGGAAAAAATTGCTGTTTTGCAATCAGTGTTTATGAATTGGTTGAGGTGTTGTGAGACTGCCGAACAAGATACTGTTGTTTTTGACAGACTTTTAAATGGCTCGCGTGGAGAGATGCCTGAAATATTTTTGAAAGAATATTTGAAAACAACATTTGAAGATCCGGAAAGATTTGCTACTGCTGTTTATAATTTGTACAGGGTGAAATCTTTATCTAAAATTTTCACTTTTGAGACTTTTAGTTTCGTTGATTTTTCGCCTGAGAATGCTCTAAATGCCGCTCGTTGCATGGAAAAACATGCTCCAGATTTAAGAGGAACTTATAAGTTTTTTGCTGCAAATCCGGGTGCTAAAAAATATTCCGGTACTGAATTTGGTGCTTTGATGAGGGTTTATGACTATTTATTGAGCGAAGCGAGAGATTTGCCCGGAGTGGAATATGTGGAAGCAAAGGATTTGGAAGAAAATGCTGCTTAGATTTCGCCTGCCTTAGACTTCATCTTTCTTGTATTTTACCTTCCAGATCATACTCGGTCGCTCCTGTGATTTCGACTTTTTGGAATGTGTTTAATGGAAGCTTTTTTGGTGATCTTTTTGAGACTTTTATAATGATTTCACCGTCGATTTCGGGGGCGAAACGGTGAGAGCGGGCAATGTATATGCCTTCGCCATTTTTGCCGGCGTTTGGATCGTATTTTTCTATCAATGCGGTGACTGTTTGGCCGATGAATTTTTTATTGTTCGCGAGTGAAATTTTTTGTTGAAGAGTCATAGCTTTTTCTTTGCGGAGTTTTTTGGTTGCAGATGAAATTTGGATATCCATGTCGTACGCTAAAGTGCCTGGCTCGCGTGAATATTCAAAAACACCGACGTGGTCGAAATTTATCTCTTTCATGAATGTGAGCAAGTGTTCGAAATTCTCGGTTTTTTCACCTGGAAAACCTGTGATAAATGTGGTTCGGAGTGTGATGCCGGGAACTTTTTTGCGAATATTTTCAATGCGTTCGAGAACTTTTTTTGTATTACTGAAACGGTTCATTTTTTTTAAAATTTCATCGTCTCCATGCTGAAGCGGAATGTCTAAATAACGACAGATTTTTGGGTTTGAAGCCATTGTTTCCAAAAGTTCGTCCGTGATTCTTTCCGGATACACATAAAGAACTCGCACCCAAAAGTCACCCGGAATTTTCACTAATTTTTTGAGGAGAAGAGAAAGTGTAGTTTTTTTCATGTTAGATCGCGGATTCGTATTTGATGTACTTTTTGCTTCACCCAAATCGCTTCCATAAGCCCCACAATCTTGAGCAACCAATACCAATTCCTTCACTCCGTCTTTTATCAACGACTTTGCTTCTATAATGATTTCATTCATCGGACGGCTACGAAATCGGCCTTTTAATTTTGGGATTAAGCAGTAGCTATAGCGATTATTACAGCCTTCCGCAATTTTTATATATGCGTATGATTTCGGTGTGATTAATGATTTGCCGAAAGTTTTTATGAATTTGAGAGGCTCTTTTGCTACCTCGTATGACTTCTTGTTTTTTGTAATTGAGTTGAGAATTTGTGGAAGTTTTTTGTAATTTACTTCCGTAGCTACAGCATAGATTTGTGGATATTTCTGCATATCCTCGCGAGTAAATGAGCCTGCCAGACAGCCCAAAATCACGACGCGTTTTTTTTCAAATTCCTCTATATTTTCGTAAACCTCATTTCGAGCGGCTTTCAAAAATCCACATGTATTTATGAGAACTATATCTGCGTTTTCAGGAGAAGAAAGTTCTAAATTTGGCAACTTTGAAATCAACAGCGAAAGAATGTTTTCCGTATCTGCTGTGTTTTTGGGACAGCCTAGTGAGATTATTCCTATTCTTATTTTTTTGATTGAAGTCATTACTATAAATTTTTAATAACCCTTGCAGGGATGCCGGCAACAAATGTGTTTTCCGGAACATCTTTTGTAACAACACTTCCTGCTCCAATAACTGAATATGCGCCTATATTGACTCCTGCTAATATGATTGAATTACAGCCTATCCAGACATGATCCCCTACTATAATTGGCTTTGATTTTACTATTGGCCTGTTAGTGGATTTGTTGCTGATCAATTCGTGCTTGGATCCTGCAAAAACTACATTGTATCCAATATCACAGTATTTCCCGATTTTAATCGGAGAACCTGCGTCAAAATGAACTTTTTGATTAATAAATGTGCCTTCGCCGATCGACAGGGCGTCCTTTCTGCAAAAAATCATTACACCATATGAAATTGATGTTTTTTCCCCAATGTTGAATCCAAAAAATCTTAATACTTTGCCCCTGATAACTTGACTTACTCGTCCCCATCCAAAGATATTTAATATTTTCAAAAGCCAAAAAGTGAAGAAAGGATCTATTTCATCAACAATTGTTTTGAAAGGTTTTTTCATATCTTATTAAAATGGTCGGGGTGCTGGGACTTGAACCCAGGGCCTCCTGGTCCCAAACCAGGCGCGATAGCCAACTTCGCCACACCCCGATAGTGCACAAATCAAGATTCGAAAATGCAGGACTTGTGCGAGCGTATTTTACACTGCAATTTCTTTTTGCCAAGTTTTTTTGTATATTTCTATTATGGAATACGAATATTCAAAGATTATAGGGTTACCGGTGTTCGAGGCCGACACAGCCAGACCTGTGTTTTTGATAAATGATGTCATTATAGATCCAAACAACGGACGCATAATCGCTTTTTTGACTCATGGTAAACAAAAACTGGTTGTCACCCCTCATGACATTTTGGCTATAAAACATGGTATTTGGATCAGAGATGCTGATGACCTTGAAACTGTTGAAGACGTCTTGAGAGTCGCAAAAGTCGTAGATGATTTTGGCAGTTTTTTTATGAAAAAAGTGTTTACCGAAGACGGTAAATATCTGGGAAAAATCCTGGATATGTATTTTGATTCTCAAATAATATGTTTGACCAAAATTTTTGTTTCGAAGACTTTTCTTGGTTTCGTTCAATACAATTCCAGAGTTTTACCTGCTAAGAACATAATTGATACTACAAAAGATTCAGTAATAGTTAAAAGTGATGATGCAAAAAACAAACTCCCCGAGGCTGTAAGGGCCGGCGTAAAACTAGAGACGGCTTAAATTCAATACTATTGGCATTATCAATGCCTATGAATACTGAATGTTAAAAACCTATAAACCTGCTCCTCCAGATGAGGCTGCTCCTCCAGAAGCGACTCCAAGAACAGTATTTATGATAGCAAATGACAATAAAATGATGATAATACCAATGATTGAGTACATAAGAATCTTCTTTCCTTTATCAACACCTTCTTGTTCACCAGCCGAAGTAACATAAAGAAAACCTCCATAGATAATCATTATGACTGCTACTAAACCTAGAAATCCAAGCGCATAATTCACAACTTTCAAAGCTATACCTCTTAAACTCCCTTCACCTCCCGTAGCTCCTGCAATTTCTGAAGGATTGTCCTGTGCTGTGATAAGGGCCGCAGACGCAGAAGGAATCGATGTAATCAGAAGTAATGCAAGTGTCATAAGACCAAAAACTGTCAGGCCTTGGTAGATGGTTTTCTTTGTAATCATATAATAGATGTTACTTGAATGAGTAATACTTACGGGCATTATACAAAATGCATTTTTGATTGGCAACGAAAAAGCCCCGTTTCAACATAAACGGGGCTTTTGTGAATTAAAGTTTCTATACTCTTATACCTTCTATTACATAGCCGGAGTCGCAGTCGCCGGTGCTGTAGTAGCCGCTGGAGCTGGAGTATCTCCACCACCCGCTACACCTACTACTGTATTTACGATAGCAAAAGACAATAGGATAATAACGATACCAACGATAGCGTAAAGAATTGTCTTCTTTGCACTGTCTACAGCCTCTTGTTTACCCGCAGCTGTAACATATGTGAAACCTCCGTAGATAATCATAATAACTGCAACCAATCCTAGGAATCCTAAGAAATAGTTGATGACTTTTACGATGATTGCTCGAAGTGAACTCTCTCCACCTGTTGCCTCTCCGAGGTTTGATGGAAGGTCTCCTGAGCCGATGATCGCAGCTGATGCTGTTGGGATCACTGATAGAATTGTGATCGCTCCTACCATTAAGCCGAGCATAATTAGCGCCTGCTTAACGAACTTTTTTGTAATCATAGGAAATATAGGTTAAGTTTTTTGATTCGCTGTTTTTAATTCTAGCAAAATTAAGATTAGTAAACAATTGTTTAGGGCGTTTTAGTTGACTGGTTTTAAAATTATTTTTTAAGTTTCTTGGGTAATTTTGAGAAGCGTGGGACTATTTGCACCTCTTCCTCAAGCCTGATTTTAAATTTTTTGTAAACCGCTTTGCGAGCTTTCGTCGCTAGCGCAAGTATGTCTTTTTGAGTTGCGGGATTGAGTGGATCATTGAGATTTTGGAAGAAGTTCGCGTGCTTTTCGGAGATGATCGCGCCTCCTATGCGTGTACCTTTTAGACCACATTGATCGATAAGATAACCCGCTTTGAATTGGTCTGACGTGAGGGTTGGGTGGTTTGAATGACTTGGATGCATTGTTGAGAGCAGATCGTTTGAATGCTGGATGTTTTTTGTTGGTAGTTGAAATGGAGTTGGATTCTTGAAAAAAGAGCCGGCTGAAAGCCCCCAAGGCTGAGTTTCTTTTCTTCTGTTTGATAGCTTTGCAATGAGCTCACATTTTTCTTCCGCTTCTTTTTTTGAGAATTTTTGAAGTTTTAATTTTGCGCTCAAGACTATTAAATGAGGATTCTTTTTTATATATGAATTTCTGTATGTGAATTTGAGTTGCTTATTCGTGAATGTTTTTATTGCGCCGGTTTTTGTGTTTAGAATTTTCGCGGAGACAAGGACGTCTTTTATTTCAATACCGTTCGCTCCGGCGTTGCCGCGAACGGCGCCTCCGAGCGTTCCCGGTATTCCTGCAAATTGAAGAAGGTTTTGGAAGCCCTTTTCATTGGCTTGCTTCGTGAGGAATTGAAGATTTACGCCTGCCGAAGCCTCTAACCAATTTTGTTGATCTGATTTTATTAAGATTTCGTTTGCCGTGATTTTTATTACAACTCCGCGGAAGCCTTTGTCATTAAAAAGTACATTCGATCCGCCTCCCAAAACAAAAAATGGAATCTTCGATTTATTCAAAAATTTAAAAAGTGAGGTTAGATTTTTCCGTGACCTCGCGTCGAGTTTCTTAATTTCAATAAATGCGTCCGCAGGGCCCCCAATACGAAAAGTACAGTGGTTAGCCAAGACTTCTGAGAAACGCACTTCCGGGAAAAGAGACATTAAAAATTGTTTTTGAACTTTATTCATCCTCTTTATCCTAACCTATATGAATCTATTTTTCTACATTTATTCGGCTTGCTCGGATTTCACTCCCAATGCTTGCAAAACTAAATCTCTTGTTTGAACGAATGTATCTTCAGCTCTACCTTTAGCAACAGGATTGTGTAATATTTCTTGAGCTCTGTCGCTCTCGGGAGAAAGTGGCTGTCCTGAGCGCCTGTCAGGTCTGCAACAACCTTCACAAAAAGCAGAGATTGGAAGCAGTTCCGTAAATCCACCCGGCATACCTTTTGGAGTTACCAAACACATAATTCTTCCTGATTCGTGTTGCGTCTCCACCACTTTTACCACAGACCCCGCCGGATATATATTTGGATGTGACGTTACCGCCCTTATTTCTTTTGTTAAGTAAAATACATTTCCAACTTTGATTTCCGGAGTTTGCGGAGCTGATTCCTGAGTTTCTTCGAGATCTTGAGGGGTGGTGACCATTTTGTTTGAGAGTTAGAAATTACGGAGGTTTATTGTATTGACACTGTATTTTAATTACAATAGAATTTGCCTGCTTTTCTAAGGAAAAGCTTTGTTCTTTCAGATCAGTAAGCACCTCCAAGCCGCTTTAGCTCAGCTGGTAGAGCAATCGCCTTGTAAGCGAAAGGTCTCCGGTTCAAGTCCGGAAAGCGGCTCCAGTTTTTGAAGTGAAATCAATTATTTAGATTACGACTGCTTGGCGCTTTGCGCTAAGCGAAAGGTCTCCGGTTCAAGTCCGGAAAGCGGCTCCAGTTTTTTGCGCTACTTCATTTGCTTATACCTGATGTTTAGGTTAGGATTTGACGAGTTAAATATTAATTTTGAAACTATGAAAAGAATTACTGTTTGTTTTCTGGCTGTTTTGACGGTGCTCACCGGCTGTACCGTAAATATTGATTGGGCATCTGAAGATGATGAGTCTTCTACAAAAAGCGTGCCTGTGACGGAAAAAACGGAGTCCGATGTTGATGGTGACTCTATTAAATCTAACGTTGCCGCTCCTACAATCAAAGGAATTGAAGAAAAAACCTTAACAGAACAATTAAACACACCTATAAATATAATCTCTGACATAGGACTAATCGAGCAATATTATTCATTAATAGGCGAGGGGAAATTAGAAGAAGCATATGCGATGAAATACGATACAAAGACGACCTTCAAAACCTTTCAAGGATGGTATAAAAATACAGCATCAGCTACCGTAAGAGACATCGAAGAAAATCCTGATCACAAATATAGCTTCTATGTGGATTTGATAAATAAGGATAAAACCGAGGAGACTTATATGGTAAAGATGGATGTAATCGATGGCAAATTAAAAACAACTTCTTCTGTGGCGGTCCCTGAAATGAGCCTGAGGCTTGCTGTCAAAGACGGCATTGAATATTTGTATTTGGATAGAAAAGGGCAAGCTGAATTAATTGCTCCTAACTTCACAAATGCCGGAACAAATGATGAAAATCACATGACTGATTATAAATTTCTTCAAGGCAATAAGTATATCGCTTATTCAGTCACGGGCACGGCATCTAGAACTACTGAAGTCTATAAGATAAGCTCTAAGCAGGTCGTAGTGTCTTTGACCGACCCATCTATGTACGGGTTCACTGATGATGAAAGATTTTTCTATGCATGTCAGGGAGCTGGCATGATGGGCGGGTATCTAGATATTTTTAAAGTTAAAGGAGATACTTTAAGTCTGTATAAAAGTTTGGAACCGACACCCGGGAATGGAATGATTGCCGATTGTATAGGATATAACAAAGATCAAGGATACTTCGAATATAATCTGACATATGGCGGATTTGATGAAGCGTTCAGAACGAAGTATTATTTCGAGTAAAAACTAATAACGACCGTAAGTATCTTCGTAGAGTCTTGTTGCTGCTTCGAGAGCTGCATTATCAGCTTCTCTATCTAATGTAGCTGGTGATTTTGGACGGCCCGGACCGGAACGTTTTGCAACCAAACGATTGCCGTTTGCATGGTGATCTTCAAACCCCGCTTCTGCCAAAATGTATCCATGCCATGACTCTTCGGACTCCTCTTTTTTTTGCATAGCTAGAGCGGCTGATTCGGCTAATATTCTTTCAATTTCTTCCGGAGTTGGTGCTTCACAAATTCTTGTTTGAGCTATGGCTTCAGCATTCAATTCTCTTAATATTTCTTCGTCCTCATCTGTTAAATGATCCGTATCTGTATGTGCCTCGGGCGCTACCGGTGCGTAGGCAATTGCTGTTCCAATAGCTTTTCGAGTAGCCCAAACAGGAAATATAATTTCTCCCACAACTCTTTTGATAGGTTCTCCTTCCGGTGGCAAAATTTCTGTATGATGATCCGCTGGGCTCTCTTCATTTTCAGGGAATGCCACGTGAACTGACCGCAAACCAGTATTCCCTTGCGGAAGATCATCCTGCGAATCAGAAACTACCGTGGGATCAGAGACTGCTCGAAAATCAGACGCATTCTGAATATTTTGTCTTCCTCTATATGTCACTACTACTCCTTCCATTATTTCCGTCTTGTGTCCCATAATTTTTGTTGATTAAAATTACAAGAGAATTATCATATACTATTTAGCAAAATTGTCAAGCCTAGTCTGCCTTGAGTCTGCTAAAATTATTTACCGTATTTTATTAATAGATTTTTAATCAATTTTCAATATAAAAATTTGCATATCTCCTTGATTTGGATATAATTGCCGAGCTTAAGTGCAGATAGCACTTCGCATATAGTCCCGGGTAGGTACCAAAGCGGTCAAATGGGGCAGACTGTAAATCTGCTGGCTCCGGCCTTCGAAGGTTCAAATCCTTCCCTGCCCACCATTCAAACATGAACAAACAAAAAGTTGCGTTAGTCTTGGGTGGAGGCAGTGCATACGGTTTCGCGCATGTAGGTGTGATCCGCGCGCTACATGAATTTGGCATAAAACCCGATCTAATCGTTGGAACTTCTATGGGAGCGATAATCGGAGCTTATTACGCATTAAATGGAGAAGTGGATAGTTTTCATGATGTAATTTCCAAAACAAAGCCTTTAAATCTACTGGCAGATCCCGGGTTCTTTTCGCTAGGCATTATTAAGTGCAAAAAAATCGAAAAGAAATTAAAAGAAGTTTTTGGTGATAAAGAATTCAAAGACTGCAAAACAAAATTAATCATAAATGCGTGCGACATAAATAGTGCGGAAAATGTCATTATCGAAGACGGAAAATTGGTTGACGCCATAAGATCTTCGATTGCTATCCCTGGGATTTTTGCACCTTATATTTATAAAGAAAGACTTCTCGTAGATGGGGGAGTCGTAAACAATTTAGCGGTTGATTTGGTGCCGGAAGGATACAAAATCATCGCTGTAAAAGTCACTCCAAAAAAAGATACCGTCATCATACCTTTGAAAGATTTAAATACTGTGAATCCAATTAAAAGAGTAGGAATGTATTTCAACTTAATATCAAAAGCGTTCTCTATAGTATTAAGTAAAATGGAGAATAAAACCGTTTCGAGAAGACCCGATGTGATTTTCATTCATCCAAATTTAGATAGATATGGATATGCTTCTTTCAAAGAATATAATGGACTGGTAGAAGATGGTTATAATGCCGCAAAAAAAATACTGGAGAAGTCAGATCATTTGGTATAGACTTTTCTTCGCTAATTTATTTAAAATTTTTTAACAAAAAAGATATGAAAAAATGGGGAGTATTAATAGCTGTTATCGTTGTAATTCTTGCAATCGTCGGATGGCTTTTCAAAGCCTATAACGGCTTCGTTCAATTAAATGAAAACGTATCAACTCAATGGGCTCAAGTCGAAAATCAATTCCAAAGAAGATTCGATTTGATTCCAAACTTGGTCGAGACTGTGAAAGGAATAGCTGAGCAGGAACAAACTGTTTTCATCGATGTAACCGAAGCTAGAAGTAAGGTCGGACAAATGAATATTGATGAGAGTATTTTGACCAATCCTGATGCTTTTGCTTCTTTTCAAGCCGCACAAGATCAATTGTCAGGCGCTTTGTCCAGACTGTTGGTTGCTGTCGAATCATATCCAGAGCTGAAATCCGCTGAGAATTTCCTCGCCTTACAAAATCAATTGGAAGGTACTGAAAATAGAATTGCTGTTGAGAGAGGAAGATTCAATGATGTCGTGAGAGAATACAATGTCAGAGCGAAAGGAATTCCCGGAAAATGGTTGGCTTCTTGGTTTGGTTTTGATGCCGAAAAACAATTATTTGAATCTGTTCAAGGTTCGGAAGTCCCACCGAAAGTTGATTTCAATCTAGGAGGAGAGGAATCCGTTTCCGCTCCTGAAATGACTGTTGAAATTTTACCTAATGGTGGTGACGTTCCATCTGTTTCCAGCCCTGCGATGGGAGCTGTTGATTAGTTTTAATTAAATTTTTGAACTATGAATATTCTGCGCAGAGTTGTTTCCGTTTGCGCGTTTGGTGTACTGAGCGTCACTTTGATGTGTGTTGCGTTTACGAGCGGGACGGCGGTAGTTGACGGGACTGCGGTAGCGTATGAATCACCCGGAATGCCGAGTGGATTTGTAAATGATTTTGCCGGAATTTTGAACGATGAGACGAGGTCAGCTCTAGAGAGCGATTTAAAAAAATTTGAGAAAGCGACGACGACTGAAATTTCTGTCGTGACGGTGCAAAATTTGAGAGGTGATTATATCGAAAATTATGCGGAAAAACTTTTTAAAGAATGGGGGATTGGCAAAGCAAAAGAGGACAATGGCGTTTTGCTTTTGATCGCGATGGATGAAAGAGAATTGAGGATTGAAGTTGGATACGGCCTCGAAGGTGCACTGACGGACTTGGAGAGTGGGCAGATTATCGAAAAGGTAATAACTCCAAAATTTCGAGATAGTGATTTCGTAGGTGGAATAATTGATGGCGTTTTTGCTTTGAAAGAAGCTGTAAAAGGTGAGTACACCGCGCCTGAAGGGTATGGTGATGAAACAATTAGTGATTCTTTGGCCGAAATCATCTGGATAGCTTTTTTCATTTTTATTAACATTATTTTTAATCTAGGCAGGGTGTTTCGTGGAATCGGCGCGTCCAGAGCTATTTGGCCCGGGGCTGTTTTTGGTGGATTTTTTGCGGCACTTTTTAGTTTAATACTTGGTCTGACTTGGATTACTTTTTTAATTTGGTTTGTGATTTTAGGAGGGATCGGTTTACTTATAGACTGGATCTTATCAAGAGCAAAGTTTCTTGAAAATTGGAGATCAAAAGCCAAAGAAAAACACGATAAAGGCGGAGGGTGGTGGTTTATCGGAGGCGGTCGTGGTGGTAGTGGGGGTGGAGGGTTTGGCGGATTTGGTGGCGGATCGAGTGGTGGAGGTGGAGCGAGTGGGAGATGGTAAAGGTTTTAATTAAATTTAAAGCCTAATTTTGGAACTTTATTTCTCGAAGATGATCGGGACGATCAACGGACGACGTTCGAGTTTTTGGTGAGCATATCGTTCAACAACTCCTTCAATGTAATGTTTAATTTCTTTGCGATCAGCATTCGGCTTTTTTTTCAAAAACTGCTTGTATGCATCTGCTACGAGAGCACTAATTTCTTTTGTGATTTCCTCATACTCATGCATATAAATAAATCCGCGAGACATAATATTTGGTGATTCATTTATTCTGTGTGTTTTTTTATCCACACTCAACATTACGAGCAAAATGCCGTTTTGAGACATTTTTTGGCGTTCAATCATCACCTGAGATCCGATCGTGCCTTCGCCAAGACCGTCTATAAGAATATATTTTGCTTCAACTTTTTCTTTTGAGACGTGCATAATGGCTCCCGCGTGTTGAGCTGTAGCACTTTCCATAAATGGTATTTCCAGAATTTCACCATTCTGAATGATCACACAATTAGCTTCAGGAATTCCGCATTCAATAGCGAGTTCCTTGTGTGCCTGACGCATGAAATATTCACCGTGGACCGGCGCGAAATACTTCGGACGAACCATCTGAATCATCTGTTTCAATTCGTCCTGATACGCGTGACCCGATGTATGAATCTGACTGATTTGGTGATGAATAACTTTTGCTCCAAGCATGTTGAGACTGTTTATCACAGTGAAGATGGAACGTTCATTGCCGATGATCGGAGTAGAAGATACAATAACCGTGTCGCCTTTTTTGATGCTTACTTGAGGGTGGTCGTTCATAGCGATCTTCGTGAGCGCTGAAACGGCTTCACCTTGCGATCCGGTAGTCATTATCAAAATTTCATTATCAGGGGCTTTGCTTACATTTTTTATATCGCGAATTAAGTTCGTTTGAATTTTTAAATATCCTAAATTTAGTGCGAGATTCACATTTTCCTTCATACTTCTTCCGGAAATATAAACCTTTCGATTTGTTTTTTGCGCGTATTCAAATATCTGCTGAATGCGTCCGATAAGTGAAGAAAAACTTGCGATAATTATGCGTCCTTTTGCGTTAGTAATAAGTTTACCAAGATTCTCACCTATCGCAGCCTCAGACATAGTGTGTCCTGGTTTCAACGCATTTGTGGAATCTGAAAGAAGAACTGTGACTGAGCGGTTTCCAAGCGCTTTTATTTTCTCAATATCCGCCTTTGGCTGAATACCTGCAGGTGAATCATCGAACTTGAAATCTCCCGTGTGCACAACTCGTGTAGGCTGTGAGTTTTGTCCGTTTGGGGTGCTGATCACTATCCCGACTGAGTCTGGAATCGAGTGTGCGACGCGAAAAAATTCCAGTATGAAAGCACCAAATCGAAGTGTTTCTTTTGGGTCGATCGTGTGAAGTCTAGTAAATTTTGTAAGTTGAAATTCATCAATTCTACCTTCAATAAGACCGCGTGTGAGCTTCGTCGCATAGACCGGCGGGAAGCCAATCTTAGGAAGAATGTATGGAAGTCCACCGATGTGGTCGAGATGTCCGTGGGTGATAACTACGGCTTTTATGTGTTTTTGATTTTCCTCTAGATATGCAGGATCCGGCAAAACATAATCAACTCCCAACATGTCCTCCTCTGGGAATTGAAGTCCTATATCTATGACTATAATTTGTTTGTCTTGTGGACGGCCTGTCGCATTGTATTCGTATGCCGTCATGTTTTTGCCGACCTCATTCAAGCCACCGATCGGGATGATGCGGAGGCCTTTGAATGCCGACATTTGTTTCGCTTTCACTTTTTGTGGACGAGATTTTACAGCAGTTGTTTTTGGCGCGCTGGCGACGTACTGCTTCGCTTGATTGAAAGCGTCTTTAGCTTTTTGGCGTGCTGAATTGGGATCCGGGTTTTGGTTGTGCTGCTTCTGTTTTAGTCCCGGAGCAACCCCGGTCCTTACTTTTTGCCCAGGTTTGGCCAAATTAGCCCCGGGATAGCCCCGGTCCTGATCTTTTTGTTGATTTTTTTGCTTTTGTTTAAAGCTCTTGTTTGAGTTCATATTCTCTTGTTTGTTAGTTTTATTGTTATTTTGATTTTGCGCATTGCGCTTAAAAAATTTTCCTTTTTTAGGATTTTGATGATTTACGTTTGTAGAATGACGATGTCCCTCGATTTTATGCTGAGATTCCTTTGTAGGGCTGTCGTTTTGAAGATTTGGAGTTTGAAGCGGTTTATTTTCTCCTTTCTCTATAATCCTCGTTATCCACTCTGTTAATTTATCTTTTTTT
>CAZGHH010000005.1:22363-49962 GCA_964525485.1 uncultured Candidatus Peribacteria bacterium | reverse complement strand
CAAACCTAGTAAAAATACTTGGTCGTTTAAAATTCCGTGTCACTCACGGTCAAAATGCGTTAAAGCATTCCATCGAAGTTGCTTTCATTGCTGGTAGTTTGGCGGAAGAACTTGGTGCGGACGTATCAGTTTGTAAGAGAGCTGGACTTCTTCATGATATTGGAAAAGCAGTCGACCATGAGATACCTGGACATCATGCAAAGATCGGCGCGGATATCGCTGCGAAGTTTGGTTTCCCAAAGGAAGTTGTTCAAGCAATTGCATCACATCACGGAGATCCTGAACCGGAATCTGTCGAAGCACAGATCGTTTATGTTGCCAATTTGATTTCGAACTCTAGACCAGGTGCAAACAAAGATAATCTCGATAGTTATATCAGAAGACTTTCTGAACTTGAGAATGTTTGTACTGACTTCGATGGAGTCGAAAAAGCATTTGCAGTTCAAGCTGGATCTGAAGTTCGAGTATTCGTTACTCCAACTGAAATTGATGATCTTGAATCGATCAAACTTTCTTACAACATCGCTCGAAAGATTGAAAAAGATTTGCAACATCCAGGTCCAGTGAAGGTCAATGTAGTAAGAGAAACTAGATCCGAAGCAACTGCGGAGTAGGGGGGGTACGGGTTGTTGTTTTAGGCTGCTTTTGAGTCGTCTATATCAGTGTATCCGATGAGGCCGTTTCTTCTGACTCCATTTATTATTTCTTCTGCTTTATAAATAACTTCTTCTATTACAGCTTTAGTCAGTCTGACTGTTGTTCCAGGTATGGCTGCTATCAATCCCGGGATTGCTTGTGCGGTTTCCGATCTGGCAATTTCACATATTTTTATTGTCATTTCAGAAATTGGCTCAAATGGATTGAACATTATATCCGATACTACATCATCTGCTTTGTCTCTTAAATTTGCGCTTACTAATAAACTTTGCCTGATTGCACCTCCTAACTTTTCAAGTACTGCGTCTGTTGCACTTGATATTCTGATTTCTACTTCGTCTACAGCTCGTTCTATTTGCGGATGTTTATCTAAGTAGTTTTGTAATGATTCTAAGTCCATATTGTTTGTTTGAAATTATTTAATGGAGGAGATTTTAGCTCATTCGTACATGTTGTCAAATTGGCTGTTAATTTTTCTTGACTAAGTTTTTTAGCACTCTATAATACGGGGTGCTAATTTTTCTTATAAATTAACCTTAAATAAATATGGCAAAAATCGTTCCAACGTCCGATCATGTGATCGTCGAGGCTAAAATCGAAGAAACAACTTCAGCCTCAGGAATTATCATTCCGGACACTGCAAACAAAGAGAGACCTCAGAAGGGAATTGTTCTTGCTGTGGGTCCCGGCAAAATGCTCGATGGTGGGCAAATGCTTCCTATGGAAGTGAAAGAAGGTGATAAGGTTTTATTTACCAAATACGGTCCGACAGAAGTAAAAGTTGATGGTAAAGAACTTTTGGTTCTAAATATGTCTGATATTTTGGCGAGGATTGAAGGGTAATATATTTGAGCTTTATTTGCGCAAAAACATTCAATCAAAATTTAACAAAAATTTAAACTTATAACTAACAATTTACGAACTATGGCAAAAAAAATTATTTTCGGGGATGAAGCCCGCACAAAATTATTCAAAGGAGTTCAGGTTTTGTCTCACGCTGTAAAGGTAACACTTGGACCTAAGGGTAGAAATGTCGTTTATGACAAGAAATACGGAGGACCTGCGATCACTAATGATGGTGTGACGATCGCAAAAGAAATTGATCTTCCAGATCCAGAGGAAAATATGGGAGCTCAACTCGTGAAAGAAGTTGCAACGAAGACAAATGACACAGCCGGCGATGGTACCACGACTGCGACTGTTCTCGCTGAGGCGATGATTGGCGAAGGCTTGAAACACCTCACTGATGGTGCAAATGCAATGCACATGAAAAAAGGAATCGAAAAAGCCGTGAAGGCGGTCGAAAAAGAACTTGAGGAAATGGCGATTCAAGTCGGTGATAGCAAGGAAAAAATTGCACAGGTTGCGACAATTTCCGCTCAAGACGATGAAGTCGGTGGACTTATCGCCGACGTGATGGACTTGGTCGGAAACGACGGAGTTATCACGGTCGAAGAATCTCAGACGATGGGAATCGAAAAAGAAGTTGTAGAAGGAATGCAATTCGATAATGGGTATATTTCTCCATATTTCGTGACGGATCCATCTCGTATGGAAGCTGTCTATG
The DNA here is from genome assembly GCA_964525485.1 of uncultured Candidatus Peribacteria bacterium. Taxonomy (GTDB): domain Bacteria; phylum Patescibacteriota; class Gracilibacteria; order UBA1369; family LOWO2-01-FULL-3; genus DAONBD01. The sequence goes on along the minus strand of CAZGHH010000005.1, from coordinate 47,738 downwards.
AAGATGTGAAAATCCTCATAACCGACAAAAAAGTTTCTTCTGTTCAAGATCTTCTTCCTGTTCTTGAGAAGGTTGCGCAGGGTGGTAGTAAACAACTCGTTATTATCGCGGAGGATGTGGATGGCGAGGCTCTTGCAACTTTGGTTTTGAATAAACTCCGAGGAGTTTTCAATATACTTGCTGTGAAAGCACCGGCTTTCGGTGAACGCAGAAAAGAGATGTTGAAAGACATTGCAATTCTTACAGGGGGGACTGTAATCAGTGAAGAAATCGGTTTGAAATTGGAAAATGCTGAATTGGCTCATTTGGGTGAGGCTCGAAGGCTCGTCGCTGACAAAGACAAGACTACTATCGTCGGTGGAAAAGGAAATAAACATCAGATTGAAGATCGTGTCGATGAGTTAAAAGTATTATTGTCAAAAACTTCATCAGATTTCGATAGAGAAAAACTACAGGAGAGATTGGCGAAGTTGGCTGGAGGTGTCGGCGTGATAAAAGTCGGTGCGGCTACCGAGTTGGAATTGAAAGAAAAAAAGTTGCGTATTGAGGACGCATTGAATGCTACGAAGGCTGCGATCGAAGAAGGAATAGTCGCCGGAGGTGGTGTCGCTCTCGTGAGAGCTATCGATGCTCTCGATGGATTGAAAGGGGATAGAGACGAGATGACAGGAGTTGAAATTGTTAAAAATGCTTTGCAGGTTCCATTGATGCAAATTGCTATTAACGCCGGTAAAGATCCAAAAGAGGTTTTGGAAAAAGTTAAAAAAGAAAAAGGGAACGTCGGATATGATGCGGCGAAAGATGAATACACAGATCTTGTCAAAGCCGGGATAGTAGATCCAAAAATGGTGACTCGCAGTGCTCTCAAAAACGCGGCTTCTGTCGCGGCTTTGTTCCTCACTATGGGTGGCGCTATTTCTGATATTCCAGAGAAAAAAGATTGTTGTGGTGGAGGAGCCGGAGCTATGGGTGGAATGCCTGGCATGGGAATGGATATGTAGGAATTTTATGAATAAACGAAGTCCGGGATCTAGCTGTGATATTGCAGCTTAGATCTCGGACTTTTTAAATTCTATGCTTTTGTATTTTTTGACTTTTTTATGCTTTCTTTTGTTTTGAATTTTTACTGAATTGTGATAGATTTTCCTTGATATGGACAATCAAGATGATTCAATTATAGATTTGAATAAACTTTCCGGAGATGACTCGAAGGATGATGGTTTTGAAATAGGTCATCTTGAGAAAAATGATAATGATGGGGAGGTTGCTTTTGATGAGGATGTTGTAGGGCGTGTGGAAAAAATTTCTTCTTATGAATTCTCGGATATTGATTCCGCTATTGATGATTTCGCTCCTATAAGTGATAAACTTGGTAAAAAAAGCGGAATAGAAGCTGTAGGGGAGCAGTCTCAAGTTGCTGACAAAGTTCGTATTAAATTTGATAAATTTGTTACGCTTGTCGCGACTCATACTTATGAAGATATTTTGAGAAAAAATGCTGATGAAGATGTGATAGTTTCCACCAACTTGCTTACAGATTTGGCTAATGCTCATGAAGAGGAAACCGGGGGAAAAAAACTTCCTATTCTTTTTGCGGCCGGGATTGTTCTTGGGATTTTAATCGCTTGGTTAATTTTTAGATAAATATGATCAAATACAAAAGGATTCTGCTGAAAATGTCCGGAGAAGTTTTGAAAGGATCTTTGAATGGCGGAGTGGATTTCGAAACCGCTTTGCGTTTTGCTGAAAGAATTAAAAAATTAAAAAAACTTGGAGTCGAAATCGGGATAGTGATTGGAGGTGGAAATATCTGGAGATATCGTGATTTTGCTGCGAACGGAAGTAATACGCAGGATATATCGACCGATAAAGTTGTAAAGGTTTCAAAGACGAAATTTGCGAAAGGCGTCGCTGAAGTGAACGGTAGTTTCGGCAAGGAACTCGATCGAATTACCTCTGATACGCTAGGTATGATGGCGACAAATATGAATGCGATGGCTTTTGAGTCCGTACTGAAAATGGTTGGGGTAAAAGCCAAGGCTTTGACTGCCTTTCCCGTAAAAGGCGTTGAAACTTATTCAATTGCGAAGGGAAAGATTTTCTTGAAAAAAGGATATGTCGTGGTTTTTGGAGGAGGGACTGGGCAGCCGCTTTATACTACAGATAGTGCTGCGGCGATAAGAGCTGCTGATATGAAGTGCGATGTTGTGATAAAGGCTACAAAAGTTGATGGGGTCTATGATAAAGATCCGACGAAATTTAAAACAGCCAAGAAATTTGAAACATTAAAATACGATGATGTTGTAAAAAAGAAACTTTCGGTGATGGATTTAACTTGTGCGAAGATTTTGAAAAAGGCTAAAATTCCTATGCTAGTTTTTAATTTAAATAAAGAAGGATTGATAGAAAAGGCTGTTAGAGGCGAAAAAATTGGAACATTGATAAATTAGTTTACAGCTTCACATTAAAAAATAATTTTTAACAAAAAATATAATGGTTAACGAAACGATGGCAAAGACGAAAGAAAATTTCCAAAAAACATTTCTTCACTTACAAGAAGAATACAAAAAATTACAAATTGGCAGAGCTTCGACCGCTCTGGTCGAAGGTTTGATGGTTGATATGTACGGCGTACTCCAACCAATGAAAGCGATTGCGAATATATCTGTTCCGGATGCCAAGACTTTGTCTATCCAACCTTGGGATAGGAATGCTCTGATTGCGATCGAGAAATCTATTGCGAACAGTGGGTTGGGACTAAATCCAGTAAATAACGGATTGGCGGTTATTTTGAATATGCCTCCATTAACAGAAGAAAGACGTGCTGAGGTTGTAAAAAGAGCGAAGGCTCTTGCCGAGGAAGCAAGAATTGGAATTCGTACAGAAAGACAGGAGGCTCAAGGCGCTTTCAAAAGAATGAAAGAAGATAAAACAATTACTGAGGATGAGTTTTTTGGCGCTGAGGATAATCTCCAAAAAGAAGTCGATAGTATGAATAAACAAATCGAAGAGCTTGCGAAAGCAAAAGAGAAAGACATAATGACGATCTAAATTTGTCCGAGCTTTGAGTCATTGCTCGGATATTATATGTCGGGCAAATGAAGCCTGTACTTAATCTCGGATTTAACCCCATCCCAATGAATATTCTTTTTACAATAGGAGCTTTTGTGGTCGTTTTTTCGATACTTGTTTTGGTGCATGAATTTGGACACTTTATCGCTGCGAAAAGATCCGGTATCAAAGTGGAAGAATTTGGAATCGGATTTCCGCCAAGGATTTGGAAGAAAAAAAAAGGAGATACTCTTTATAGTATAGGGGCTATTCCTTTTGGTGGATTTGTACGGCTTTTTGGTATGGAGAGTAGTAAAGGAGTGAGTAAAAAGAATGTATTGAAGAGTTTTTCACATAGAAATATGAGGACTCGTGCAAAAGTTATGGTTGCAGGTGTTTTTATGAATTTTTTGCTTGCTTGGGTTTTAATTTCTTTCGGTTTTATGTTTGGAATGGAACCGCTTTTGACGGCTGATGATGTTTTGCCGGCTGTTAATAGCGGGGTGATAAAATTGAAAGAAGGTCCGATTGTCAAAGTCGTTGCCGGTGGCGGAATGGCTGAAGGGCTTGGGTTTCAAATGGGGGATACGATTGTTTCTGTGAACAATAAAGAGATTTCCGATCCGAGTGATGTAGCTGATTTGTTGGCTAATCCGATTGGGCGTTATGAGATAGCGCGTGGAGGTGAAATTTTGAATTATGAAGTCACGGAACAAAATGTTATTGATTATAAGGAAGTTGCCTCATTAAATGGTAAGAAAATTTTAGATGAAAATATTTTGGGGCTTGGATTTTATAATCTTTTTAGTTTTCCCAGAGTACGTATTTATGAAATAGACAAAGAATCTCCTTTTTATAAAGCCGGACTCAGGGCCGGAGATGTGATAGTATCTGTGAATGATCAGCAGGTTTATTCTGTGAATGATTATTTAAAATTAACAGATGGAATAAATCAGGCTGTATTTACGGTGTATAGAGATGGGAATAGGCAGGATTTAATAATTCCTGTAGATGCGCGCAAGCAGGTCATAGTTACGGGTGTTGTAAAAGGTAAATCCGCTGAAAAAGCCGGCCTCATTGATAGAGATATAATAGTCTCCGTAAACGGGAAAAAGTTTAATAACCCGGAGGATTTAGTCAAATTCATAACTGAAAATGATGGGCAGGCGTTGTTGTTTGCTATTAATAGAGATGGTACTGAAATATATAAAGAAATTACTCCTGAAGCTGGGAAGGTTGGCGTTTATTTGTCAGGACTTTTTACTCCTAGCGCCAATGGTTTCAGTTTGTATGATTCCGATCAATTAACTTCTGTAACTGCAATAACAAATGAGAAATATCCTTTTTATACAGCTCCTTGGCATGCTTTAAAAGAAGTTTATAGAACTGCAAAAATTACCGGAGTTATGTTTGTTGATTTTGTGAGAAGTTTTGTCAGTTCGGGTGAAATATCTGAAGGAGTTGCGGGCCCTGTGGGAATAGCTCAGATGACGGGGGCTTATGTCAAAGAAGGACTTATTCCACTTATTCGTTTCATAGCTTTGTTGTCTATTAGTTTGGGAGTTTTGAATATACTTCCTTTCCCTGCACTGGATGGAGGGAAATTACTTTTTATATTGATAGAGTTTATCTTGGGAAGACCTATTCCTGCGAAGTGGGAAAATTATGTTCATATGTTGGGATATGCTCTTATAATGCTGTTAATTATCGCTGTTACATATCAAGATATAGTTCGAGCTATTGTTTAAATTAGTTTAATTTGAAGGGTGGTTTTACGTTCGCAAAGCCACTTTTTTTGAAATCACAATTTTTGATATTGCCATGTTGTCAAATTTGTATTTTGGGAGTGATTGAAAATGAGTTAATAATGTTTTTAAATATACCTTGAGAGACAACATATTGTGTTTTATTTTTTTTAAATCACCAAATATTGATTTCGAGAAAAAGGTGTTTTAGGGGGTTGTGATGGGGGAAAAATGCGGTTAGAATTGCACTCGCATTTGAAACTTTTTGGGGATTTTCTAGGGTGTCAGTTTCCACCAAAAAGTCATGTATCTTTAAGTCGATGGGGATCGATCTTAAAGAAAAAAATTACAACAATTTTATCGGTTTGTGTTGGGGAACACTATAAGGCCGGTCTAAGTTGGGGCATTTATCAACATAGCTAATTATTTTCCATGTTAAATAAGGAACTTTGGGTACAGGTTTTGACTCGTATAGAGCCTACAATAATGAGAGCTCACTTTGTTACATGGTTTCAAAATACAATCGCTACCGAGATTAAAGATGAGGTTGGCGCGAGAGTTTTGATTATAGCTGTCCCGACCGAGTTTGCGAAGGATTGGATCGTTCGTAAATACGGCATCAAAGTTTTGCAAGCTGTTCAAGAAGTTGATTCTTCTATTACAAATATAGAGTTCGTAGTTGATAGTAAGCTCGCTGATAAATCAGATGCTAGCGGAGTCGATGTCTCAAAAATCACTTCCGAGCCTGAGAAAAAAGCTAGAAAAGTTCGTGGGAAAAATGAAATTGATCTCGGAAATGGAGTCCGGAGCAAAATGTTGAATTCTAGATACACATTGGATACTTTCGTTGTCGGGAAAGAGAATAGATTGCCTCACGCAGCCGCTCAGGCTGTCGCAAATACTCCGGGTGGAATTTACAATCCTATGTATATCTACGGAGGAGTCGGACTTGGAAAGACACATATTTTACAATCTATCGGCAACGCAATCTTGAAAGATGATGGATCAAAGGTTGTGCGATATGTAACTGCCGAGAGGTTCGTTTCTGAGGTTGTGGACGCGATCAAAAATCGCGAGATGCCAAAATTCAAATCGCACTATAGAGATGTGGACGTGCTACTTATTGATGATATTCAATTCTTCGCAAAAAAAGATTCTAGTCAACAGGAGTTTTTCCATACATTCAATGAATTATATGATGCAAACAAACAAATTGTTTTGACTTCAGATCGACCACCATCAGAGCTCGACGATCTCGACAAGAGACTTACATCTAGATTCTGCATGGGAATGGTGACAGAACTTCTTCCACCGGAATTCGAGACCAGAATCGCTATCTTGCAAAACAAATGCATGGAGGCTAATGTGATCGTGGATCCTGAAGTTTTGGAATTTATTGCTGCAAATGTTACGACAAATGTCAGAGAGTTGGAGGGTGTTTTGAGACAGGTGATTTTGGAGGCTGAGCTCGAAAACAGAGTGCCTACAATACAAAGTGCCGCTGATGTTTTCAAAAAACTTTATAGAGCAAAAGAAATCATCGGCTACGACATTGAAAGACTAAAAATGGATCGTTCAAAGATCACTTCAAAAGAAGTCATGGAAGCGGTTGCATTGTATTACAGAGTCCCATTGACAGATCTACTAGGCGAAGCTCGCAAGAAAGAAATTCTTCTTCCGCGCCAGGTTTGTATGTACATTATTAGACATGAACTTGATGAATCTTTTGAGAAAATCGGTGAGGATTTTGGTGGCAAAATGCATACCACAGTCATTAACGCTTGCAATAAAGTTTTGAAAGCATTGAAAAAAGATAGTAGAATTGTCCGCGATATTAACGCAATCAAAAAAGAGATCGGTTTATAAAGCGAAAATATGGGCGATAGGTACTACTACGATTACCGTGGAGGTGGTGGGGCTAGAAGAGGTTCTACAAAGTGGAATTTTTTCTTCCCGTTTTTGCTGTTGATCCTTATTGGAGTGACTTTTGTTTTAGCATTTCAGTTGTTCAGAGTGTTTTTTGTCTCTCACGAAAAAGATGCTGTTTATATGTATGTCGCCAATGGAAGTGCTTCTATTAAGATTTGGGGAACTGATGAATTTTCGCGGGCTTATAGTGGTACGCAGATTTTGCAAGGGGACGAGGTGAAGACTTCTGAGGATTCCAGGGTTGTTTTGAAAGTTTTTGATGGGACTTTGATCAGGCTTTCGGGTGATACGTATATTACTTTTAATGAAATTTACTCTGATGGTGGGAACAATGATGTTCAAATTATTTTGAATGAAGGGGAGGTTTGGGTGAATAAAACTCAGGCGACTTCTTCGGGAACGAAATTTATTTTAACTGTGGGAAGTTTGAATGTGACTCCTGTTGGGACTGTTTTTAATGTTTCTAAAAATGCTGACAAAGAGGTTGTGCGTGTGATTTATGGCGCTGTTAGTATTGATGTTAATAGTCAGGACGGAGGAACGGCTGTGGATCATATAGATGTAGACGCAGGAAATGAAGCCGTCTTCGATCAGGAAAGAATGACGAAGTTCTGGGCGTTTCAGGCGCCGAATGTCGTGACTGCGTTGGCTGAGGACTTCAAAACGACTCCTTGGTATGCGTGGAATATAGGGGAGGATGAGGCGCCGACTGATTTTGCTATTTCAGTTATTGAAAATGAGTTGAATTCCGGATTGGAATCTGATGATAACAATGATGCTGAATTTAATATTGAGCCTGAAATTAATGTGGGGACTGATCCTGAATCGAACATCGGTTCTGATGAAACTGATTTGGGGACTGTTGAATCTTCTATAATATCTGGCGATACTTCTTCAAGTAATTTTATTAATTATGGTCCTCTCACCACTCCGAAAGTTCTTACAATCAATGGAGTTTCTTATACTCCTGAACAGTTGTCCGCCGGAGTTAATGTTGATGTAGATGTAGTTAAAGTTTCAGGTGAAATTACCGGTGCTGAAAAAATTGTTGTTAACTACTACACACTACAAAGATTTGTTCCTTCACCAGGGAAAGAAACTTTTATTTATTGGGCAAATGGAAATTCTTCAAATATGAAGGTCGGGGAAAATACATATACTGTTTATGGTATTGCTTCCGATGGGACAAAATCTCCGTCAACAACTTTTAAATTAATATATACTCCAAAAGAGCCTATTCCTGCTGTCTCCGAGTCATTAAATATATCTTCTGAAAGTGCTTCAGAATCTACTCCAGAAACTGTTCCAGGACCGACTTCAGAATCTTCCCAAGAATAAACTTCTTGAGTTGCTTCTGCGGCTTCGTTGATTGACAAAAATCAATATATGGTTGTAGAATAGCTTTCCTATGCAAGGAGTTGATGGCCCAAAAATTGAAGTTAAAAATCCTATTGCAATAAATGATGTACAGCGTGTTACGGCTGATGTTTTACGTGAGTTGAGAGAAGATGTAATAAAAGGCCCAGATGCTTTTTTCTCCAGATTTGATCCGTCTTTGACGTCAGATGATCTTTTGAAAGTGCTTTTGGATAAAAAATTCCAAAGAGTGAGTTTAGCAGCTGTCGCGAAATTGATTCGCAATCGCGAAGTGATGGAATTTGATATGGGAGATCCGGTTTCAAAAGATGATGCACGCGTTGTTATTAATGAATTGTTTAGAGACGCTTTTTTCCATAGAAATCATTTTAGGAAGGACGGTAGTAATTATTTTTACGGGCATTTAGCGCCGACTATGTTTGAAGTTCTTGATGGCCAAAGGCTTTGTGGCAAATCTTCTATTCTGGGTGCTTCGAAACACGATCACCTAGAGGACGTTCCCAAATTTGTTTATCCCGATTTTAGAGATGTTGATTTAATAGATCCTTCGCCTTATTACCATAGGCTTGACGGAGATGTAACTGATCAAGAATTAAGAGTTCTCATTTCTACAGTTTCTATGCTTGTGCATGGTGTTACAAAAATAGGAAGGAATGATGACTCTCTTACAAAAGGCGATAAAGCAATTTTTTTGAGTCCGGAAGAAGCTACGTATTTCAAACTTTTTTCTGCGATGGTGGGAAATTTTAGAGCGGGTTATATAAAACTTGCGGATAGAATTCATAATATGTCTACCATCTCCGGGCATGAAGATATCAGAGATAGAGTCAGAATTACTTTGCAGACAGAAGCCGTTTATTTGCCGTTCTCCAGAATTCTTGAGATAAATGATCAATGTCGAAAATTAGTGGATCATTGCTCTGGAGTTTTGAATCCAGATTTACATGATGAATTTGGACGATGTTTACGTGCAAGGATGGAAAGATTCAGAGACTCACGTATCAGAAGTGCTATTCAAACAATTGGGGAATTTGACGGGGCCGCTCTGGGCGTTGAGGCGAGATCTTTTGGTCTTGAACGATATATCGCTTCTATTGATAAAGATATAGCCGATATAAGATTTAAAGATTTAAGAGTGAATGATTTGGACCCTATGTGTGAGGTTGTCGTCACGGTACCTCGTTCCTCTGAGGTGAATGACGTTGTTCGCAGAGTTCCGGCTGTATTGAATATGGAAAAATATATTGTTGTGGAAAGTCCTATGGAAAGTGTTCACGGTCATCATGGGCGTGCGGCTTTGGTATCGGATCAAACTTCGGAAGAGCGTAGAAAATTTATTTACAGAGGTGTTGTTATTCGTGGATTTAGTAGAGCTTTTGGCGGACAAATTACTGTTAGAGTTGTTGATATGAAAAATGATTATTTATCGCAACGTGGGATTCTTGCATACCATCATTCTGATAGACAACCAGCCGGTATTTCAGCTGTTATGAATGAAATGGTTTCAGCAAAAGAGTCCGGAGGAAAAAGTGTCGATTTGTTGCGTTTAGCCAAAGATAAATTGTTGTATCAAAAGACATATTTTTCCACTCCAAATGGGGATGTCGTTGAATTGCCTTTTGGCAGTACTTATTTGGATGCCGCGGCAGCTGTGAATGAGGATTTTGTTATAGGCATGCAGTCTGTTCACGTCTCCGGAGATCTTCTTTCCAGGACTTATGAAGATAGAGATCCTTTTGAGCCTTTGCCGCCGGTTTCTATTGAAGATGAAAAACCTGTTGTTTATTTTGAAACGTGTCTGTCCAGAAAATCTGGTAAAAAAGATGGTGGAATGGTGAAAGCTGATCCTTCTTGGTTGTTTTTTTGTAAAGGCGATAAAGCAAAGGCGGCTTTGAAAAAATATTTTACAAACCCTGAGGCTTATCTTAATTCGCAAGAGAACGATTATGGCAATTGGTCTCCTGAAACCGACAGAACTTTGATTGCCAATGGAAAAGCATTTTTTGATAGAGTGAATGCTGTGATGGGATTCGATATGCTTGAATTTATGGCTGAAAAAAGTAAAAAAACAACTCGCGGCCTTCATTTAGCCGATGCAAAAAATGCGATTTTATATGATGTTGGAAGAGGTAGTTTGGATGTCTTGGATAGGTTTATGCTTTTCGTAAAGCCTGCAAAATCTTTTACTTTGGAAGCTGATTTGCCTGATGAGCCTGGTGTATTGACTCAGTTGTTACCGTATTTTAAAAATGCCGGCTTGAGTGTCAGGCCCGTTCGCTCAAAAAACAGAGATGCTCATGATCTTTTTAGATTTGAAACGGCTTATCCTGGAGCACAGGAAGATTTGGGATTTGCCGATCTTTTAAAAACCCTTGTTTGGATCAGTTACAAGCACAAGATTAGAATGATTGATGGTTTGGATCTTAAAAGAAATTTATAAATATTTTGCTTTGTTTGCGTTGTGATCTTCGTTCGATACTGCAAATTTGGTCGTGCCGTCTGTTGCTGTTAAGTAAAACCAGTAGTTCGAATCAGTAGGGTCGAGCGTTGAGAGGATTGCGTCGATAGATGGATTGCAGATCGGTCCTGGCGGTAGCCCGCCGACTTTTCTGGTGTTGTATGGATTATCGGAAGCGAGATCTGCTGAAGTAATTTTATTATCTGTTTTTGTGTATAGTAAAGTAGCGTCAGCATCCAATTTCCATCCTGAATTTAATCGTTTCCATAGGATCCCGGCGACCATTTTTCTGTCCGATGCACTTATGACTTCACGTTCTACGATTGATGCCATTGTTACTAAGTCGTGCATTTTGATTCTAGACTGAATTGTAATTTCTGGATGTTCGTTAATTTTTTTTCTAAAATTATTCAATGCTTTATATATTAAGTCGTTTGCGATGAATTCTGTTGGATCTAGAAAATATGTGTCTGGATATAAATATCCTTCAAGAGGCAGGTCGAGTTTTAATGTCTCTTTAAGTAATTTTTTATCTAAAAACGGATATTGTTCATAGTCGTTGAAATTTTTGACGGCAGCTATGAAGTCTCCTTCATTTGATATTTCGAGTTCTGCTAATTTTTTATCTATATCGCGAATTTTTAATCCTTCTTGGATAGTAATGACCGCTTCCGACTGACTTGAGTCGGAAATTTTTTCCAAAATTTCTTTTACCGTCATCGCCGGGGTGAGTATAAATCTTCCCGAAACTATGTTTTTGTCCAGATCGTGTAGGCGTGCGTACCAGTAAAAAGAAAACTCGCTTTTTATTATTTCTTTTTCTTCCAAGTTCGCGCCAATTTCTTTAACTGATTGGCCTTTTTTGATTATTAGAGACATTTTTTCATTACTCTCTTTATTTACAGGGGTTTTTATGCCGCTTTGATATTTTGTGTACAAAATTGCCGATATTATCAACAGTCCCGATATGATGAAAACTGCAATTTTTTTGCCGGTGCTTTTGCTCATTTTTAGGGGTTATTTTGAAGTTTTTCTGGTGTTATTTCTCTCCGCCTAAGCCCGGAAAGCCTGTGTCTCCCATAATTGCTTTCATTTTTTCGGCTCCGATTTGTTGGGATCTTTTAATCGCTTTGTTGAATGCTTTTTCCAAATTCTCTTCCAATGTTTTTTTCTTTTCTGTCGCTTTAGTTAAAGCTTCATCTGAAATTACAACCGCAACCACTTCTTGTTCGCCATTTATAGTAACCGTGATTCCTTCACATTCCGCTTCAATATGTGTGTTTTTTAATTCACTTTTGATCCTGCGAGCTTCTTTTTGAAGTCTATATAAATCTTTTGCTTTATCAAACATAATGATTGTTTTTAATTGGTATAAAATTGATAGAAAACGGCAAAATTTTACATTAAAAAACTTCCAAAAGCAAAAAACTTCACAAAACTGCAAAAATCTATTGAATAAAGGGAGGTTTTCCTCTAAGATTCCCCGTGCAAAATTAATTCTTGAAACATTTTGATATGGAAAACATTGTATTGAAAGTCGTGGTCAGAGATCCGGCTAAAAAAGCAAAGGCTTACAGAGATGAAGGTATGGTTACTGCTGAGTATTACGGTAAAGGAGTGAAAAATATGCAATTGGCGATTCCTTACGGAGATTTTAGAAAGGTCTACAAAACTGCTGGTAAAAGTACTGTCATTGATTTAGATATTGATGGGAAAAAGCATCATGCTTTGATTCATGCTATAGATTATAATCCTGTTTATGACACTTTTATTCATGTTGATTTCTTGCATGTAGATATGAATAAAGAAGTCGATGCAAAAATTCCGTTTGAATTTATCGGTACGGCTCCTGCGGTTCGTGATTTACATGGTACTTTGATGGTTGCAATGGAAGGTCTGCAGATCAGATGTCTAGCTAAAGATTTGGTTCACTCATTTGTGGTAGATGTTTCTGTGATAGCTGATTTCTCAAGTGCAATTCGTGCAGGTGATATCCCATTACCTGAAGGATATAAATTAATGGCTAATCCTGAAGATGTGGTTGTTACCGCAGCTGCTCCTAGGGAAGAGAAAGAGGAGGCCCCAGTCGTAGCGGCGGCCGATATCCCAACTACAGAACAAGCTGCTGCTCCTGCCGCTGAAGGCGCTGAATCAAAAGAAGCTAAAAAAGACTAGTTTTTGTTGCGTCAATTCCGATGAAAGTGTAAGATTTTATTTGTCATTTCTTAACCTCTTTTCATATGAGCAAATATAAAAATCTTGTTGTAAAAGCTTTCAATGATGGAGTTGCTGTATTGAAGTTGGATAAAGCAAAAATGTCCGCCTTGGCTGTCGATGCGAATGCTACAAAGGTTGGTGTCGCTATTTTGCTGGTTCCTTTTGTTTTGAATTGTATTTTGTCAGCAGTTTTGTCGGGAGGGTTTTTCTTCTTATATTTCAGAATTTTGCTTGTTTCGACACTTGTTTCTTTTGGATCAATTTTTGCTCTTGGTTTTGTCGCGCAAAGTATTTTTCATAGTAAAGGAAGCTTAATCGGATTATTTAGAATTGTTTCTCATGCCGGAATTTTGATGATTTTGACCGTTCTACCATTTTTACTTGGATTTTTAGGCTCATTTAATGTTTTCAATCTGTCAGGATTGATTTCGTTGGGAGCTTCTTTGTGGGTTTTGGTGGTTGTTTACCATGCTTTGATCCATCATTTTAAGATGACGGCGCAAAATGCGGTTTTGACTATAGTTATATCTGTAGTGGCTGTAGCGATTTTGCAGTCTCTTCTCGGAAGGATTTTAGTAGGACCTTTTTACGGATTTGTTTATTAATTTTATTGGTTGATTCTTGGAGCTGATCTTGGAAAACTGGTGATTTTGTGCTATAATTTACAGATGTAATTAATGTAAATTAATGGCCGAAGATCAGGTTGTAAAACAAGATGGTTTGACTCAAGAAGACGACTTTAAAAAAAAGAAGACTTCTGTTAAAAGAAAAAACAGAAGAGTTTCTTCAAAAAAAACTCGAGAAAAATCTGATGATAAGAAATTGATTGACAAAAAGTCTGCGGATAAAAAGTCTACAGATAAAAAAGTCGTCGATATTCTTGTTTCTTCTGATTCAGTGAAAAAAAAGACTAGGAAAAGAAGACATAGAAAAAAGAAACCAATTCAGACTGTAGATACAGTTGCGACGGAAGAGCCGGTTTCTGCTGTAGATAATTCCGTGACTGATGAATCTATGGTTGAGACCTCGAGTCCTTCTGTTGCTGATAGTCCTGTGTCCGGTGATACTGTGTCTGATAGTTCTGTGCCAGGTGATGTTTTCCAGGATGAAGAAATCCCTGATGAGGGGATGGGGGATGACGTCAATGATGATTTAAATGACGATGTGTCCGGTGATGTTTCAGATGATGATAGCGTCTCTGTAGATGCTGAACCTGCTGATGTTTCTCCTCAAGTTCAACCTGAGGTGCAAAAAGATGTGGCAGTAAAAGAACCTGTCGGATGGGAAAATCCAAACGATTTTACTGGTATTGGTGCTACGTATGGCGCGGCTGATGAGGCCGCTACTAACTCTTCTGCAACAGCCTGGTTTGGAGCACCCGTTTCTACTGAGGGAGAGGCCGTTTCTTCTGGAGGACAGATGGATCAGCATTTTGCATCTGATTCTTCAACTGCTTCAGGACAGACTCCTGATTGGTTTTCGGCTCCAGCTTCTGAAAATGATTTTTCAAATCAAGCTGGTGAGTCAATCGATTCGAGTGCAACGGAAAATGACGATATGCAGTCTAATGTTTCAAAATTTGGATCTATTGATAATTCTAATCAATCTGAACCAGCTCGGGGATCTGAGTTTATTGGACAATCCGACAAATTTACCACAAAACCTGAATTCGTGGAAAAATCCGAATTTATTGAAAAATCCGATTCTATCAACGAATCCAAATCTATTGATGAATCTGATGAAACACCTTCTTATGAACCTCAGGTTTCTACAGTCCAAGATGTCACAAATCAGGCTTTCTCGTCTGAAAATGATGCCAATCAAGACGGTTCTGATTTTATGAGTATGCTTGCCGAGGCCGGTATTAAGAAAAAACATTTGTTTATTATAGTGGGAGTTTTTCTTTCAATTCTTTTGGCAATTTTTATATTTATTTTTGCTTATAATTTTGGAGGAGAGGAAAAACAATCACCTGGTGATAAAGAAACTGTGGGAGTAAATGTCTCTAAAAAATCAGAAAAAGATGATGATAAAATTTTGAAAAATGATGCAAATGATGAAAAAAAAGAAGCTATCTCGGATGAATCAGACGGAGTGACCGATTTAATTGCGTCAGACAATTTTCGAATCTCCGGATTAATAAATTCATATATTTTTGGATTGGAATTCAATCAAAATAGAATTTTGCAAATGTTGGATACTACACCCATTAGTGAAGAAGGAACATTGGTTGGAATAGATTCTTCTCTCGCCGCTGGACAGGATCTTCAATTCAAACAAGAAATTATATCCAGAAATCTTGATCTTCTCCTCAAAATTGAGAATGCACGAGCTTTGAATATTTATGATTATTTAAACAAAACAACAGATAGAGTTGCTGCTCTGAATGAACATATTCGCGATTTGCAATCTCTTTTAATTCAAGCTGAAGCTTCAAAAAACACTGTCGTTACTCAAATAAACGTTTTGAATACGGAATATACACAAATTACCGCCCAAAAAAATGCTTATGAAAAAGCCTTCTTCGATTCGGTGAGCAGATATTATGGAAACGATTCATATAATAACTTAACTCTTTTCACAGAGGCTTCTCAATTACAAGTAAAAGTAAAAGCGAACTATAATGCTCTGAAGACTTTAAATGCGATGTTTGACACTTCTATAAAAACTTTAAGACCTAGAATCAATGATATAGTTGCGAATTTTGACGCTCTCGTGAAAGGTGTACAGGTCACTGAAGTAAAAAACTCCAACATCAACGCTATAAAATTCTAGCTCTGTAGACGATCGTGTACTATAATTGATCGTACTTATGAATTTTGATATGGATGTTTGGTTCAAAGATTTAATTTTTGAAGTCAAAAAATATTTTCCTCAGTTGAATGATGGGTTGGTTTTGGATGCTTATAAATTTTCGGAAGAGTTGTATGAAAGTCGATTAAAAGAGGAGGAGGACAATCAATTCATTCTCAGACCTCGTGATATAGTTGATCATTTGCGTGTTTTCAAACCTGACGAAGATACTCTTTTGGCGGCTCTGCTTTTTGATGCTATCGATTCCGGTAAAATGTCTTTGGAAGCGATTGCTGAGCATTTTGGAGACGATACTCGTGTGCTTGTTGATGGTATTCAGGTTTTGAAAAGTATAAAAATAGTTAGATACCAGTCTGTCGATAAATTGGATCTTTTGAGAAAATTATTTTTTGTGATGGCGCGTGATATCAGAGTACTTGTTGTTTTTTTGTCGGCAAAAATTGTTCAAATGAAATTGCTTGAAAAATTGCCCTTGGATTGCGCGGAAGGATTTTCAAAGGATGTCGTGGAGGTTTTTGTCCCGATAGCCTCAAGGCTCGGTATTTACAGATATAAAACAATACTTGAAGATGCTGCTTTTAAAATTCTTCATCCCGAAGACTACAAGTATATAGACGATTATTTGGTCGGACTCGGGGAAACTAAAAAAGAATATATAGATGAAGTTTGTGATACACTGAAGGAATTTTATCAATCTCATGGATTCAAAGAAGTGAGTATATCTGGAAGGTTAAAAGGTCACTACAGTATTTTTAATAAAATGAGAAAGAAGAATTTGATTGGCGTTGAAGGTGTTTATGATATTTTTGCTGTTAGAGCTGTTTTCCCTACTGATGATGTGTCTGTTTTGTATGCTGCGCTTGGGATGCTACACTCGAAATGGAGACCAATTCCCAGTCGTTTCAAAGACTATATCGCTGTTCCAAAACCAAACGGTTATCAGAGTTTGCATACCACTGTAATGGGATTGACCGGGACAAAGATAATGGACTCTGTTCATCCTGTAGAAGTACAAATTCGATCTCTTTCTATGCATGAAGAAGCTGAGTATGGAGTTGCTTCTCATTGGATGTACAAGGATGCCGGAGGAAGAGCTTTGTCGGTTTTGAAAAATCATGTTGAATGGCTTTCAAATATAGCGATGTTGCATATGGATTCGCAAGGTGATGAAGGTATTTTGGAGTCTATGAAACTTGATTTTTTTGGAGATAGAATTTATGTACTTACCCCAAAAGGAGATGTAAAAGATTTGCCGAAAGGAGCGACCCCTTTGGATTTTGCATATACTGTTCATACCGATATAGGACATAGATGTATTTTGGCGAGAGTTAATGGAAAAGCTGTTCCTCTTGATGCTGAATTGGAAAATGGCGACACTGTTGAGATAGTTACTCAAAAAGGCAGTCGTCCAAAATTGGAATGGCTTGCTATAGCAAAAACAAATCAGGCAAAAATTAAAATTAAAAGTTATTTTGCCTCACAAGATAAGGAGAAAAACTTAAAAGCCGGGCGTGAACAAATTAATACTTGTTTGAGGAGATATGGGAAATCGATATTAACCCCTTCGCTTTCTTTGTTAAAAAATTACGCAGGTCAAAATCTGTCTATGGAGGAGAGGGAAAAATTGGTTGAAGAGGTGGGAAAGGGGACTCAGTCGGCTTCAAATGTTGTCAAAAAAATATTCACTCATGATGAACTTTTGGATTTGGGCAGATTAAAAGTATTGGAAACTCGCGACAAAAAAATTGATACTGTCGCGTCGGCTCCTTTGGTTTCTCCAAAACATATTATTGTTGGGGGGCTCGAGGGAGTGGAGGTCAGTATAGCCAAATGTTGTGCTCCAACTTATGGGGACGATATCGTGGCGTATGTTTCCACTATAAAAAGTAGTGCCAAAATTCATAAAAAAGACTGTTCTTTAATAAAAAAACTTGATCAAAATAGGGTTGTAAAGGCTAGATTCAAAGGACAGGATTATAGTGTTTCAGATCTGCCTGGAGGAGTCGTCGGATATGGGGGGATGAAGCCTTCTGTGTATCGCGTTAAGGTAAAAATTGAAGCTACTTCCAGGATTGGTCTTTTGGGTGATCTTGGTTCTACAATTGCTTCAAATGGTGTTAATATATATTCATATAGCGCTCTGCCGGTAGACGCCAAGAAAGATGTCTATTATATAATTATGGATCTTGATGTTACGGGCGTGGATCAATTCGAAAAAGTTTTGAACTCGATCGAAAAGGTAGACGGAGTTTCTAAAGTTGTTAAGTTCTAGTCTAATGTGATGTTAATCTAGTCCAATGTCGTGTTAAATCGGGAGTTTTAATTCTCTGGATGTTTCGTTTTCAACGATGTCTTTTATTATATCTCGTATGAGTACTTCCTCGTTTTCTTTTAATTTTATTTGGCCTGTGGCTGAAACCGGCTTCTCTCGAAGGAATGAAAGAAGCTTTATGTATTTGTGGTCTATTTTTTTTGAATGATATTCATTTTGTTCAAAAGAATGATGTTTGAAATCCGGGAGAAGTCCTGTGAGATCCAAAAATTTCAAAACGAATGAGAGTGATATAAGCAAAATTTTACTTTCATCGTTTTGTTTTTCGATTTCTGTTAGCGACTCGTCTATTAAATCAAATAATTTTGGAATGTTTTCGTGTTCCAGAGTGAGGTCGTTTATGATTTTTGCAATTAATATTGCGGATGAAATTTTCTTAAAATCAGTTCGAATTTTTTTATATATTTTCTCCGGTTTTACTTCTGTTATTATTGTGCTTTTTGGGCCCTGATACATGTCTAAATTACACATTGTTATCGTTTCGAGAAGACCTGTGAATTTGGATGAAGGATTCATAGCTCCCAATGCTACTGCTTTGAATTTCCCAAGATCCTTTGTGTATATAAAAACGTACCGATCTTTTTCTCCAATCGTTTTTGATCCGAGTATAAATCCTTTTGTTTTTAATTGCCGACGCTTCATGGATTTTTAAATTTGTGTCCGATTTATTTAATTATTCTTCTGTTGTTAACGGACGGCGAAGATAGTTGCGTACCGCCAGCAAGCTGGAACCAACACTTAATGTGACAGTCACAATCAGTTCTATGAATGTGAGCATTGTCAGATGTAAATTTTTACCGAAGTCGTATAAATTTGTTCCTTCAAAATTAATTTGTTTTGAAAGTAGCCAAAGGAGTCCGATATTTAAAAGTATCGCGAGGATTGCATACATGATGCTTTCAAATATAAATGGCAAATAAATAAACCTGAGAGGGGCGCCTACAAGTCTCATAATATTTACCTCTTTTCTTCGAGAAAAAATTGTAATTTGGATTGAATTGAGGACAATTAGGATTCCGCCGATTACAAAAATAATCACCAGCCAAAAGATGATTTGTCTGCTGAAATCTGTGACTTTTTGAAGATTTTTTGCGACCGATGAAATGATAGATTCTTCTTGGGAGCCTGTATCGTTTTGTTTTATATTCGAAATATATAGAGAAATTTTACTTCCAAGAACATAATTTTCTATGATTTTGTGGTAGCTCGGATCCAGAGTACTGATGGAAATGCTGGAGGGGAGAGGGTTTCCTAGGTCGTATTTTGTGAATGAGTTGTAGATGTTTGGATAAGTTGTTTTTATTTTTTGAAGAGCTTCTTCTTTTGATGTGTATGACACGCTTTTAACTCCATCGATTAATTTTAATTCATCAATTATGTTTTTTGCATTTTCAGTTGTTGTGGATTCTTTTAAATAGAGTGTAATGTCGACTTTTTCGCTTAATGAAGAAAGTGAGCTTTCGGCTACGAAGTTTATTGCGAGAATTATATTAAAAACGAAGAGCGTTATGCCTATGACAGAGACTGTGGCAATCGAGAGAAATTTATTTCTAAACAGATTGGACAGACTTAATTTGAAAGCCCTTCTGATTAATGTTTTCTGATTGATTCTGGTCATTTTTTTCTCTGATTAGAGATGATTTATAGATATGAGGTCGATATGGATGCAGGCGGACGATTTTCGTGTCCAATTTCCAATCGATTATGAGCTTGTCCAGCTGCAAAGTGAAGGCGAATTGATCGTATCCTAATGCGATTATGCTTGGTTGATATTTTTTGATTGCCAAATATTTGTCTTTTTTATCACCGAGAATTGCGTTATTTACCCAGCCGGTTTTGATTACGTTTTCGACACGTGCTTTTTCATCGTTTTCAGGTTCGCGGCCCTTGATTTGTTTCACTGTTTTGTCACGAGCTACTACAGCTACAACATATGGATTCTCGATACGTTTTCCTATCTCACGGGCCTGCTTGAATAAGTCCTCGTGGCCTGCGTGGAGCCGATCGAATGTTCCGAAGAGCATTATTATATTTTTTTTCTGGTCTGTCATAGTCTTAGTCGTTGTGTGTAGTTATGAGTAGCTACTTTCGGTTATTGTATAATTATTTGTGAATGCCATATTTGCGGTGTTCACGGCCTTTGGCCGCTTTTTTATAAATCCGGGACGAGAATGTTTATTAGTATTAATCCGATGAATATCAGTACGATTGTGCTGATCAGAGCGGCGTCGAGTATTTTATGCGATTTTTCTTCTGTTGCAAGAGAGATTCTTAAGCTGGAAAGCGCATAAATCAAACCTGTTATTATGAAGGGGATATCGAGAGTTTTATTCAAGATTATCGCTTGCTTCGCGTACAAATTGTTGGCGATGAATAAACTGGATATGATATGTACGAATCCGATAGGGATGAAGAAAAGTATAGATACTTTTTTGATATTTATGTATGTTTCCACGAAGTGCATTATAGATGAAAGTTTTGGGTTAGGGAACGGGATTGTGGAAAAATTTTGATATCTGGATGTTTTAGACAAATTTAAAGTTTCTGATACAATGTTGTCACTTAATTTAATTAAAACTTTTTTATGAAAAAAATGTTTATTGCTGGACTGGTTTTTTGTACTATTTTTTTAGTTGGATGTACTGACGAAGTGTCTGTTAACGATGAAGTGTCCACTGGTGGCGTTGTTGAATTAAGCGATCCAGAAATACAGAAAACAGAGCCTGTAATTGAAGAGTCTGTCAGTGTGGATGGTGACTTGTTAACATATTCTGACAAGGATATTTCTTTCCAATACTCGAAGGATAATACTGTTGCTAGGCAAGACGACGTGATCTTGATTACTCCTAATAAATTGTCTGAAAATCAATATTCAGATGAAGGGGCTTCTATGTATGATTTGTATTTGTTTGAAAATCCAAACGAGGCAGATAAAAAAGCTAATTATATCCTTTTAAATACTGACTCGAGTAACAACTTGTGTTCTGTTTATTTAGAGACTGATAAATTGAGTATTTGTAAATTTGACCAAAAGTCTGATGAAGGCATGAATGGTGTTGGGCGGTATTATAATGTTAGTTTCGTTGGACGAAATTTATGGATTTTTATTTTCGATAAATCTGACGACTCTGGTTTTGTTGAAAACACATTATTGCCTAGTTTAAAAATGTTGTAATTTATGACGAAAATTTCTGAAGAACAGGTTGGTCACATAGCGAAGCTTGCAAGGCTCGAGGTTTCGGATACTGAGGTGAAGAAATTCTCCGGACAGCTTTCGAGTGTTTTTGAATATATGGAGATTTTGAAAGAGGTGAATACGGATGGCGTCGAGGAAACTTCACAGGTGACTGGTTTACAAAATGTTTCCGAAAAGGATGAGATTGTTGCATGGCAGGCGAGTGGTGAAGAGGTGAAACCAGCTGAACTTTTGCAGGCGACGGAATTACCTGTCGAAGGTGATCAGATTTTGGTCCAGTCAGTTATTAAAAAATAAAATTTGCGCCTCAGCGCTTTTCTAATGAGCGAATTAAACAAACTTAAAATCAGGGAAATTGCAGAAGGCTTGAAGGCTGGAAAATTTTCGAGTGAGGAAGTGACTGCTGATTGTTTGTCGCAAATTGAGAAAAGAAATAAAGATTTAAATGCGTTTGTTTTGGTTTTGAAAGACGACGCGATTGTGAAGGCGCAGGAGGCTGATAAAAGATATAAGGGAAAGAAGGAGCTTGGAGTTTTGGATGGAGTTCCAATGGCTTTGAAAGATATTTTTAATACTAGAGGGGTTCGCACTACCTGTTGTTCTCCAGGTTTGAAGGATTTCGTTCCGCAGTATGATGCGACGGTTGTGGAGAAATTGAACGCGGCCGGAGCGGTATGCGTGGGTAAGACGAATATGGATGAATTTGCGTGCGGCGCTTCGACAGAGCATTCTTGCTTTGGTGTGACGAAAAACCCTCATGATTTGTCGAAAGTTGCAGGTGGATCAAGCGGCGGAAGTGCCGCAGCTGTGGCTGATAATATGTGTATTTATTCACTTGGGACAGATACGGGAGGTTCGATTCGTCAGCCTGCGAGTTTCTGCGGAGTGTATGGGATGAAGGTTACTTATGGTCGTGTGTCGAGAAGTGGAGTGACTGCGATGGCGTCGAGCTGGGATACGATCGGACCTTTCGCGAGGTCGGTCGATGATATTGCGACGGTTCTTCAGGCGATTGCCGGGCATGATCGACGTGATATGACGACACCTCAAGTAGAAGTTCCGGATTATTCTAAATTTCTAGGAAAAGGAGTAAAAGGACTTAAAATTGGTCTTCCGAAAGAATATTTTGGCGAGGGCGTTGAACAGGAGACTCGTGATACTGTTATGGCGGCTGTTGGTCGGCTGGAAAAAGCTGGTGCGGAAATTGTGGAAGTTTCTCTTCCAACTACGAAGTATGCTGTGGCTCTTTATTATATCTCTATGTCTGCGGAGTTAGCTACGAATCTGGAGAGGTTTGATGGCGTGAGGTTTGGGAAGAAATATTCCGGTAAGGCTTCCGGTAAAGATGCTGACGATATCGTGGATTTTTATTTCAAAACTCGTGGTGAATTTTTTGGTGATGAAATTAAACGCAGAATTATGATGGGAACTTATGTACTTTCAGCTGGTTACATGGATGCTTATTACAAAAAAGCGATGAAGGTCCGGACTTTGATTATTCAAGATTTTGAGAAAGCCTTCGAGAAAGTTGATGTTTTGGTGGCGCCTGTATCTCCGTTTCCGGCTTTTGGAATAGGGGAGAAGGCGAATGATCCGTTGGCGATGTACACTGCGGATGCTCTCACAATTCCGGCTTCGGCTGCTGGCTTGCCTTCGTTAGCTTGCCCTTCGGGCGTGTCTGCCGCTGGTCTTCCGATCGGTTTACAGGTTATCGCTCCGCAATTTCAAGAAGGTTTGTGTTTGCAGGTAGGAGAGATTGTTTAGGTTGTTTCAGAACAAACTTAAGTTGTTTTTGTCTCCTTTTGCTTTTGAGCTGTCTGCGAATTCCCAGACCATTTGGAAGATCGCGCGTTGAGTGGCGGCGATTTCGCGGGATTCGATGATCATGCCGATGAGCTCGTCAGCAAATGAAATGATCGCGACTTTATCGTCGTAGATGTTGATTTCGTTCGTGAAGTTGTACTTGTCTTTCTGGATCAGGCGCATTTCGCGGTGGTAGAGTGCGTCTTGGCTTTTTACCAATTTACCGGCTTCGTCAGATGGGATGATGCCTTTCAGGTATATCTTTTTTTTGGCGCGTTTTTCTACATAATCTTTGTCGTATGTTGGCCAGATTGTGCGGATTTCCTCCGAGTTGGAGAAATTGAGAATTTCGGATTTGGAAGCCAGTGTGTCTTCATAAATAGCTTTGATGCCGTCTAGTCCTTCGAAGTATTGTATGCGCGGGTGAGCGGTCTCGCCTTTGAGGCGTTTGAGTTCCGGAAGTGATTCTTTGAACGCTTTGGTTTTTTGGTCGAAATTGTTTGCGATGATTTCCGGATCAGTGGGGGAGAAGTATTTAATTTTTTGTTTTGTGAATGTTGAAATGAATCCTTTTTCTTTTAATTTTTCTAAAATGTCGTATGTGGTCACGCGGTTTATGCGAGCTTTTTCAGCGATGCGTGATACCACGCTCGGGCCTATTTCAATGAGCGAAATATAGACTTTGGTTTCCTTGTCTGTAAGGCCTAAATTTTTGATTATTGGGATTAGTGTTTTTGTCATATTGGGAAGTTTGATTTGAAATTTAAGTGTTTAATCCGTCAAGTGAAATATTGTTGTAGAAAATTCCGACAAGGAGCGGGATTTGAGGCGTTGGAATTGTGTGTTTTTAGCTGAATTGACTGGCTATTTTCCTTTATTTAAAGCCTAAAATCTTTGTTCTTGTAATCATTCTTCTACACCCTGAAAAGCTACCCCATTTTACTATTGAATTTTTGAAAAGCAAAAAATAAATTGAATAACGTTTGGACAAAAAATCGTTTAATTTTCATTCAATTTTTCTTTAATTTTTAACCACAAAAAAATGGTGATGCCAAAACCAAAAACGAAAGATGAAGTGTTGCAACTTTGTGCTGAGCATAAAGTTCGATTTGTAAAATTGCAGTTCACGGACGTGAATGGATTTTTGAAAGCGGTGACGATTCCGGTCGAAAAACTTGAAGATGCGATCGAGCACAATGTTTGGTTTGATGGGTCATCAATTGAGGGTTTTACCAGAATTTTTGAGAGCGATATGTATTTGAAATTAGACCTTGCGACTTTTGTCGTGATTCCGTGGACTCGCGGGACGGATACTACTGCGTGCAGGATTATTTGTGATGTGTATATGCCTGATGGTAAGCCATTTGAAGGCGATCCAAGATATATTTTGAAAAGGCAAATTGAGAGAGTTCGCGCGAAAGGTTTGGAATTTTTTGTAGGGCCTGAGCTTGAGTTTTTTCTATTCAAAAAAGAGGACGGAAAGGCGAAACTGATACCAAATGATAAAGATGGATATTTCGACCAATCCACCGATGAGTCAAACGAAATTCGTAATGAAATGGCTTCGACTTTGATGGAATTTGGTATGGAGGTGGAGGCTCTGCATCACGAGGTTGCTCCCGGTCAACACGAGATCGGTTTCAAGTATTCGGATCCTTTGACACAGGCTGATAATGCGATTACTTTTAAATTTATTGTGAAAGCGATTGCGGCGAAATATGGCTTGCACGCGACATTTATGGCGAAACCGATTGCGGGAATAAGCGGATCGGGAATGCATGTGCATCAAAGTGTTTTCAATGATGCCGGGGAAAATTTGTTTTTCGACGCGACGAAAGAGGATTGGATTTCTGATCTTGCGAAGAGTTTTATTGCTGGGCAGATTTCGCATATCAAGGCTATGACTGCCGTCTTGAATCCTACTGTGAATTCATACAAGAGGCTTGTGGCGGGTTATGAGGCGCCGGTTTATATCGCTTGGGGGCATACGAATAGAAGCGCTCTTATCAGGATCCCACGCGTTTCTCCGACGAAGCCGAAGGGAGTTCGTTGCGAGCTCCGATCGCCAGATCCGACTTGCAATCCTTATTTGGCTTTTGCTGTGATGATCGCAAGTGGTTTGGATGGAGTGGAAAATGGTCTTACACCACCGCCGGTTTTGGATGAAAATATTTTCCATCTGTCTGATGAGGATGCCTTGAATAAGGGTGTTGATACTTTGCCTTCAAATTTGGAACATGCTTTGCATCATCTTGCAAAGGATGATGTTTTGAAAGAAGCTCTCGGCGCGCACACTTACAGAATGTTTATGTCTGCGAAAAGTGCCGAATGGATGGCTTACAAAGCGTCAGTTTCGAATTGGGAAATAGAGAGGTATCTGGAGTTGTATTAAATCTAGCCCGGGCTAGAAAAAGTTCCAGATTGGGAAAATCTACCCCGGGCTAGAAAAAGTT
>CAZGHH010000005.1:0-22263 GCA_964525485.1 uncultured Candidatus Peribacteria bacterium | reverse complement strand
ATGTGGATGTCGAGAAAGCGGGCGATGTCGACGAAGTGTGTGATGTGGATGTCGAGAAAGCGGGCGATGTCGACGAAGTGTGTGATGTGGATGTCGATGAAGCGGGCGATGTCGACGAAGTGCGTGACGTGGATGTCGATGAAGTGTGTGATGTCGAGAAAGCTGGTGATGTTGAGGTGGGTGATACTTCTGCGGATGATACTCCTCCTGAAGCGCTGATTAGTTTGTCTATCTCGTTGGAAAGTTGCCAGAGGTTTGGGCCAACATGTTGTCCCAAGAATTCTGCTTCTGCGTGGGCGATGTGGCCTCCGCGTTTGGTAGTCTCATCTGTGATCCAGCGCATGAGTTCATATGGCGACATTGGAGCAAATTCTTCTGTTGTGGCTGTTTTATTCAAAGCTTTAAACAAAGAAGTGCGTTTGTCCGGCATTTTACTTTCACTGAAAACGACGATACAAAAATCCGGTATTTCACCGCTCAAAATTTCAACCATTTCTTTTTGACTGTCGGCCGAAGATTCATCGAGGAAATTCTTCACGATCACAAGTCTTTTATCAGATAGAAACGGCATAGACGAAAGATTTGTGGCGAATTCTTTGAGGTCGATGTTTTTGCCTTCCAGAATATTGATATTGGATTCGTCGTATTTTAATTTGAATTGCTCGATCCAGTGTTGAACTTTTTTGCTTATCGAATAACTATCTTCTCCGTAGAAGAAGTATAGATTTGGCTTTTTTTGCAGTTTTTCAGGCATTGTAGTTGTGAATTCGCTGGGTTTTGTGAATAATTTTTTTGTGTTGGTAGTTGTGAATTCGCTGGGTTTTGTGAATAATTTTTTTGTGTTGGTAGTTGTGAATTCGCTGGGTTTTGTGAATTTGTTTGTGTTGTTCGCGAATTGGAGTTCGATTATATAACAAAAGCCGTGCTTTTGGCACGGCTTTTTGAGTGAGAACTTATTAATCTGGTTTGACCGATCTGAATCGCGGTTGATTTATCTGATTTGACTGGTCTAAATCACTTTTGATTCATCTGATTAGTATGGAGTTTTTAATTGAGTAATATCCATAAGATCTTTTAATCCAGGAGGAGTGTTTATCAAGAAGTTTTCTGAGTAACGGATTAATACTGATCCTTCATCTTCGTCGATGTCTCCTACATACAATCTGTGGCTAAACAAATCTGATACGTCTCCGTATAGTCCGCCGTTGACAGTGAGTTTCTCGGTAGAGTCTAGGTTGTGTGAGTCTCCTGAATTTGACGCCATGAATTGACCTGTCGTGATGTAGATTCCGTCGATTCGAGTTACATCTTTATCAATTATAATGTCTCCCAATACTATGAATGCGGCTGATGGGACGTCGTTTAGGTTTGAATAATTTACATTGTTCTTGTATGTGATTTTTCCGTTGATATTTAAATCTCCATTTATGATGTACGTGTGTGTGCCGGAGATTTCGAATTCGTTTATGTCGACGGTTGCATCTCCTTTGAAATTGTAGATTTTGGCACTTTTGGCTTGTCCGTGGGTGCTGGTATTGAAAATGGCACCGCTTTCTACTTGTGTAGCGAATCTACCAACTCTAGTTGCATTTGCTCGGATTTGATCCATTACCGCTTTTGCATCCCATTTCTCCGTCACTTCTGTTGTCATTTCACAGATGCTACTTGAGAAGTTTTTGAGTTCGTTTTGGTAGCCTACCAAGTTGTTTTTCGTATTTGAGAATTTACAAACATCATGTGTCGGACTTGAAAGGGTTGGGAGTGCTTCCGAGTTAGTTTCAGTACCGGTTTGTGGAATTGTGTGTGGTGTTATCACGGGCACAATAATCGGACCTGAAATGTTTTTTTGAGGACCGCAGTATGCTATATCCGTACCGGTTTTTAGCTCTGATCCAAAATAAGCATCTCCACCTGATCTGGTTATGATGTATGGGCAGGTGATTGTTACTGTTGTACTTGCAGTATCTTCATATATTCTGTCTCCTGCTTTAGCCTTGTATTTTGCTTCGTTTTCAAACTGTTCTCCACATCCAGTGCTTGGATCTAAATTTTTACATGTGTTTTGATTGATTGCTGACTTAACTTTCATCTCATAATATATCTTTATATCTGTGTTGTTTGTGAGATTTTTGAATGTTAATCTTTCTCCTTTTTTAAATGCACTTACTATATCTTCTAAATCTTCGTTCTTATTTTCGTATTCTGTTGTTACACAATATCCTTTTTCATAGTCTTCGTTTGTACATACATTTTCATCATTTATCTCATCACCATCTATTTCAATTATGACATCTGTAATATTCAATGATCCATTTGAGGTTACTGTTTCGTTGAGGAATTTAAGTTCATTTTCTCCTGTTATTTCACCACTACTGTTTATACTGTCGTCCCATATTTCTACTGTATTGACTCCTTTGTTTTTGCCGGATTTGAAATAGATTTGGTATGAAATTTGTGATCCGTTCTCTGCAGAAGATAAGTTGATATTATCTTTCCAGTTCATATTATTTTCTCTTTCTTTTTCACTGTTTTTAAGTTCTCCCTTTGCAACTTTTTTTACTAATTTTGGAGATGTAGAGCTACTAGACGATCCTCCGTCTTTGTCTGCTACTCTAAAATCTGAACATGTGCCTTCGTGGCCTCTAACGGACACTACGACTTTCGTACCATCTTCAACGTCATAAACTTTATTGGTAAGTTGGGCTCCTGTCGTGGTGCTATTCCTAAAATACCCATCATTTTCTGTTACTTTCCAGTCAATTATCCAATCAGAATTTTCGGGTATTACCACTATTTTGAAATTTTCATCATCTCCGTTTCTATCTATTTCCCAGTCTCCGTCCGGACTTGTTATAATTAAATCCTGACACGCTTTTTCTTCATTGTATTCAGAATTAACAATTCCGATACAATCCGGATCTGTTGCAGCGTATACTCTGATAGTTGTTGATTCAAGTTCTCCCTTGAAGTCAATTCCGCTAATCGCTTTGGCGTATGAAACTGTAACTAATTTTGCGTTTTGTACTGTATCTGTTGAAAGATAAGCATTGTCTCCCTCGATTATTTCAAATACAAAATCTCCCGTATAGCCTCCCAAATCCTCTGGATTATCTTCTATCCAAATTGATGTAACTGCGGAAGGGATGAATGCTTCTTTATTGTATTCAATTGTTAATTGTTTACATTCTGCTGAGCTATATCTCAACACCGCTTTACAACCTTTGTCGGCTTGAGATGAGTCTGAGGCGTAGACTTCAACGGTGACACCGCCTGAAGCGATGATATATACGCCTGTTGTTGTGGCTTCTGCCATAGAACGTCTCAATAATTTCCCGCCTGTTTCCTCGTCGGCTGAAATATATAAATCAGCGCCGTCTGTACCCTCTGTGATTTCAAAAATGAAATCCCCATCATAATCTCCGAATGCGCTTAGGTTTGGATCGATTGTGATTTGAGTTCTTTCTGTTTTAGTAGGGTCAAAATTTTCTTGTGCTGGATTCAATACGATACTTGTACAATCGATCTTGTTTGGAACAATTAAATCTATTAACCTAATACATCCCGGAACCTGGCTTCCAACCACTGAAATTCTGATTGCGTCATTGTATGTAGCAGGGATCAACTGAGGATTTACAAAGAAGTAAACTCCTTCATTTTGGAGAACCGTTAAATCGGAAGACCAAGCTGAAAGATCCAAGTCCGGGACTGATATATCCAATCCCGCTATATTGACCGTGGTCTCTTTCGCGAAGTATCCATATACTATATTTTCTGTTGTAGCTTTGTAGTTGATTTGAGTGCCGTCCGGTGTTGCGGAAGCGAATGTAGCTGAAGAGCTCAACCTGTATATCTCTCCTCCGTTCAACGAAGTTGGATTTGTGACTTCTGTTTCCCCGAGTTGTGCTTTTACTGTGAGTATTCTACAGATGTTGTCCAGTAATGTTACGTAGTCTGAACAGATTGCTTCTTCACCTTGTACTTCGGCTGTGATTATTCCGGCTTTTGTACTTTCCTCTGTGGAGATCTGACCCGTAGGGTATGGGTAAATTGTTGTGTATGTGATGATTCCTGTCAGCGCATCGGGTAGGGAGGTGGTGACGCTTGTTCCGGTTGGGAATGTTAATTTCCCTCCGGTTGCGTCTTTAAATAGAACAGTTGATTCGTATGGTTGACCCGTACCTGCTTCAATTACACTTAATCTAAGTTCTTTTGAATCTCCCACGTATGCTATTTTTGTTCCGTCTGCGAATGTTAAAGTCAGGCTTCCGCATTCTGTACATTGTGGCAATGTCCATACGCAAGGTGAATCTTCTACAGGAATATCATCAACTGCAATGAGTTGTGCCGTGACCGGTCCTATACCTGTGTAGATTACCGCTTGATTTTCTGTTGTTATGGTTGGTGAGCCTTCTTGTGTTTGTGGCACACTAGGATCGTCAATTTTAAATCTTCCGTTTGCTTCCGGAGTTGTCCATCTTACCTTTAATTTATGTTGAGCTTTTGTGTAAGTTATTCCATCTGTTCCTGTGAATGTTTTTGCATCTATGCGAAGTTTTTTGACTACTTCGAGACATTCGATATTTTGTTCAGGATTAGGGCTTTGGTCTGTTACTTCCACCTGCATGTTTTGACAGATTGGTGTGTATACCGACTGTATGCTAGCCTTTTTTGTACAATTTAAATTATCAGTGTCATTTTCTGATATCGCTGTTATGACATTTTCACCTGATTTAATTGCATAAAACCAAACCGTTTCGCCTTGCGGGACTACGATTTGTGTTCCGCTTACAAAATTTTCCAATACTGTAGGATTGAGTATGTTTGGATTTACGACTGCTCCTGCCGGTGAATTTGTATTGAATGATTGACTTGTATTACTTCCAAATGAAGTGCTCGTAACTCCCGGAGTTAAAGCCAAAAACACGTTGCCCATGCCGTATTTAGACGGACTCAATGCTTGAGGTCTTGCTGCCGGTTGATCTTTTAATGGGTCTATTTTATTTTCTTTGTCTGTTTGGATATTGGTTGGAATAATGCCGTCAAATAAGCCTTCTTGGGTGTAACTTCCTGAAAGAATACTATCTATAATGTCGCTTACTTTTCCCGGATCCAATTCCAAAACTGATGCTTGGTTTATCCCGTTACATAGACCCGTTGGCGCTGTGTTTTTTACGGGATTTGATTCTGGGAAATCCTGTCTGATTTGGTACCAGATATCTATATCATTAATAGCTCCGTCATCGTTGTAGTCGAATTTTTTATAAAATTTTCCGTATCCTTCTTGTACTGAATATGTGACATCTCTATTCCAAGTGTCGCCATAATAATCCGAAGTTGTCGCTGTAAATTCTGAGAATGTTCCTGGAAGAATACTTGTAGGCTTTGAAAGACACATTGCATTACATTCGTTGTCGCAGGTTTCTACTTCATCTTGGCATATTGATGATTCAGTTCCGTCTTCATTGATATATACAGCCGATAGGTTCCCCGTTCCGTAATACATTCCGATGATTGAGTTATCTTCTTTTTCAAAGTTTGAAAATGTTTCTGTGACCGAAAGCGGAGTTTCCAGATAATGCGGAGGTAGTGAAATTGTTGCTTTTGGATCTGCTGATGTGAATTTTATTTTTTGAGTTGATGGCTCAGGAGATTGTGAGAAATCGAGGTCTAATTTGAATAATGCCCATTTTGCTTCTGCGTTACATGACAATGTCACGTCTTCTCCACTTGATGGATCAATTGAATTTATGAATTGTAAAGCTGTACATTCGTTTGGTTGAATTGCTTCTACCACTACATCAAATAAAATAGCTCCACTATATCTAAAACATCCTGGGAGCTTATCTATTTCAACCCACATTTTGTTATCTGAATATTTAGCAACCGCTCTTATTGTTACATCCCCCTCTGGAGTTTTGAACGTTATACTCTCTCCAGATGTCGACACTGTTTTGTCAAAATAGTTGTTTGCGTCTGTTTTGACTGTCATCCATGCTGAATTTTGGACAGGCTTTAATATTAAATTATTTGAGCCTTTTATTATTTGCATATCATCTGTTGCTGTTCTTACGATGTTTCCATTACCGTCTTTTATAACGGTTGTTGATTGATCTTTATCAGTCCTATATTCATTGTTGTCTGCATATATAAATCCGGACGGTCTGATAATGTCAGAATCCAATTGGTTATTTGCATTTGTCAGGTCTATACCAATTTTGATGTTTCGTGCATCTGGGCTATCTGTCGCTCCTCCATCGTATGAATCTTCCCCATTGTTATGAAAATAAATTTCAAATCTTACCTTGTCCCCATTTTCTATAGAGTTTGGAAGAGTGTTGTAGTAATTACCAGATTGTGGACATATACCATCTGGACAATGTTTCCCTACTAAAAACTTCCTTTCATCCCCTTGTCTTCCACCAGTTGATATATTTGGATTTGATGTGAAATTGTTAAATGAAGGGTACGAAAATCCTTGTATGCCTTCTTGAAAAACCACAGCTTCTCTATTCTTAGGTGAGAAATATGAAACTAAGCCATCTACAGTTGTTGCTGCTGTAGCGAAAGATGCGAACAGTGCGCTTACCCCTATTAATAGCGCACTAAGTGACAATATTTTTTTTGTTTTCATTTTATATTATTTTTAATTTTATAAATTTTTATTTTTAGTGACCTGATGGGCTTAATCCTGCTGATCCTGGATTATTTTCAATATGATATTCTTCTCCACTTCCTCCTGTAACTGTTTCCGGAACGTTCTCTGCGACTGCTGGTTTTTCTCCAGGTCCATCTTTACTATATTTCCCATCGTTGCTTTTTGGTTTCGCTGTGCTTGTTACTGCAACGCCTGCGCCAAGATTGAGAGATATGAATTGTTTTGATACATCGGCGTCTACCACTTCATCTGTTTGGATCATTTCTGCGACTAAGCGATCTTCTTTATAAATTCCGATTCTTGCTTTCATATCCAAATACAAACTTGGGTTTGCACACTTGGTATATGATCCGGCTACGAGTTTTGTTTCACTGAAGTCGACTTTTAATGTTGCTAATGTGCCAGGAATTTTTCTTTCGAATGGTGTTCGTGATGTAAATGCATTGTGCAATTCCATTACCAAGTTTTTGAATATTTCAAATGCTGATTTGTATTCAGGATCTTTGAGTTTTGAAATGTCTTTGACCACTTCTGTTAATTTCTGATAATTTTCGTTTGTCATAATTAACACCAAAGCATCCAATGAAAGCATTCTTTGTGTGAATTTTGATTCCAAGAATTCTTTGTCTGATTCCAAATTTGGAGTTGGATTTACGATCTCCATCAAAATTCTTGCGATTGCTTTTTCCTCATCTGTTTTAGCCTCATTCATATAGTCCTTCATTGTTCCTTCCAAGAATCCAAAATTATGGACTAAATCAGTGAAATGGAATTCATCGGAATAATTTAGCGTTGTTGCCATTGCTCCCACTTGTTTTCCTTTTTCCATGCGTTTTGATCCTGAGAAAAACTCAGCTCCGTCCGGAATAAGTTCCATTCCCATTTTTCTGAAATCGAAATTTGGATCTTTCAGCTTATTTAATAGGTCGCTAAACATGTCGTCGAATAATTTCACGCATAATTCTTGTGCCGATTTCCCGGGTTTCGGTTGAACTTTTTCGTATGCACTTTCAAATTTTGGTAAGAATACTTTGTCTCTGATGAAGTCTCTTCTTCTTATTAAAGACGCTGTTAAATTCTTATTGATTTGCTCCATTTGTTTAGGAGTCAATTTTGCTTCTTTTGCGCCTTTGTAGAATGTGCTGAATGACTGATCTTCGATTTCAAGAATTAATATGTTGAGTAATTTTTCGTTACCTTTTTTAAAAACGTCCAAATTATCTTTTAACCCAGCGTCTTCCAACATTTTTTTATTCTCAGGTTTTTTCAAAAGGTCGATTATGTTTCCTCCGTCGCCCATGATTTTTGCGACTTCAGCCATGAATTTGGCATTTCCAAGTATCGCTTCTGTTTTTGTTAAAAATCCTTCGGGGATAGGTATGTCATAATCTTTTTTAAGCATTC
Organism: uncultured Candidatus Peribacteria bacterium; assembly: GCA_964525485.1. Taxonomy (GTDB): domain Bacteria; phylum Patescibacteriota; class Gracilibacteria; order UBA1369; family LOWO2-01-FULL-3; genus DAONBD01. The sequence continues at coordinate 14,204 of CAZGHH010000005.1, read as the reverse complement.
TCTGGCCTCTTGTGTCCAAAACGTCTTTCATGCCTTTCACTAATGTCGCTTTTTGATCGACTCCCGCTTGATCTAGTCTGCCTGATAGGTCTGGTTGTTTATTCAAATAATTTTCTATGACTCTCTTATCTGCATCTGAAAGATAGGTTGGATTTTCAGTTAAGAATCCTGCTACTTCAAGGATATTTGAGCCTGCTAGTGCCGTATTAACACCAGCTTTTCGATAAAATCGTGCGTGTTCCATGAGTTTGACTAGTTCGTATGGAGCGTTTGCCTCAATCCATCTATTATCTCTTCCTCCTTGAACTGATTCTTTTTGTTTGATTGTTATGTAGTCTCTAATTGTTGCTCCGTCTTCTGTTGATTCGAATGGAAGGGTGAATCTTTCTCTTGTAATAATTAGGTCGTCGATATTTCCAACTAAGAAGATTTTCCCGTCATCTGAATTTTGAACAACCGTTAAATTTTTCAAAAGAGGGTCTACGTTAATATGAACATCTTTTCTCGATGTATTGTCGACTCTCAATTCTATTCTGTCTTTACCGTTTACTTTTGGATGAACTATTAATTTTGTATCTGTTTCATCCAGCGCTTCATTGTAGTCATCTATTGATGAAGTGATTCCGTCAAAATTTACTTCTACTTCCTGTTTATCGTCCAAAACCATGATTTTTCCATCTGTAGAGTAGGTGATACGATCTAATCCTTCGACGTATCTTGGCTTGCTCTTCGCTGTTTCCAATACTTTTAATGCGCTTGAAATCATTGCTTCTGCGCGTGTTCCTGAAAGTCCCGCCAATTGTTTTGATATTGCCTTTCTGTTAGGAGTTGAGACGGTCACGCTTCCTATACATATAGATAGCGATATAATCGGCACAGGAATTGAGCCAACCATTACTAATTGAATTCCTCCACCTGTTATTACCGGAGATTTGAAATCTTTTAATGTTTCTTCTTTTATTTGCCCTCTTAATTGTTTTTTAAGATTTTCTACGTCTTCCTCTGATAGATCTCCTATTTGTTTTAATTCATCAAGTGCTGATAATACTTTTGGGCTGAAATATTTTGCTTCAGCTGAATTTAATCTGCTTTCAAAATCTCTTGCCGCATTCCAATTAAGCGAAAATCCGATTTGTCCGCCAGGTAGTCCTCCCCATGAAATTCCGGCTCCTGCAAATACAGATACATCTAATTTTTCACCGGCTTCTATTGTGACTCCCAGATTGGCTCCTATTCCAGCGGTAGAGATTCCGAGTGAAGTTGATGCCGTCACTTTGCCGGCTTTAAATATCTCTATATTCAATGCCGCACCGACAGCTACCGTGCCTTTTCCTGCGCCAACTCCTATATTTAATGTATATCCATCGCCGAGGTCTATGCCAACGCCTCCACCTAATCCTATGAAATTTCCGGATTTATCAAAGGCTACTCCAAGTCCCAATTTAACCAACTGTTCTTGGACGGCTTTTACCTGATTTATAGGGAGTCCTTGCTCTACTAATTGTCTCAAAATTTCCGCTCTTGCCGGGTTTGCTTCTTGGAACGAATCGACACCTTCTTTGATCTGTGCGTCGAATTTCGATTCCTGATCGATAATAAATCCGAGTTGGAACGCTTTGAATTGAGCTTCCGTGAAAGGGCCTTTGAGATTTGTGATTTTAGCCTCAGCCAATCTCTGATTGTACTTCGGAGATCCTATCAATTTACTGATTTCTCTTCTGTCCAAGTTTCCTTCTAATTCTTTATTTTTTTCCGCGATCATTATCTGTATTACACCTTTCGTGATTATTCTATTTAATTCATCTATTATTTTGTCTTTGATCAAATTTACATTGCCTTCAGCGTCTTTGTCGTACAATCCTTCTCTGTTTACCAGGATCGCAACTGCCGCTTTCGGATCAAAATATCTTTGGAACACGCCTTTATCCAAAGTGAACGTGCTTCCATCTATATTTGACATTGTGATTTTGTCTTTGCTTTTTGTGAAAAGTGATAAGAACTTCTCCCAGTCTTTAGCCGCTTTGCTATCGAATTTTCTGCCTTCCCAGCTACATAAAGATGAAAGTCCTTCTAGTATTTCCTTCTGATCTGCTGACAATTCTCTTTCTTTTGCTTTTTCTTTTTTTGCTTCTGCGTCTTTGTCGTATCTCAGTCTCGCAATTGCCATTTTGAGATCCAAACATGGAACTATTACGGCGTTGAACATATATTCTTTTCTTTGTGCTTCTACAGCTGTGACTTTATCACCTTTATCGAGCAGTCTTTGGAATTCTTTCATGAACGCTTTGGCGTTTTTCAAGGCGTCTACCGGAATGCCGGACTCTGCGCCTTTTGCCATTGTTGCGATTTTTAATGTGGATTTATCGACCGCATCAAATATTTCATTGAAAGTGATGTTTCCTAGTACCACTCCGTTACTTACTCCCAAGTTTCTTACCATGTCAGCTACTTTGTGTGGTACCTGATCGACAGTATATCCAAAAGGAGGCTGGCTCATATGAAATTCAACTGCTCCGGCTGTGCCTGAATAATGGTGCCAGTTCTTTTCTATGTCTTTTTTTCTCATTTCTGAAATTCTGTAGTCAACGCTCAATGGTTTTGTTGTGAGCTCTTTGTATTTTTCAGAGTATTGAGCTTTTCTTGTTTCGAGTTGTGTTTTAGCTCTCTCATCGATATTGCTTTTTCTACTTCTTTCAATGTATGACTCGTATTCTTCAGGTGATAGTTTTAATTCTTGTAATTTTGCTATTTTACTCCAGTCATCGTTTGTGATGACCTCTTCTTTAGTTTTGTCCCATGTAAAGGTTTCATCTGCAATTTTTATTTCAATTTTTGCTAATTTTGAACCTTCGAGAGCCTTTGATATTTTTTTGCATTCAGTGTTGATTTTGTCTCTAATTTCAAAGAAGTTAGAATTTGTGTCTATGATTGTATCAAAAATAATATCATTGAGTTGGTCGACTGTTTTGAATTCTTGTACCGTTAAAGACTCGACTTTTTGAGGGTCTTTTATTTCCACGCCTCTTTGTTTCAATGTTTCAATGGCTTTTTGGACATCTTTAAGAGCGGTCTTGTTTGGATATTCTTCCAAGATTTTCCCGAATTTTTGGTCGAAATATGTTTTGTTCCCTACTTTTTCGTATTGTAGACGTTCGCCTGCTTTTTGAATTGCGAATTCCGGTTCGAATTTTGTTTGATTTGAGTATGTTGTCGATAATTTGTATTCTGTTTTTTCACCATTAATCGCAATTTCGAATTCTCTTGAAAATCCTCCCCCTGACAATCTAGTTTCTTTACCTGCTTTATCTATTCTAATGTCTTGAGTTGTGATTTTTTTATCTTCACTTAAGCCTCGGAGTCGATTTCTTTCTGTTATTTCATTTGCGATTTGTTGAACTATAGCCAAGTCTCTTTGGATTATTGCTTCAACGCGTTCTTTTGCATCTTTTGCACTTTCAACTTTTTTGTTTTCATCTTTTTCTCGTGCTTGATCCGAAGCTCTTTGGAGATCAAAATCCGATGCTCCGGCTACAACTCCTTCATATAGGGTGTTGTCAGGTTTATATAATTTGCCTGATCCGTCCACGTATATCGGAGTTTTGTCTTCAGCGACTCCCACATATACACGACCTTCTTCCAAGGCTTTTTGGCGTTGAAGAAGTGTTTCTATCGCTTTTTTGTATCCTTCCGATTCTCTGATTTTCTCCATCGAAGTCATATCATCTACTGTGAATGTTTTTTCTGTGATTGCGGTTCCGTCTTTTGCAACCACTTCACCTCTTATATTGACGTACATTTCGACGCCATCAAATGTTCCTATTTTTTCGTAATTTTTGTCTTCTTCAGGTTTAACCGTTGGTTTCCCTTTTGCTTGTACGTATTCACGCATTGACATATTTGATCTTTCAAACATGTCTTTGTTTCCGCCTGCAACTCTGTGTTTTTTTATGTCGATTCCTTTACCGACTATTCCAAGTAATTTTTCGTAACACATCAATTTGATTGCGTTTGCATCTGTTTGTTTTTCCAGTTTTTGTTTGAAATCTTTTCTCAAAAGGAAACTTCTCTCGATGCCTTCCACCCAGAAATAGACTTTTTCTTTACCTGTTTTAGAATCTTTTCCGATTGTTACTCCGGCTTCTTCCATTGCTTTTTCAAATGGTGTTTTTTCCTTTTCAGCGGGTTTTTTTGCTGCTTCTGCTTTTTCTCTTGCTGCTGCTTCTGCTTCCGCTCTTGCTCGTGCCTCCGTCTCTTCCGATTTTTTCAATCCTTCAATTTTTGATTTAAACAGCTCTACAATTTGTCCGTTGATCTGGTCTTTTGTCATTTCAGGCGTGACAAATTTAGTTTCATTTTCTGTTTGAGTCTCTTCGATTATGAATTGTTTATAAGATTTTTTATTGATTTTGACTGAGATGCCTAGGTCTTTACCGTCTACTGTTGTGAATTTGTGTTCTGTATGAGTCTCTGTTTCACCTGTTTTGGCGTATTTTACTGGGAGTTTAATTTTGCTCTGTATGTCTGTCAAAGTTATGTCGGATTCTATCTCTTCCATGATATCTTCAGCTTGTTTATTAAGAGAGTCTTTTGTTTCTTGCAGAACTTTTTCTCTTTGCGTTTCTATTGCGTCTAAGCTCTCTTTTGTGAATTTTACTTCAATTGTGTGTAAAGCTTTTCCATCAGCTCTCAGAAGAGTTGTTTTGAAAGTTATATCGTTTCCGTTTTTTACAGGTTTCTCAAATTTTACATTTTTTACATTTCCGGCCTCTAAATCTGCTAAGATTTTTTGATTTCCTTGTGTCTGATTTAAATAATTTTGATTTAATTGCAAAACCGCTTCTCGTGCCAAAACTTTGTTTGTTGGGAATATTTTTGACCCGATTTCAGTTTCCAAACCATCTTGAATCGCCTGATAATGCCCAAGTCCTTTGTTGTCTTCTTTGTCTGTATTTATGGTTATGTCTTTATCGAGTGTTTCTTCCGGTTTGTCTTTGAATGCTCCAAATTTTTCGAAATAAGCGGCGGTTATTTGTGCAGCTTTTTCATCACTCCCTTCTTGCATTGTTTGTACTTCGCCTAATGTTTTTGGTTTGTCTGTCTGACCTAATGTTTCAAAGAAAACAGGTCTATTTTCTTTGAAGATATTCAAGAGAATTTGTAGTTTTTGCATATGATTTGTTTTTATTTTTTGTTTTGTATATTTGTATATATATTAAATCTTTGAATTATATCAAAAAAACGGCTTACCGTCAATGATAAAGACACGAGAAATCGCTACTATTTTTGTGTGTGGTTGTGTACACTTGTCGCAGATAAAATTTAAAAATTAAAAATATGGAGATAACAGATCAAAATACTTTAGTTGTGGAACAAAAACCTTTGGTCCTGGTGAATTTCAAAGACTATGAAGTGGCGATTGGTATGGGAGCTATTGATATGTTGAATATGCATGAAGAAGTATTTTCTGAGTTATCTGATTTGGCGGATATCGTTGTTGCGGTTCATCCGACGGATTTGAGGGATGTATGCAAAGCGTCTGAAAACGTTTCTGTTTTTTCACAGTCGGCTGATTATCTGACGCGTGGGAGTGATGGTTTGCCAAAAGCTACGCAAACTGGTCGACTGACCCCTAGGATTTTGTGCGCGATGGGTGTGAAAGGAGCTTTGGTGAATCATGCTGAAAATCCGAGGACTGATGAAGAAATTAAAATGATAGTTGAGGATTTTAAATCTTATGACCCGAATTTTACGTTGGTTGTTTGCGCTGAAAATGTTGAAAGAGCTTTGGGTATTTTGAATGTTTGTAAACCTGATTATATTGCTTTGGAACCACCCGAGTTGATTGGTGGTGATGTCTCTGTGACGACCAAGGTGGATGTTGTGAAAGAAGCTGTGGAAAAAGTGGGTGAGACGCTTTTGGTTGGGGCCGGAGTGAAAACCGGTGAGGATTTGAAAAAGGCTTTGGAGTTGGGGTGTGCCGGAGTTTTATTGGCTTCCGGTGTTGTGAAGCCGAAGGATAAGACTCCAAAACAGGCTTTGATCGATTTGATTAAATAATTTTATGAAAGACTTGTTGAGAAGAATTTTAGTTTTGATGCCTGTTTTTTTCCCGCTTTATTTGTGGAAGTTTGATGTTTTTGGGGTGCCTTTTAATGTCGTGGAAGTGATGGTTTATATAGCTTTTGGACTGTTTGTTTATGTTCGTTTGAGGGGAATTGATGAGAGTGCTTTTGGCGACAAACTTCGTAATTTTTTCATGAGAAAAAAAACGATCAAAGATGTTTTTAAAACAAAATTAAATACGTTTTTTCTGCCGATTTTCCTGCTTATTTTAGCTTCCGGTTTTGGACTTGTTGTGTCTTACTATGGTGGTGAATTTAGGCTTGCATTAGGCATTTTTAAAGGATGGGTAGTTATGCCTGTTTTGTATGGAATTATGTTGGTTTTTACTTTGAATTCGCTTGAGGATAAAAAGAAAATTTTCTATTCATACATGTTTTCGACATTGATTTTGAGCGTTTGGGCTTTGTATCAAGTTATTTCAAAAGATTTTGTGACAATTGACGGTCGTGCTTCCGGTCCTTTTGCTTCAGCCAATTATTTAGCTCTGTATATCGGACCTATGGTTTGTGGTGCTTTTATTAATTTTTGGCAGAGAGTTGAAAACAAACTTTTTTCTATCGATACTCGGGACCCGAGGACTGGAGTTGCCGCTTATTTAGGGAAATTTTTTGACGGTGAAACAAAAGATTCTCATTACGATTATGCTTATTTTGCTTTTGAAGTATTGGTGTTTTTAGCGTCTTCTTTGGCTCTTATGTATTCGCGTTCTTACGGTGGGATGATAGGTGTTGTTTCGGCGATTTTTATCTATGCTGTTTATGAAATTTTCTTTTCACAATACAGGCGATTTTACGGGAGTTTGTTCAAGAAGTTGGTGGTGATTTGTGCGGGTGCTGTTTTGATTGTTACCGCTATGTATTCACAAATTGGCACTCAAAAAGCAAAAGACTTTTTGCAATTTGATCGTCAAAGTTCTTCTTCCGTGCGAATTCAAGTGTGGACCGTTGCCGGGATTTTGATAAAAGAAAATCCACTATTCGGGATCGGACTCGGAGGATTCGAAAATGCTTACAAAAATAATGCTAAAGAAGTACTCGGAGTTGAGCCGTATGAAAAAGAAATGTTACATGCTCATAATTTGATTTTATCTACATATTTGAATGTAGGGATTTTTGGAGTTGTGGCGGTTATTTGGTTGTTTCTGGCGGTTTTTTTACGTGTAGGGACGAAAGGTTTTAAGTCTCTTAATTCCGCTGAAAAACGATTTGTGAGTGTGATTATTTCAATGTTTATTGTGATTGCTATTCACGGTCTTTTCGATCAGACTTTTTGGAAAAATGATCTTGCGCTGGTATGGTGGACTTTAATTGCGTTAATAATTTGAGAATGAATAAAATAACTGGGTTGGTTGAGCGTGGGGAAGGGCTTGGACGGACTATCGGATATCCAACTATTAATGTTGTTATTGATTCTGATGATTATGAATCCGGTGTTTATGTTTGTGATGTTGTTGTGGAAGGGGAGGGGTATTATGGGGCCGGTTATGTTGGAGAAAAAAAAGGTTTGCCTTTAGGTAAATTTATTTGTGAGGTTTTTTTGTTGGATGATTGTGGAGATCTTTATGGTAAGAATGTTGAAATTGTTTTGTTGGAAAAAATTCGCGACGTTGCTAAAGTTGATAGTATGGAAGAATTAAAAGAGCTGATAGATAAAGACGTTGAATATACGAAAGACTATTTAAATACACGAAAATAATATGATGAATTTTTTAAGAAATTTAATGTCTGACACTAATCCTTTGAGATTGCTTTATCATAAGCTTGTATCTGTTATTGCTGCTGTTTATTATCGTTTCCCCGCTGATAAAATGACTGTGATCGGAGTCACCGGAACAAACGGGAAAACTACCACTGTGAATTTGATTGCACATGTTTTGGAAACAGCTGGAAATAAAGTTGGAATGACTTCCACTATTAACTTTCAAGTCGGTACAAGAAAATGGACGAACACGACAAAGCAAACAACACTTGGTAGATTTGCTTTGCAAAGACTTCTGAGAGAAATGGTTGATGAGGGATGTAAATTTGCGGTGCTTGAAGTTTCTTCTCACGCGATGACTCAATCTAGAGTTTGGGGCATAAACATCGATTGTGCTGTTTTTACCAACGTAGCTCGCGATCATATTGAGTATCATGGAAGTTTTGCCAATTATTTGTATGCAAAAGGTTCGTTGTTTCAAAAAGTTTCCAAAAGTAGGAGAAAGGCCGGTGTGCAAAAAGTTTTAGTTTTGAATGAAGAGGATGAAAATTTTGCTTATTTTGATCAGTTTATTGCCGATCGAAAAATTACTTATGGTCTAAAACAAGGGACTGTTGCGACTTTGGATTTAAAATTAAAACCAGACGGAAGTTATTTTACAATGAAAGTTCCGAATGACGCCGTTCCAATTGATTTTGATTTGCCTGGAAAATTTAACGTTCAAAACGCTCTTTGCGCGGCGGCTGTTTGTATGTCGTATGGAGTTTCTATGGAAAATATAAAAAGAGGAATTGATTCGGCTCGTACGGTTCCAGGTAGGTGCGATCATGTGGATGCCGGACAGGATTTTACAGTTGTTGTTGATTATGCTCATATGGAGGATTCACTTGAAAAGCTACTTTCAATGTATAGAGATTTGACTACCGACGGACGTTTGTTTGCTGTGTTCGGTGCTACAGGAGGAGGGAGAGACAAAGTTAAACGACCTGGTATGGGAGCGATCGCACATAAATATGCTGATTATATTTTTGTCACAGATGATGATCCTTATTCTGACGATGAATTGGAAATTATAGATATGGTAGGGCAGGGAATTCCTCGAAAGGAAAGTGATAGATATTGGAAAATCGTTGATAGGCGCGAAGCTATTCGCCTCGCTCTCATGATGGCTCGAAAGGGGGATAGTGTTGTCGTCGCTGGAAAGGGCGCCGAGGAGGTGATGAAAGTACGCGGAAAGACGATAGAATGGAATGATAAAAAGGTTATAGTGGATCTTTTACGTCGTCCAATGTCTGTCGGTGAAATTAAGTAAAATCTATCTGAAAAACCGCTTTTATGAATAAAAAAAGTGTTCATGGTTTTGTGCTTGTGGATAAAGAAAAAGGTGTGAGTTCTTTTTTTGTTTTGAAACAATTAAAATCGAGGCTTGCGAAGCAGGGTATCGATGTGAAAAAAATTAAAATGGGGCACGCGGGAACCCTGGATCCTCTTGCTACCGGACTTTTGATTGTGGCGGTTGGTGAGGCAACTAAGCTTTTGGAATATATTGTCGGTCAGGATAAGGTCTATGAAGCTGAGGCTTTTCTCGGTGCTGTGACTGATACTTATGATGCGGAAGGCGAGGCTGTGTCGACTGATTTTGCAGGCGAAGTTAGCTATAACGTGATCAAAAAAGTTGTTCAACAGTTTACAGGAGAAATCAAGCAGATTCCGCCAAGATTTTCTGCGAAGAAAATAGGTGGAGTTGCTGCATATAAATTGGTGCGTGGTGGTGCTGATGTTGAGATGAAGGAATGTGATATTAGAATTGATAAAATTGACGTGATTTCTTTTAAGTGGCCGAGTCTTGCGATGAAGGTTAAGTGTAGTTCGGGAACTTATATTCGTTCATTGATTTATGATATTGGACGGGTTCTCGGATGTGGAGCATATATGAGTGCACTTCGACGGGTGTCGATTGGTGATTTTGAAGTTGGAAATGCTGTTAAGGTGGACGATTTTTCAGTTGATGATGTTGTGTCTATTGAAGATAGTTTTGCGGATTTTCCGACGGTTGATTTCTCTGATGAAGAGATGACTATTTTGAATAGAGGAAATTTTATTGAAGTTGGGGATAGAGAAGTGAAACTTTTTGGTGGGGAGGTGCGAGATGATGATGTGTGTCAAGATGATGATGTGGATCAAGATGGTGGCGTGTTCCTTGGCAGGTGTAATGGGAAAATTTTTGCGGTTTTGGAGGTGTGCGGGGATGGATCGGGCATGGTGAAAGTAAAGAAAAAATTGAATGTTTTTGTTTAAAATGTAAAATCGTTTTGTAGTAAAAATGTTTTATGGATAAGTATTTAGTTGTAGCTTTGGTCTCGTTTTTGCTCTCGTTTGTGGGTGTTTTGTTGGCGATGAAAATTTTTCCAAAATTGAAGTTGATGGATCGTCCTGCGAAGTACGGTTTGAATAGAGCGCCAATTCCTTACTATGGGGGAATCGTTATATTCTTGGCGTTTTTGATTTCTGTGATTGTTTTTGTTCCGTTGAGCGAGCATGTTTTGTGGCTCGTTGGGGTGACGAGCGTGATCGCGATGGTTGGATTTTTGGATGATTATTTTTCGTTGTCTCCTGTTGTGCGGCTTGTGGTGCAGATCGTGTGTGGGGTGGTGATCGCAATGGCGGGCGTGTATGTGTTATCAATCTCGAGTCCGTTTGGTGGAAGTTTGAAATTGGATTCTTATTTCTTGTATGGAATTCCTGTTTTTGGGGCTTTATTTACTGTTTTTTGGGTTGTTCTAATTACAAACTCAATGAATTTTCTTGATGGTGTTGGAGGGCTTTCGTCCGGGGTTTCTTCGATCGCTTTTTTTACTCTTTTTGCTCTGAGTATCAGGCCTGATTTGCATACAAATGTTGCTTCTCAACAGATTGTTGCAACGATTTCTTTGATTCTTGCTCTTGTCACTTTGGCTTTTACGCTATTTGATTTTCCCAAATCAAAAATTCTGATGGGAGATACCGGAAGTACTTTTTTGGGATTTATGATTGCCGCTCTCTCACTTTTTTCCGGTGGAAAAATCGCGACAGCATTTATAGTTCTTGGTATTCCTATATTGGACGCTTTCTGGGTGATTTTCAGGAGAATTTTTGAGGGGAAGAAACCTTGGCATGGTGATTTAAAACATCTTCATCATAGACTTTTGAGTTTTGGCTTAAAAGCTCCGACGGTTCTGATTATTATTTATACGATCTCGATTGTTTTTGGTGCTCTTGCCGTTTTTGCGACGAATAGTAAACAGAAGTTTTCTGTAATTATCGGTCTTCTTGTTCTTATGTTTGTTATGGCTATTGTATTAATTCGCGGAGGGAAGAGGAAAAATGCCTTGAAATAAGGAGTGAAATTAAGGTATAAGTACTCCACTAGGGGGTATTTAATTAAGGCATAAAAATAAAACATTCAAATGGGGGACGTAGTCACAGATATAAAAGCCAGACTTAGTATTGAAGATGTTGTCTCTTCGTATGTCCAATTAAAGAAGGCCGGAAGGAGTTATAAGGGGCTTTGTCCTTTTCATAACGAGAAAACTCCGAGTTTCATAGTTAGTCCCGAGAAGCAAATTGCATATTGTTTCGGATGCCACAAAGGTGGTGATATTTTCAAATTTATAGAAGAGGTCGAAGGCGTTGAATTTTCTGATGCCATTAAAATTTTGGCAGACAGGGCGGGCTTGAAAGTTGAAGTGGAGAAAATTAATAAAAAATATAAGGCCGGAGAAAAAGGTTTGAAGGATTTTTTATATGAAGCTCATGATGAGGCTGCAACGCATTTTCAGAAAAATTTGTTTGATAAAAGTGCGGATAGTGAAAAAGTTTTGGAATACTTGAGAAAGCGCAGAGTGACCGACGAGACGATTCAGACTTTTAGAATCGGTTTTGCAAAAGATAGTTATGACGATCTTTATGAACATCTTATGAAAAAAGATTTCAAAAAAGATGTTCTGATAAAATCCGGATTGTTCGGATATAAAGAAATAGATAACGCGAAGTTGTATGACAAGTTCAAGGGTAGGTTGATTTTCCCGATTTTCGATCAAATGGGGCGCGTTATAGGGTTTGGTGGACGAGCTTTGCAGTCTGAGCAGGTCCCGAAATATTTGAATTCTCCGGAAACTTCTATTTATTCCAAAGGGAAAGTTTTGTATGGGCTTTCACATGCGAAAAAGGCCATGAAGGAATCTGATAAAGTAATCATAGTTGAAGGTTATTTTGATTTAATTTCTTTGTATCAGGCGGGAGTAGAAAATGTTGTTGCGAGTAGTGGAACCGCGCTGACTTCCGATCAGATTGGATTGATAAAAAGATTCACCAAAAATATAGTTTCTTGTTTTGATACGGATTCCGCCGGGATTGAGGCTACTCGTCGCGCTTACGAAGTTGCACTTGGTGCCGAGATTGAAATGAAAACTTTGACTATGCCAAATGAATTCAAGGATTCTGCTGATTTTATGTTGGCGAAGGGAGTGTCGGGTAAGGATGAATTTTTGAAGATGGTTGATGGGGCGAGTGATTTTATTGAATTTTATGCGAAACTTTTGACTTCGCAGGTGAATGTTAAGACTTTTGACGGGCGTAGAAAATTTATGGATGAAGTCGTGCCTATTTTGAAAATGATGAAAAGTGCGGTGAAGATGGATTATTTTGTGAAGATAGTTGCCAGTGTTTTGGATACAAAAGCTCAGTTTATTTATGATGAAGTTGCAAATTACAAAGTTTTGAGGACTCCGATGAAGGAATCAGAACAAGAAGTTGCTCATGACAAACAGAGAATTGACGCGAGATCTTTGTTGATAGGAGTTTTGTTGGAATTCCCGAAGTTTTTTACTTTTGCCGATAAATTAAAAGAAACCGATTTTGACGGAGATATAAAAGATATTTACATGGAGCTTGTCAATCAATATAATGCCTCTCGTTCAGATTCCCACGAGAAGTGGGACTTAGATAGTAGCGCCTTAACAGGTTTACAAGAAAAAATTTCTTACCTTGCGTTGTTCGCAGAGAGCTACTACGAAAACTTTTCTGAAGAAACTATTGGCGGTGAAGCACAAAAATTAGTTGACAAAATTATAAAAAATCGCAAATTAAACCAACGGTCAAAGTTGGAAAAAGAACTCAAAGAGGCGGAGAAAAGTGGCGATACCGCAAAGCAAAAAATGCTTCTTGAAAAATTCAAGGAGCTAATCACTTCTTAAAATTTATTAAATGGCTAGAACAAAAAAGTTTATTCAAAATCCTTCAGATGATAAATTGGCCGAGTTTCCGAAGGAGGTTCAGGACTTGGTCAAAAAAGGAAGGTCGCAGGGGTTTGTCACTCAACAGGAGCTCTTGAAGGCGATGCCGAAGATTGAGACTGATCTTATTTTGCTTGACGAGATTTATACTCTTTTCATGGATCTCGGTATCGAGGTTCTTGATATGAAAGATAGCTTGATTTGGGGAGAGGACGATTTGTCGATGGACAATTTGACGGAAGATTTGGAGGTTGAAGCTGTAGTACCTGTTGACGACGATGCAGGTGAGTTGGTTGTAGCCGATGGAGATGTGGAGGATGAAGAATTGGAGAAAATCGAGGAGGATCCGGAGCAGAAAATTAAAAAATCCGATATTAAATATGAAGTTGAGTTAAAAGAGATTGCAAATGATTCTATCAGATTATATTTGTGTGAAATTGGGAAAGTTGCTCTTCTTACCGCGAAGGAAGAGGTGGATTTGGCTCGTAGAATTCGTCGTGGGGATCAATCCGCGAAATCTCGTCTCGCTGAGGCGAATTTGAGATTGGTTGTTTCGATCGCGAAGAAATATATTGGACGCGGACTTTCTTTCTTGGATTTGATTCAGGAGGGAAATATCGGACTTTTCCGTGCGGTTGAGAAATTCGATCCGGATAGAGGATTTAAATTCTCTACTTATGCGACTTGGTGGATTAGACAAGCTATCACCCGTGCGATCGCAGATCAGGCTAGAACGATCAGAATTCCTGTACACATGGTTGAGACCATTAATAAGCTCACGCACGCACAGCGTCGTCTGGTGCAAGAATTGGGTCGCGAACCATTGGTCGAAGAATTGGCGGCGGAAATGGATATGGATATAAAAAAAGTTCGTCATATTATGAAAATTTCTCAGGATATAGTTTCTCTCGAGGCTCCGGTTGGAACTGAAGAAGATTCTAAACTTGGGGACTTTATTGAGGATGATGAAGCTTTGAGTCCATCTGAGTCTACAAATCGTCAATTATTGAAAGAGAACATTCGCGATATGCTTCAATATCTTTCTCCAAGAGAGAGAAAAATTATTGAAATGAGATTTGGTTTGATAGATGGAGTAGGTCACACTCTCGA
>CAZGHH010000004.1:356-55165 GCA_964525485.1 uncultured Candidatus Peribacteria bacterium | reverse complement strand
GCTCTTTGTTCCACTTCTTCAAATCCACAATGATGTCAGCGATATCTCCTTCCATTCTGACAGGAAGATTTGAATAATTTTGATGGATCCTATGATCTGTAATTCTATCTTGAGGAAAATTATAAGTACGAATTTTTTCGCTTCGATCACCAGTGCCAATTTGTGAAGATCTAGCTTCTCCCAATTCTTGAGCGTTTTTTTCTTGTTGAGCGGCATATAGACGTGACCTCAAAACAGACATCGCTTTTTCGCGATTTTTGAGCTGTGAACGTTCATCCTGACACGTCACGACCACTCCGCTAGGAATATGAGTCAGACGCACCGCGGATTCAGTTTTATTGACGTGCTGACCTCCGGCACCTGATGCACGATATACATCTATTCTGATATCAGCAGGATTAATTTCAATATCAACTTCCTCAGCCTCCGGCAAAACCGCTACAGATGCGGTAGAAGTATGTACACGCCCATTTGCTTCAGTCACCGGAACTCTTTGTACGCGATGCACACCTGATTCATATTTAAATTCAGCAAAAGCTCCGTCACCATTAATATTAAAAATAGACTCTTTAATGCAGCCTGGTTCGCCTTCGCTTTTATCAATCAATTCAACTTTAAAACCTTTAGATTCAGCATATTTCATATACATCCTCATCAGTTCACCAGCAAAAAGTGCGGCTTCATCTCCGCCGGCACCTGCACGAATTTCCATAATAATATTTTTGTAGTCGTTTGGATCTTTTGGAAGTAATTCTTCTTCAACTTCTTTGTCAAGTTGCGCGAGCGCAGCGAGCGCTTCATCCTTTTGGGCTTGTGCAAGCTCTTTCATGTCTTTATCGCTTTCGTTCAAAAGGACGTCATCTGCATCTTTTAATGAATTCTCCGCCGCACGATATTGGCCTGCCAAAGTAACAATTCGATCCAACTCTTTATACCTCCGCGAAAGTTTTGCGAACTCTTTCATATTCGCAATCACCGCCGGATCAGAAAGTTTTCCTTGAATTTCAGTATATTCCGCTTCTAGTTTTAAAAGTTTGTCTAACATGGCAATTTAGTTTACGTCGCAATTCAGATCACATCGCGAAAGATTTTACACCAAAAGATCGGTTTTACAAAAAAGTTTTGATACGACAAACATTTTTGAGTATTCCACGGTGTACCAAGGGTGCATTATATGCTTAATTTAACGCTCTATTTTTTTAAAAACGACAGCAAACAAAAACGTATGACAGATTAATTTTAAAAAAATCACACAAACATCACACTATAGATCAAAAACACAAATTACCCCACAAAAAAAACGCAAAGAAAACGACTAGAATAGATGAATTGATCTAACATTTGTATCGCTGTATCGATACAGCGATACAAACGAACACAAAGATCGCATAAAAATCAACTATTTAAAACACATTACAAAACACCTCATCGATAAAAAATCGATCAATGGGAAATAACGAAAACACAAAAATAAAAATGCTATAAATTCAAATAAAAAACTTGAAAAACAATTTTCATAGTGAAATTTATAGACATACAAAAACAATCACAAAATTTTACACCTTCCTCACGATAAAAATTCTCGGAATTCCAGCTAAATCATTTTTAATTTCCAATTCAAACCTCGCATCACAATCACGACTACAACAATCACTACCATCCTCAGCCACACATTGTATAAAATTTTTATTCAATAATTCCAAAACAGCGTCTTTTTGACCGGCTCCAAATTCCCCCGCAAACAGATTAAAACCTATCCTCTTCTCAATCAACTGTTGAACAAGTTTTTTATACACATCCATTCCATCAGCTCCAGCATATAAAGCTCCACTAGGTTCCCACTTCACAACATTCGGATCGGCAGTAAAATTTTTATCATCACCCACCTCGGCCACATACGGTGGATTCGTTACAATCACGTCAAACTTTTCCCCATCATCAAAAGCGGATAACAAATCACTTTCAACCAATTCACAGCGATCCTCAAGTCCATGATAAGCTAAATTTTCACGAGCGACTGCCAAAGCATCAGTCGAAATATCACATGCGACACCAACTGAATTATCAAAGTTGTGCAAAATTGCAGAGATCACACAGCCGGACCCGGTGCCAATATCCAGCACATGAAAATCACGTCCCAAATCTACCGATTCATAAACAGACTCAGCTCCATCCACGACTCGACTAACATACGAATCATCCACAAAAGTTCTCTCATTCAAATACTGCAAAACCCCATCCACAAGCATTTCCGTCTCAGGACGTGGAACCAAAACCCTTTCATCCACATAAAAATCCATCCCATAGAATTCCTTGCTTTTCAAAATATAAGCGAGTGGCTTGCCATCTTTTAACTCATCCAGATATTTATAAAAAAGCTTCAAAGAAAGTTCACTCGTCACATCCACATCATCATGCGCGACAACTTCCTCTCTCGACATTCCGAGAACATGCGCCAAAACAAGTTCGGTTTCAAGTGCGCGAACGTTTCTTTTGCGACTACCCTCTGCACGCACCTTTCCACGAGTACTCATTTCACGCCCAAGCTGTTCGCCCCCTTTCGAAAGCAACTCCCTTATAAGCATAAAAACTCTTTAACAGAATTTTAATAGAACTTATTCTTTTCGCGTTTTGCTCTGTACATCTCGCGCATGATTGCGGCTTTTTTCACAACTCTCTTTTTCGCTGGCTTTTGGTTGTATCTTGTATCGCGAATCTGTTGAACCTTGCGGCTCTTTTGAACTTCTTTGTTGAAACGAGCGATTAATCTCTCATCTGATTCCTTTGGTCTTTTTGTAACGTATACTCTCATGTTGTTTCCACCCCCTTTTTCATAAGTTAAATTTTTAACGGAGCAATTCTATCCGAAAAGCTCTCAAAGTCAATTAAATATCCAAATTCTTTACCTTCTTCGCATGGGAAGTAATGAATTTCTTGCGAGGAAGAACTTCAGCGCCCATCAAAGTATCAAAAACCTTATCAGCAGCCTCGGCGTCTTCGACTGTAACTCTCAACATCGCTCTACGACTTGGATCCATTGTCGTCTCCCAAAGTTGTTCAGGATTCATTTCTCCAAGACCTTTATAGCGTTGGATCGAAGGTTTCACGTCAGGATTGAAGCCTTTCAAAGCTTCCTCCTTTTGCTCATCTGAATAAACATATTCAACTTTTTGTCCATGCCAGATCTTATACAAAGGTGGTTGAGCGATATAAATGTGACCTTGTTCGATCACTTCCTTGAAGTATCTGTAGAAAAGAGTAAGTAAAAGAGTCCTGATATGAGCTCCATCGACATCGGCATCGGTCATTATCACTATTTTGCCATATCTCAATTTTGAAATATCAAAAGCCTCTCCGATACCAACGCCCATAGCTATGATCAAAGCCTTAATTTCATTATTCTCCAAAGTCTTATCCATTCTCGCCTGCTCTACATTCAAAATTTTACCGCGAAGTGGCAAGATAGCCTGAATTTCACGATTTCTACCCTGTTTTGCAGAACCTCCAGCGGAATCTCCCTCTACGATGAAGATCTCAGATTCCATAGGGTCACGACTTGAACAGTCCGCCAGTTTACCGGGCAATGTCATACCTTCGAGGGCGCCTTTACGGATGACTGTATCACGAGCGGCGCGAGCGGCCAAGCGAGCGCGAGCGGCCAAATAACATTTCGAGAACATAGCTTGAGCATCCTTCGGATGTTCCTCCAAATACATCTGAAAAGCTTCATTGAAAACTCCTTCGACTGCAGTCTTCATTTCAGCATTCCCGAGCTTTGATTTAGTTTGTCCTTCAAACTGTGGATCGCTTAATTTAACAGAAATAATAACAGTCAAACCTTCGCGGACATCTTCAGCGGTCAAATTCTCATCCTTCTCTTTCAAAAATTCAGCTTTTCTAGCATAAGAGTTAATCGTTCTCGTTAAGGCGGATTTAAAACCGGTCACATGCATACCACCCTCGGTGGTATGAATGTTATTCGCAAACGAATAAATCTGTTCTTGGAAAGAGTTATTATATTGCAAAGAAATTTCTATCAATCCGTCTGAAGTATCTTTCGCCACATAAACTATGTCTCCGAAAACTTCTTTATTTTTATTTAAATGTCTTACGTAAGACTTGATACCTCCTTCAAAATAAAATCTCTCCTTTGCACCATCTCGTTCATCTATCAATTCAATCGTAACTCCCTTCGTCAGATAAGCGTGTTGACGCAATCTATTCAATACGGTCTGGAAATTAAAAACAATACTTTCAAAAATCTCGGGATCGGGATAAAAAGTGATTTTTGTGCCGCGTTTTTCAGTATCACCAACTACAGCAATCTCATCTTTAGGAATACCTTTAGCGTAATTTTGACGATAGACTTTCCCATCTCTATAAACCTCTGCTATCAACTCCTCAGACAAAGCATTCACTACGGAAGAACCAACTCCGTGCAAACCTCCGGAAACCTTGTATCCCCCACCATCACC
This sequence comes from uncultured Candidatus Peribacteria bacterium, assembly GCA_964525485.1. Lineage (GTDB taxonomy): Bacteria > Patescibacteriota > Gracilibacteria > UBA1369 > LOWO2-01-FULL-3 > DAONBD01. The sequence goes on along the minus strand of CAZGHH010000004.1, from coordinate 50,690 downwards.
GAATTTACCTCCGGCATGCAAAACGGTAAGAACTGTTTCCAATGCGGATTTTCCTGTTTTCTTATGAATATCAACAGGTATGCCACGACCATTATCTTCAACACTACAAGATCCATCCTTGTGCAAAACAACAACTATCTTGTCACAAAAACCGGCCATAGCCTCATCTATCGCATTATCAACTATCTCCCAAATCAAATGATGAAGTCCAGCTACATCTGTAGTCCCGATATACATTCCAGGTCTCTTTCGCACCGCAGAAAGGCCTTCTAAGACCTGAATCTGATCGGCTCCGTAATTATTTTGGTCAGCCATATTTAAAAAGTTTTACGTCAAAATTCGCGTAAGAATCTATCACAAACGACTAGCTTAAATCAAATATTTTCGTTTAAAATCACATCTTTTAAGGTTTCGAGAGGTACATCACCAGCAAGTGACTTCCCCTCACTGCCATTCTGAACATAAACATTTTTGACCAAAGAATCGTTAGCGGAATAATCGAACGAAACTTTGATATTCGAAGAACTGGTCAGATTCACTCCGTTAATTCTATAAAGAGCAATAGTCGGATCAAGTATATCCACATTTTCCATAGTCGCGTTAAATCCAGCCTCTATAACTTTTTTGGCAATCAAAGTTTTTGCAATTTTTTGAGCATTTGTCTCAGCAATAAGCTCGGCATCCTTGGAAGCATCTCTGGGAACAGCTTTTTTAATGTCTACGCCTACGGTAGCGACAACATCACTAAGAGCTTTGGATAAAAGTGAAGACAAAGCATCAACTTTAATATTTGAAGTTGAAATCAATTGTCCATAAGCATAGACATTTTTCAAATAGCCATAATCACGATCATATTCTCCGTTAAATTCGTAGCCACCCAATGAAGCAGATACTTTAACATATCTTTTTTGAACATCATCAGGCTTTTCAACAACAATTGAGTTCGCACCATAAGAAGCCATTACTTTTTCTATTTCGGCTTGTACGTCTTCAGGAGTTTCAGCAACGATTACATCGGTTCCCAAAATATCTCTTTGAACATCCAGAATACTTGTAACCTGACTTTTTTCAGTTAAATAAACTTTAAATCTTTCGGCATGAGTCGTGCCATACAAACTTGATTTTGCATATTCAACATTATTTATATATCCCCAGAAATTTCCGATATCTTTTAATTCGCTCTGAAACAATGCTATCACGGCATTCTTAGATGTTTTTGCAGGCATATAATCATTTATGTTTTGCACCAAGAAACTCATTACTTTTCTCGCATCATCTATAGCAATTTTTTCGTTAAAGAAAAAATTGCGTAGGATTTTTAACATTGCAATTTTTTCACTCACAATAGTTTGTTTAATTTCTTCGCGAGACTGACCTGAGTAATACATGTCAAACAAAGCCTTTTCAATACTAGCCTTCATACTCAAGTAATCCATTTTATAAAGTTCCGGAAAACGAGAAATTAAATTATAGAAATACTCGTTATAAAAAGTCAGAGCTTTTTTATATTTAACCGTATCGTCAACTCCATTGATAAGTTTTTCAACGCCTGTATAAACTCTACGATAAGAAGATTCCACATTTCGACCAAAATAAATATCATTAACAACAGTAGAAGAAATCAAATCCGAGAACGCGACAGAATCAAGCTCAGCTCTCAACTCATCCACAATAAAAGACAGAACTTTGTATTCAGAATCAGAAGATTGAAAACACAATAATACGGAGACAGCATCTCTCAAAAAATCGACATAATATTCCTTACTCACACCATAATCACCAAGATTTTCCGCCAACACTCTGAACTCAAGCAACTTATCATCTATATTTTGAGGATTATTCGTAATCAAAGCGTCGTACAAAACCCCCTGAAGTTTAGCTATATATTGATCGTTTTTTTTCTGTGTGAAAACAGTCAAAGTTTTGGATAAAAGATCATAGGTTTTGGAAACAACTCCATAATTTTGATCTGCCAAAATTTTAAAATTATCTCGTTGGTAGGTCTTTAAAACTTCATTATACTTCGCGGCCTCCTCAAAGTTTTTTCTGTCAAAAAGATCAACGCCTTTTTCACTGTCATAAGGAATTTTTCCATAAGAGAATTCTTTTGCAAGCTTCGATGGAAGTACGGTTTTCAATCTATCATCCGCACGATTTAAATAAACTTTGGTCCTCATTCCGGCGGGCACGAACAAAACATTATTAAGTACACCATCGTATTTATCCACATACTCCGAAATCTTCACATTCGACGGCAAAAATCCAATATAAGTATTACCTGCAAAATTCGCCAAATAAACAGTCCCATCGCTTTCATTGTAATTAACCTCAAACATTGAACTTTCAGGAATAATTACGATTTTATCGGCAATAACTAAATTAATATCAGAAGAAGAATTCGTAAAATTACCAAAAATCCTTCCATTGGTCATATTAAAAATATATTCATCATCTTCGTAAGGCAAACGCTTCAAAACCGCTTCAGCGTTTCCATTTTCGGAATTTAAATAAGCATAAAAAGGCAGATTCAATCTGGCCCCGCGATAAGAAAACTCTGTGGCGGATGTGATTGTTTTACGTTCGGAAATACTTTCCAACGCAAAAGTAGCTACAAAAGCAAGCACAGCCAGAATAGCCACGAGAATCATTCTTACTAAAAACTTCTTGTGTTGAAAACTGTCTTTTTTTGGCTCATATTTTTCCATTTCCAAACATATTTATATCTGTACATTATACCATTTTTTACATGTTTAAACAACTTAATGGACGGCCTAAGAAAAAAGCAGTATAGTATGCGCGTTAATCTTTAAAAAAAGCCAATGAATATCAAAAATACAATAAAAATTGTACCTTTTTTAGTCGCAATTTTTATATCACAACAAACAATAACAGCTTTCGCATATTCGGACGTTGATTCTTCCACAAAAAACTATAAAGAAATTCAATATTTGGAAGATAAAAATTTATTACCTAAATTTCCCGGCAACACATTCAATCCCGAAGACAAAGTTACTCCTGTAGATTTTTATACAATGCTTTTGGAATACGCGGGAATCACCACGGCAGACTATATAAATCTGCCATTTACAGATATGAATGGCTATGAATGGTACGCTCCTTATATACAAACTGCCGTAGATTTAAAGATTCTAAACCCTTCAGAAACAAACTTTTTATTTCAAGATTACAGAAGAATGCCAAAGATAGAAATTGTTCGAAAACTTTTCGACGCTTTAGGCATAGGAACAAGCAAATTTTTCGATAAAAACGCGTTCCCCTTCTCGGATCTCGATCCAAACGGAAATATTGCCCCATACGCATTCAAAGCATATGAAATAGGAATAGATACTCAGGGAGGATTTGGAATAGGAAGCCAGGTTTCAAAAGCGGAACTGGCGAGATATTTTTATTTAATAGATAAATATGAGAGCTCGACAGGGAAAACTTTGAAAAAACAACAAAACATCACCGTCAATGTCACTCAATCCAACCCGATAGACTCGGAAGCATTCGAAGTATTTATGGATATATGGAATACCGTTCACGACAAATACTATTACAAAGATGAAATCAATGATGATGAAATGGTTTACGGCGCAATCAAAGGAGCAATCGAGACATTACAAGATCACTACACCGAATTCACAAAACCAAAGGAAGGAAATTCCGTAAGTAATTCATTAAGAAAAGAATACGAAGGTATAGGAATGTCGGTAGAAATGTTAGACGGGAAAATCACGGTAGTCAGTCCATTCAAGAAATCTCCTGCGGAAAAAGCCGGCATAAAACCAAAAGATGTAATTTTGAAAATCGATGGAAATTCCACGGAGGGATTGACGCTCAGCGAAGCCGTTGAATTTATAAAAGGCAAATCAGGATCAACGGTTACATTAACAATTCAAAGAGAAAACAGAGTTTTTGATGTAAGCGTAATCAGAGGATTCATAATTAACAAAACTGTAGAATTAACATATGTTCCAAAAAGTTCGGGATACATCGCCAACATCAATATATATACATTTGGCGAAGACACATTAAAAGAGTTCATAATGGCGGCCCAACAAATCCACAACAAACAAACACAAGAAAACAATGTCAAAGGTGTGATTTTGGACCTGCGAAATAATCCTGGCGGATATTTGGACATAGCAATCGACCTGAATGGAGTGTTTTTTGACACAGATAAAATAGTTACGGTATTGGAAGATAACAGAGGGAAAAAAGTCAGTTACAAATCTACGTATGAAGGAATCGATAAAGAATATTCCACAGGCATGGGACTATTATCAGAATTTAAAACCGTTGTACTCATAAACAAAGGCTCGGCATCCGCTTCAGAAATATTGGCAGGATCTTTAAAAGACCACAATAGAGCAAAAATCATAGGAGAACAGTCTTTTGGAAAAGGAACGGTACAAGAATTATCCTACTACAACGATAACTCCGCTTTTAAACTCACTATCGCAAAATGGACAACTCCAAACGGAAATGAGGTGAACAAAAAAGGCATAGCGCCTGACAAAATCGTGACAAACACAGGAAGCGAAGACACCCAACTCAATACAGCCTTAGGAGAGTTTTAAGACGATAGAACTTTAAGTTTTATCGGGGCTGGATTCAGTAGATTCAGTAGATGCAATGGAGTCGGTGGAATCCGAGAATTCTGAAGTTTTTTCTGAGTCAGTTTCAGTTTGGGGAGATTCAGTTTCCGCAGGTACAGATTCAGCTTTCTCTGAAAGAGGCTCGTTTTCTGAATTTTTTTCCGCATTCGCTTCAACTTCCTCGGTAACTTCAAACTCCACATTTTCAGCTCTGTTCTTCAAGATTTGTTCAGGGTTTGTAGTAACTATTTGATCTTCCAAATAAGAAGCAATAATTTGTATGGCAACGTGTCTATTACCAGCGAAAAATAAGCCCTGACCAACATCGCTGTTCAACAAAACATATCTTTCTCCATCTGTTAAATTAAACAAACTGGCCAAAACATCCACCGCGGCAGGAGCTTGCTTCAAAAGCAGCTGCAAAGATGAGTTTGTAATAATCGGCTTACCATAAGATGACTTCACGAAATCCTCCACATCCTGAGTGATAGTTGTAACACCAAGATAATATTTACGAGCCCTCTTAACTAATCCATATAAGAATTTCGCACTATCTTCGTGCTGCATCATAGTCCAGGCCTCATCGATCACGAGCATTCTTTTCTTCAATTTACTTCGAACCTTGTTCCATATAAAGTTCAAGATGATAAACATCGCAGTAGGTCGAAGTTCATCCTCCAAGTCTCTGATACAGAACGTCATCAAACCTGAGTTCATATCTATGTTTGTAGGCTTGTTGAAAATTCCTGCGAATGAACCTGAAGTATATTTTTCGATCCTCTTCGTCAAACTTTGCGCGCCCTCCATAGATGAAAGGATGTTATGCAAATCCTCCATCGTAGGAGGTTCAAACGAAGAAGGATCTGTGACCTCCATCGTGATACCTTTTAATGCGTAAACATCAATTAATGCCTTATCCAATAAACTCTCTTCTTCAGGGTTCATCGCACCAAGCATCAATTTCATAAGTCCATGTAGATTGATAACCGCAGATCTCACCAAATCTCCAGGAAGAACAGTATCTCCCTCGATTGGTTTTGGCAGATCAAATGGGTTAATTCTACGATCGCTATTCAAACTTAATTTCAAATAAGTTCCTCCAACGGTCTGAGACAAAGATTCATACTCGTTCTCCGGATCGATAATAATAACGTCAGTCCCAAGCATCATCATACGTAAAACTTCCAGCTTCACAGCATAAGATTTACCGGCACCAGACTTCGCGAATACTACAGAGTTCGCATTTTCCAAATTGAATCTATCAAAAATAATAAGCGAGTCATTGTGCCTGTTAATTCCATACAAAATACCTTCGTTCGAAGTAAGATCCGAAGAAGTAAACGGGAATGTTGTAGAAAGCGGCGACGTATTCATATTACGAACCGTATCGAGCTCGTCGAGACATTGTGGAACAGTCGAATTGAATCCGTGCTCGGATTGAACTTGGCATCTCTTTGTTAGGACCAATTTACCAGCCAACAAACTCTCTAATTGTTTAGAAATTCTTTCCAATTTTTTGTCGTCATCACTATAAAGAGTGAAATAAAGCGCAAACTGGAAAAACTTCTCGGTGCCTTTTTGAATCTCACGTCGGAGAGTCTCCGCATCTTCCAGCGCAGTCTCTAGACCCGGATCACTCACCTGCCCCTTCTCAGACGCAATACTCATAGATGAACGCATTTGAGCAACCTTTTTCTTCAATGTATTCATAATGTCCGCAGAATTTATCGGATAAATAAATTGGGACATATCCATCGTCACATCGAAATTGATTACCGGAGAAAGCCAATTAGTATTCAAAAATCTCGGATAAGCATATACATAGAAACTTCTCGCGTACATTCCGTCCAAACGAACAGTATCATAATTAATTTCCATCGAAGCCGGCGCAATCAAATCTTTGATCGAAGCCAAGCCGTCTTGATAGATTTTTTCCGCTTCGACATATTTTTGTTTTTCAGCTTGAGTTATCACAACTTTTTGTCCTGTTTCTTTCTTTAAATTTTCCATTTGGTCAACTTTTTCAACGGTAGATTTTGTAGCATCCTGAGCCTTCACAAAAGCACCTTTTAAATTTTCAAAAACAGTCTTTTTGACCTTTGGCATATTTGTCGAGATCCCCTGTTTCATTCTCTCCACAGGATCTTTTATTTCAGATGTATTTAATTTTTGACTGAGTCCTTTTATCGCATCAGTCATCTTATCTACGGCTTGAGTAGCGGTTTGAGTAGCGGTTTGAGTAGCAGTTTTCGCTAAACCTTGAGTCAAATCTTGAACATTTGTCCCGGTAAGACTTGGTACAACCTTCCCTGCGACTTCTTTGAGTGTGTCAGAATCTAATTTTGACTCTTTTGTAGTAGCAACCACTTCTCCCTTTTCATCGATAACAGCCTTCTCTGCACGAAGATTCACGGCTTGCCCGTCTTGCACAGAACCCGTAGTCGAAACAGTGGGGTCAACATGATTAACAGGATCAACCGTACTTCCAGTTTGTGATTGAACCTGCCCTTGAGTTTGTCCTACTTGAGTATTTTCGTCTGCCATTTTTATTTATGTTTTTATTTTGATTTTTAATTCCTATAAGTATACCCTATTTTCAGGTTTATTTCCAGTAGTGTCATCTTGCGGTATTATATTTTTATCATCTAATTCCGGAGCCGGGTATTTGGTCGAAGATACTGATGATAAATAATTGTTATATTTTTCTCCACCAACTTCCACAACAGTGTTTCTTCCTCCGGCTTTAGCCGCATACAAAGCTTTATCCACCAATTTCAGGATTAAATCAGCCTGTTTCTGTTCATCAGTTTTTTCTTTATCATCAGAAACATCAGTTTCATTCGCAAAGTCGCCTCTATTCAAAGCAACCGATCCATATCCAATACTGGCGGTCATATGTAAAATTGCCCCACCAGGAAGAACAAATTCATATTGTTCAATTGCTTTACGCAAATTTTCACAGAGATCCTTCACAGAATCGTTGTTTTCACTATCAACTATCAGAGCAAACTCTTCACCTCCCCATCTGAAAGGAGTCTCTTCGGTATTTTTTTTAAGAAGCTCTGCAAGCTGTATCAAAACCGCATCGCCTGCAGCATGCCCATATTCATCATTAACGCGTTTAAAATAATCCAAATCAATCATTACCAAGTGCACATTTTTGCCAACTCTATTAGCTCTTTCAACAGCTTTCGGCAAAGCGGGCATAAATGCTCTTTTATTATTCAGCCCGGTCAAAGCGTCGGTAGTTGATTTCTTTATGGTGTCAACAACTCTATTCACAGCCTGTCGAACATTGCGTTTTTCATCAAATAAAACCGTTCTCACTTCTGCATAAGGATCAACCATGTCTTTTGGGATAGGACCTCCAGGCAAGGCTAAAGGGGCGGTAACCCCATCCTTTGATCCTTCCAACTCCAAAACTAAATCATCAATGATCTTCTTCTTTCTAGCCTGCTCATCTGCGGGCATAGACTGTAAATCGACCTGATTTATTCTAGCCATGTAACTTTTAATTATTTCCGTTTATATCTCCGAATTATACCACAACAATCGATGTCTTACAAACCATATAATGCCGGCTGTCAAGTTTTTCGCCTCGAAAATTTCAAAAAAATGTACCAAAAAAGGCTTTCTGTGTTAAAATACCGCGCGTAAAAAAATAACCCTATTTAACGTGGCTAAAGAGAAAAATCAAAATTCAGAAGATCCAAAAAAGAAAAAATCAAAAAAATCGGAAGAAGAGCAACAAGAGTTTTTAAACGAAGAGACAGAGGAACAAGAAGTTGAAAATACAGAAGAAAATCCCGAGAATACACCTGAAGAAATATCAGAAGATTCATCTTCAGAAAATGGTGAAAATTCACAAGAAACAATAAGCGAATTTTTGGGAAACATTTCCGACAGATCCATCACTCACGAAATGGAGACAAGCTACTTGGAATACGCGATGAGCGTCATCGTATCACGCGCACTGCCGGATGTTAGAGATGGTTTGAAGCCGGTTCACAGAAGAATTTTGTACGCAATGAATGAAATCGGACTTCGTTCATCAGGTTCGTTTCGTAAATCCGCAGCCGTCGTCGGTGAGGTTTTGGCGAAATACCACCCACATGGAGATTCGGCAGTTTACGACTCGATGGTGAGAATGGCTCAAGACTTCGCGATGAGATACACATTGGTGCGCGGACAAGGTAACTTTGGTTCGATCGACGGAGACAGCGCGGCGGCAATGCGTTACACGGAAGCGAAGATGGAAAAAATTACAGACGAAATGTTGGGAGACATAGATAAAGAAACAGTTAATTGGATGCCGAACTACGACGGTAGATTTATGGAACCAATCGTATTACCAACCAAAATTCCACAGTTATTATTGAATGGATCACAAGGTATCGCGGTAGGTATGGCCACTTCAATCCCTCCACACAACTTAGGAGAGTTGATAGACGGTGTAATTTTTTTAGCAGACAAACCGGAAGCGGAACTCGAAGAATTAATGCAATACATCAAAGGTCCTGACTTTCCTACCGGAGGAATTTTGTACAACATAGCGGATATCAAAACTGCATATGCAACAGGCCGTGGAGGTATGGTCCTCCGAGCTCGTGCCGAAATCGTTGAGAAAAAAGGAGGTAAATTTGCAATTATCGTCACAGAAATACCATATCAAGTAAACAAATCCACTCTTGTAATGAAGATTGCAGATTTGGTACGTGACAAAAAAATAGTCGGAATTTCCGACATCAGAGATGAATCCAATAGGCATGGCATCCGTGTAGTAATTGAACTCAAAAAAGACGCATATCCAAAAAAGATCTTAAATCAATTATTCAAGTACACACAGATGCAAACATCATTCAACATGAACATGATTGCTCTCGTTGATGACATACAACCGCATCTTCTTGATCTCAAAAAAGTCCTTGAATATTTCATTCTTCACAGAAAAGAAGTTATCACTCGCAGAACTCAGTTTGAGTTGAAAGTAGCTCTAGCTCGTGCCCACATTTTGGAAGGTTTAAAAATCGCACTCGACAACATCGACGCCGTGATCGAAACCATCCGCAAATCTCCTACCAAAGAAGAGGCTCAAGAAAATTTGATGAAAAAATTCAAACTTTCCGAAGAACAAAGCAAAGCTATTTTGGAGATGAGACTTCAAACGTTGGCAGGATTGGAAAGACAAAAAATCGAAGATGAATACAAAGAAAAATTAGCATTAATAGAAGAATTAAAAGGCATTTTGGCGGATACAAAGAAAGTTTTGAAAATAATGAAAGATGAATTGGCTGAAATTAAATTAAAATATGGAGACGAACGTAAAACGGAAATCGTCCCATCAGCTGTCGGCGAAATTTCACAAAAAGACACAATCCCAAACGAACCAATGATAGTAGTCTTGTCAAAAGCTAACTACATCAAACGCATTCCTCCATCTTCATTCAAAGCTCAACACAGAGGAGGAAAAGGAATCATCGGCGGAACAACAAAAGAAGAAGACGAGATTAAATTAATAATTCAATCAAATAATCACGACGAACTTCTATATTTCACAAACAAAGGACGTGTATTCAAACTTCCGGTTTATGAAATTCCACAAGGTTCACGTATCTCAAAAGGACAAGCAATAGTAAATCTGCTTCAATTACAAGACGGTGAAAACATTACCGCGATCTTGAATGCGGGAGAAAATTATTCTGGAGAATATTTGTTTATGACGACGACTAAAGGAACAGTGAAAAAAACGCCAATAGAAGACTTCAAAAATGTACGCAAAAATGGATTGATCGCAATTAAATTAAGAGCTGATGATTCTCTGGAATGGGTCAGACAAATCTCTACAGGAAATGAAGTAATGATCGTCACAAAAGAAGGAAAATGCATCAGATTCGTAGAATCCGATGTTCGTCCGATGGGTCGTCCATCCATAGGTGTACGTGGAATCCGTGTAAAAGGCGGAGACCATGTAGTACAAATGGATGTAGTACCAAATCCTGAGACAACGGAACTTCTTGTAGTGATGGAAAACGGCCTCGGCAAAATGACAAAAGTCGCAAATTATAGATTCCAAGGACGCGGAGGATCAGGTGTAAAAACAGCAAACGTCACAGAAAAAACAGGCAAAGTCATAGGCGCAAAAACAATAGAAAAAGGCATGGATGCAGATTTGATAATAATGTCAAAATCAGGACAAACAATCCGCATGCACGCAGGCTCTATCCCAAGTCAAGGTCGCGCAACACAAGGTGTATACTTGATGAGATTGCGTCCAAATGACAAAGTTGCTTCATTATCACTTGTTGAAGTAAGTGAGGAAAACAATGTTCAAACTCCGGAATCACAACAAACCGAAATAAGTGAAACTGAAGAAACGGTAAAAACAGCTTAAGATCACCTCAAAATATATCCCTATGAAAAAATTTAAACTAATATCGTTAGTTATATCGGCATTTGTGCTGATTTCAACTCAAACCGCTTTTGCCCTTTCAAAAGAACTGTCAATACCGGATTCTTCTGTAAAATTCAATACAACAACCTTCACTGAAGGTAAACAAATCAGAATATATGCATCAGTAGTAAACTCATCAGGCACAGATCTACTGGGCACCGTCAGATTTTATGATAATGGAGGACAAATCGGAGGCGATCAGGCTATTTCAGTTCTTGCCAACAAAACAGACGATGTTTTTATAGATTGGTATCCAAAATACGGATCACATCGAATTGTAATCAAAATATTTCCATGGGATACCGCAAACGACGATCCGTCAAATAACGACGCTGAACGCACAATATTCGTGATGCAAGACACAGATCGCGACGGCATAACAAATGATATTGATCCTGACGATGACGGAGACGGGGTAAACGACGACAAAGATGCCTTTCCATTAGATAAATCTGAATGGGCCGACACAGATGGTGACGGTATTGGGAACAACAAAGACAAAGATGATGATAACGATGGAGTCCCAGACGATAAAGATGCGATGCCTCTAGACCCGACAGAAACAATGGATTCTGACAAAGACGGTATTGGAGAAATAAAAGATCCTGATGACGACAATGATGGATTAACAGATTTGGAAGAAATGAAAAAAAATACAAATCCAACAAATCCAGACACTGACGGAGACGGGGTAAACGATAAAGATGATCCATTTCCATTAGACCCCGCAGAATCAATGGACACAGACCGCGACGGCATCGGAAACAATAAAGATTTGGATGATGATAATGATGGAATTTTAGATGTTAACGACAAATTTCCTCTTAATAAAGCTCCAATTTTAAGAGTAAATGAAATTGTGACAGCATCATTAAACGAAAAAACAATTTTTGATGCATCCGCTTCTTATGATGAAGACGGAAAAATCACATCATATCAATGGACTATAGATGATAAAATTTTTGAAGGTAAAAAAATTGAATATACATTTAAAGAATTAGGCAAACACAAAGTCTCTCTCTCAATCAAAGACAACACCGGAGAGATAAAAACAAAAGATTTTGAAGTAAATGTATTGAACGTCAGACTTTACAGTCAATTATTGACGATACTGATTATTATGATTCTTGGAGGGATTTTAATTTACAAATATATAGCGGAAGAGAAAATCTCAAATTTAAAAACATTAATTAAAAGTAAAAAAGAAAAATGAAAATATCAGTAATATTCGGCACACGTCCGGAAATAATAAAATTATCTCCAATAATAAGAGCTCTTAAATCAGCTCGCGCAAATTTTTTCATAGTCCACACAAATCAACACTATGACAAAAATATGGATGCAATTTTTTTAAACGAATTAAATCTCCCAAAAGCAAAATATAATCTGAAAATCGGCTCAGGAACACACGCGAATATGACAGGTAGAATATTGATAGAAGTTGAGAAAATTTTCATAAAAGAAAAACCAGATGTACTCATAGTCCAAGGCGACACAAATACCGTTTTAGCAGTTTCATTGGCCGCCAGTAAATTGCAAATTCCTATCGCACACGTCGAGGCTGGATTGAGAAGTTATTCAAAAATTCCGGAAGAAACGAACAGAATTTTGACAGATCATTTGTCAGAGTTTTTGTTTGCACCAACTGAAAAACAAAAGAAAATTCTCGTTAATGAAGGTGTTTCTTCCAAAAAAATACATATAGTTGGAAACACAGTTGTAGATGCAGTCCAACAAAACCTCAAAATAGCAGAAAAATCCGTCGGTAACAGATTCTTAAAGAATTTAAATTTAAAACCCAAAAAATACTTTATAGTCACCGCGCACAGAGAAGAAAACGTTGATAAAAAAAATGTACTTGAAACAATAATTAAAGCTATTTCCCATCTGCAAAAAGCACACAAATTCGACGTAGTATTTCCGATGCATCCGAGGACAAAAAAACGCATTGAAGAATTCAAAATAAAAATCCCTTCAAAAATAAAAGTGATTGAACCAATCGGATATTTAGAAATGTTATCATTAATGCAAAATTCAGCATTTATGTTAACAGATTCAGGTGGTATACAAGAAGAGGCATGCACGCTCGGGGTGCCATGTGTGACGATGCGTGAATCCACAGAACGTCCGGAAAGCATAGAAGTCGGAGCAAACATCCTCGTTGGCACACATATAAATCGCATCACAGAGGGAACGAAAACGATTTTAAAATCAACATCTTCAAAAAACACAAAAAGATGGAAAAATCCTTTTGGAAATGGCGCTACTGCAGAAAAAATCGTCAAAATTTTGATGAAATAAAAAATGAAGAAATAAGATGAATGTATTTGTTTTAACAATTCACAACCCGGAAATCTCTCTCGGCCCAACAGCACGCCTGAATGGATTTTTGAAAAGTAAAGAATTTCAACATCACATACAAATAGTCCAACCTCCGTTTGCATTTCACAAAAAACACACAAAATTCGACACATTCGTACTATTACTAAAAATAATCGCTTTAATCTTTAAAAATCGCAAAAAAACAGATTTAATTCACGTAGTCACTCCCCCATCATACCCGGGACTGATCGCCGTACTTGCAAAAAAACTTTTCAAAATTCCATATATAGTCGATATCGGAGATCCTTGTGCGGAAAACATAGCAACTATCAAAAACCTAACCGCAGATGGATTTGTTTTTAAAACTTTAAAAAAAATAGACAACACATTATATAAAAACGCAGACCATCTCATTCTCACTTCCGATGGACTGCAAAAATACATTCCGGAAAACTCAAGACACACAACAATCCTCACGGGAGTAACAGAAGAGAATCAACACAAAGAACTAAACACATCCAAAAAATGCATATACTTAGGGCAATACGGCCCGCTACAAAATTTCGAATATATTTTGCAGGTTTTCATAAAAGCTATAAAAGAAGACGATGAAATTTCATTGGACATATATGGACAAGGAGAAACTCAGGAGTGTAAAAATTTAATTTCTCAACAAGGAATCAGCGGACTTGAGCACAAAATAAACTTCTTTGATCCGGTCCCATCTGAAGAAATACCAAAAATAACCGCAAATTATTCGCTTGGAATTGTCTCTTTGAAATTAGATGAAAATTTAAATTACGCAGTACCGACAAAGGCCTTATCATATCTTTCACTCGGACTTCCTGTTTTTGGAACGGGCGGGGAAAGTATTAAAAATTTAATAGAAAATTCTTCTGCAGGCTCAATTTCATCGCAATACAACGCAGAAGAAGATTCAAAAAAATTAATAGAGATATTGAATTCGCCTGAAACACTCAAAATTCAATCTGAAAACGCTTTTAAATTCGCAAAAGAAAACCTTACATTTGCTCAATCAGGTAACTCAATCTTGGAAATTTACAACTTTTGCTTGCATTAAAAGAAGAGCTTAATTATAATCTCGCCGCTATGAAAAAAGACATACACCCAAAATACAACGAAATTGTTGCTAAATGCGGTTGCGGAGCAGAATATTTGGTTGGATCCACAAAAGACGGGATCACTACTGAAATCTGTTCAGCTTGCCACCCATTCTACACAGGCAAACAGAAATTGATCGATACTGCCGGACGTGTAGAGAAATTCCGCGCAAAACAAGCATTGGCAAAGCCAAAGAAAACGACGAAAAAAGAGGCTGAAACCGAAGAAGAAACAGAGACAAATTCAACAGAGGAAGCATAAATCTCTATAGATTAACTTTTAATCTATGGCTGGAAATTCTATCGGCACTATTTTTTCCGTCACTACCTGGGGCGAATCGCACGGCCCTGCACTTGGCGTTATTATCGACGGATGCCCTTCAAATATTCCGCTATCCGATAAAGACATTCAAAAAGAAATAGATCGTCGCAAACCTGTCGATCCAAAGATTTCAACAACCCGACACGAAAAAGATAAAGTTCAAATTCTATCGGGAGTTTTTGACGGAAAAACAACCGGAACACCCATCTCTGTCGTAATTTTCAACGATGACATGCACTCACAGGACTATGAAAAAAATAAAAATTCTTTCCGACCGGGGCATGCGGATTTCTCATATGAAATGAAATATGGTATTCGCGATTATCGCGGAGGAGGCAGAAGCTCGGGTCGCGAAACAGTATCCCGCGTGATCGCTGGAGCGATTGCCGAAAAAGTCATGAAACATTTAGCAAAAACACGTGACTTACAGGTTTACGGCCACACAATCCAAATCGGAGACGTCCATGCCGACTCATACTACACAGCTAGAAAATTAGACAAAAAATTCATAGAAAAAAATCTACTTCGCTGCGCTAATAAAGATGCTTTTAAAAAAATGTACAAAATCGTCGAAGATGTCCGAAAAGAAGGAGACTCTATCGGCGCAGTCGTAGAAATCATCGTAGAAAACCCACCGATTGGATTAGGAGAACCGGTTTTTGATAAATTAGAAGCGGATTTGAGCCACGCATTTATGTCTATAGGAGGAGTTAAAGGTGTAGAATTCGGAATCGGGTTTGAAGTCGCAGGATTAAAAGGCTCGGAAAACAACGACTCTATGACAGCAAATAAAAAAGGAGAAATTACATTCACTTCAAATAACGCAGGCGGAATAGTCGGTGGAATCTCAAACGGCAATCCGATCATCGCCCGTCTCGCGATCAAGCCAACTCCATCCATCGCGAAACTTCAGCACACGGTCACATCTGATGGTAAAATAACAGATATCCAAGTCCACGGCCGTCATGACGCCTGCCTCGCGCCTCGCATTATCATAATTGCTGAGGCAATGGCAAAAATAGTGATCTTGGATCACATCCTGAGAGCTAGAATAATTTAATTTTCAGATACACGGTCAAACAGTTTGGACTATACAAGTAGATTGAAAAATAATTGACCAAAATGTCAATGAGGTATATAATGAAATACTGATTATATATACTAATTTTATTGAAATATGAGTGAACACGCACCAGCCCCTACACCAGAAACACCACCAGCTCCCACACCAGAAGTACCAGCTTCAACTCCTCAAGTAGGAGGAGGCGTAGTAAAAGGATTTTTTGCAAAACGTTGGAATGCGGTAAAAGGAGGAGGTAAAGACGTCGGCTCAACAGTATGGGACACATTCAAAGAGTATACGGTTGTAGACAAAAGTAAAGGATCTCCAAGCGTTTGGGGTATTATCAAAGGAACTTCAAAAGCAGTTTGGGATACTGTTTCTTGGAAGAGCAACAGAGGACTTCTAAACTTCAAAGGCACAAGTCTGAATCCATTAAGTAAAGAGAAAAAATTCGCATTAAATCCGATGGAAGGAATAAGAAAAATTGCAGCAGGAACAACTTTGGCAGTATCAAAAGCAACAGGAGGGATTATAGGTCTCTCGTCAGACAGACTTGGAAATGCTATTGAAGGAGGTATGAATGCCACTTCAAGAATAGTCGGAGGAGTAATTGCCGGTGACTATGGCGATCATATGAAACAAGGATAATCCGGAATTGAAAAACATTCTTCCCTACTGTATCCTTTCACAGTAGAAATTTTTCAATATGTTCGAATTTAAAATTACAAAGCAGGCTGCCAAAAAAACAGCTTCGAAGAAAAAGGCTTCACAACCCTTGACCCAAAAGGCAAAAGATACTGCTTCTCTTTCACGAACAGGGACATTCAAGACGCCTCACGGGATCATTCACACACCAGTTTTCATGCCGGTCGGCACCCGCGCAACTGTAAAGACTTTGAGCCCTGAAGAATTAAAGGAACTTAACGCAGATATAATTCTCTCAAACACATATCACCTCATGCTACGCCCAGGAGAAAAGACTATAAAAAAAATGGGCGGACTTCATAAATGGATGAATTGGGATCGACCGATACTCACTGACTCTGGGGGATTTCAGGTTTTTTCGCTTGAACAAGAAAAAGGCCTCGCAAAAGATTCGCAAAAAAAAGCCGGAGCAAAAATTACTGAAGAAGGAGTTGAATTCAAATCTCATTTAGACGGCAAGAAATACTTCATCACTCCTGAGAAAGCGACTCAGATTCAACACGATTTAGGCGCTGATATTATCATGGCTTTCGATGAATGCGCGCCTGCAGACAGCAGTAAAAAATACTTTGAAGAAGCACTCAACCGCACACACAACTGGCTCGAAAGATGCAAAAAAGAACAAAAGAAATTAGAAAAGAAAAAGACAGAAAACCAGGGGAAAAAAACAAATAGTAAAAAATCAAACAACAAAAATCAAACTAATTTTTCTCAAGCACTTTTCGGAATTATTCAAGGCGGCGTACACGCAGATCTTCGACGCAAATCAGCAGAATTCGTTGCATCACTAGACCTCCCAGGAAATGCGATAGGGGGACTTTCCGTAGGAGAAGATCGCAAGACGATGCTTGCGATGATCGATGAAGTGACGAAAATTCTTCCAGAGAACAAACCACGATATTTGATGGGAGTAGGAACTCCTGTCGACTTACTGGAAGCGGTCGATCGCGGCATAGACATGTTTGATTGCGTACTACCTACTCGCCTGGCACGACACGCAGCATTTTGGACGCACAGAGGACTTGTACATATTAAGAATCAAAAATTCAAAGAAGATCCATCACCTCTCGAGAAAAATTGCACATGTTATTCATGCCAAAATTTCTCAAAAAGCTATATTCAACACTTGATGAAAGAAAACGAAATATTCGGCCATCGCCTCATGACTATCCACAATTTACACTTTCTGTTAAACTTGATGGCGCAAATCCGGGACGCGATAAATAAAGGCAAATTCAAAGAATTTAAGAAGAAATTCTTATCAAAATGGCCAAAAACATCGAAAAATTCGAACATATGAAACGTGAGAAACTTGAAGAAATAGCCGCAAAAAAATTCGCCGCTCGCGACAAGAAAATATCGAAACCAAAAATGACAGTAACAGGAAAAGGCGTATTCAATCTTCAGAGATTAATAGTCAAAAAAAAGAAAGCTTGATTCTCAAAACTCTAACCTCAAAAAAGTGATCGGATACCTAAAAGGAACAGTCTTGAAAAAAACGGGTAGAAACGTGATTTTAAATACCGGCAACGTTGGTTATTTGGTTAGCCTAAGTGAAAACATAATTGCGTCCTTAAATGAACAAGACGAAGTCGAATTTTTTGCATACACACATGTCCGCGAAGATGCGTTAGAGATTTTCGGATTCACATCATTCGATGAATTGGAATTTTTCAAACAACTAATCTCTATCTCCGGAGTCGGCCCAAAAACAGCACAGGACATACTTTCAATACCTATTGGAAAAGTTAAAAACGCAATTATCAACGAAGACGCAAAATTACTTTCATCAGTACCGCGTGTTGGTAAAAAAATTGCTGATCGTATCGTTTTAGAATTAAAAAACAAAGTCGCGATTTTGGACTCTGATCGAATTCATAAAGAATTAATCGGGAATAATATAAATGAAGACATCATCACAGCGCTCGAAAAACTGGGGTATAACAAAAAACAGATAGAAAAAGTTTTAATAAACTTACCAAAAGAAATAAAATCCAGCGAAGAAATAATCAAATTCTTCCTTAAAAACGCATAAAAAAATCCGCTTAAAAAATTAAATATGCTACGCCTCACCCTCAATTCTTCAATACAAAAAACAGCACTTTCTAAACACAAAAAACTTTTACTAGAAGCAAAAAAGCGCCTAGAAAAAGACCCAAAACATGAATTTGAATTACTCCCCTTCCAAGACATTTCAAATTTAAAAAACGATCTCAAACCATACATAAAAAAATTCTCAGACGTCGCAATAGTTGGAATCGGAGGCTCAATATTAGGAACTGAGGTTTTGTACCACACGCTTTTTAAACATAATACAGGTTTCCCACATTTTCATTTCATTGATTCGATCGAACCAACATTTATCGAGGCATTTGGAGAAAAACTTTCAAATAAGAAAAAAACTTTATTCATATTCGCATCGAAATCAGGCGACACATTGGAGATTTTAAGTTTATACAAATTGATTACATCTGGCGCACCGAAGTGGTTTGGCAAAAGTTGGAAAGACCACATCATGGTAATCACAGAAAATCAAAAAGGATTTTTGTATAAAGAAGCTGTAAAAAATAAATTCAAATTATTTGAACTGCCAAAGAATGTCGGCGGCAGATTTTCGGTTCTCACAAACATAGGACTGGTTCCGGCAACATTAATGAATATCGACACAGAATCCTTGCTAAAAGGAGCGGCCAAATCAGCAAATTCATTAAAAAAATCATTTAAAAATTCACTACCAGCGAGACTGGCGTCTCTGATGTACGAGATGTATCGCAAAAAAAACAAAGACGTCTTTTTCTTTTTTGCATACGCTGATTGTTTGAAATATTTCAATCGTTGGGTAATACAATTGATCTCAGAAAGCCTCGGAAAAAATTCAAAGACAGGACCGCTTCCTGCCACAGCAGTTGGCCCAAAAGATCAACATTCAATGCTTCAATTAATGTTGGACGGTCCAAAAAACAAATTCATCACATTCCTAGAAATCGACAAGAATCATAAAGATTTTAAGATAGGAAACATTAATTTCTCGCAAATTCTACAAGCGGAAAAAAAAGGCACTGAGCACGCAATGACAAAGAAAAAAGTTCCAAATATTACAATTTCCGTAGACCAATTAGATGAAGAAAACATTGGAGAATTACTATTCGTATACGAAGAAGCTATCGCATTACTCGGCTACATGTTGGGGATAAATCCATTCGATCAACCTGCGGTTGAACTTGGCAAAAAAGCCACAATGGAGATTTTAAATAAGATGAAATAAAACAAACTTAAACAATGGCAGAAATAAATCCATTCAAAAGAAGAAATTCTGTGGCTCGGTCGCTTTTAGTGAAAAATAAAATTTCCGCACTACTTGTGACAAACAAAACCAACATCCAATACTTAAGCGGATTTACAGGTTCGGCAGGTTTTATTTTGCTGACAAAAACAAAGCCTGTTTTGTTCACGGACTCAAGATATTTCGAGGGAGCTTCATACAAAACTCCAAAATTTTTCAAACTGGAAAATATAAGCAAATTATGGAAAAATGAAGCAATTTTAAAAGACCACTGGCTTAAAACTCTCAAAAAATACAGAATAAAGAATTTGGGATTTGAAAGCGATTCAATTTCATACAAGCAATTTAAAAAATTCAAAAAACTCACAAGCACCGTAAAATTTATCGAAACATTAGGTCTAGTCGAAGAAATTCGAAGCATAAAAGATACTGAAGAAATTAAAAAAATCAAAAAAAGCCAAGAAATAAACGAAAAAGTTTTTAAGAGAATTTTGGAAATAATACGCGATGCAGCAGCCAAAAATAAACCGATCACAGAAGAAGAAATCGCTTGGAAAATCCGCGTCCTAGGACATGAGCTCGGAGCTGAAGATGTTTCATTTGCCCCAATCATCGCATTCGGCCGCAACACATCAATCCCACATCACGAAAGTGGAGAAACTAAACTAAAGAAAAACGACATCATCCTCATAGACATGGGGATGAAATACAAAGGATATTGTTCGGACATGACACGAACAATTTTCCTAGGCACCCCGACGCCGGAACAAAAAAAAGTTTACGATACAGTTTTACAAGCACAATTAACAGCAATTAAACAGATCAAAACCGGCGTTTCTGAACAAAAAATTGATACAACGTGTAGGGACTATATTTCAAGCAAGAAATACGGTAAATATTTTACCCATAGCACAGGCCACGGAGTAGGATTGAATATTCATGAAATTCCAAGTTTCCATGAAGCAAAAAATCTGCAAAAAACCACCAGAAAAATGCAAAAACAACCACAACACAAAAAAATTGAAACAAAACTTCAGCCTGGTATGACAGTCACTGTCGAACCGGGAATTTATCTAAAAGGAAAATTTGGAATACGAATCGAAGATATGATACTCGTCACAGAAAAAGACAGGATCAATCTGACAAAAGCAAAAAAATAAAGTCGACGCCCAGTATAAATAACTACACGAAAGACTAGTCAGAGGCTTCCCTACTATTCTTCAAATTTCCTATTCTTCAAGCTGAAGTTTATCGAAAAAATCTCTAACTTTGGCGAATGTAGCAGGATTTTGTTCGTAATCAAGAACAGTTGCTATTCTCCCAACAGTAAGACTTACACAAATTTGCACCGTAGAATCAGATGTAGCAGTCACTACAAACAAGTCATCTAACAAAACATTAGAAGTTAAACGCCAAGATTCTCCGTCAACAATTCCCCTCCAATCTTTCCTCCCGAAAAGTTTAGCGGCATTCAAAGCTCCTGCAGGAGTAAGTTCACGATCTTGTTCAGAAATTTCAGGCATATTTTTTAAAGTAATTTTTTACAGGGAGAAACCCTATAACTTATTAGGTTGTTTGTCAATATTTACTCCTTCAAAAAACCTATTAATTAGAGTAGATTACCATTCGTATTTAAATCTCAAAACTTATGTGTGGAATATTCGCTTATGTAGGTACGAGGACAGACACTCCGGAGTTAGTAATTAATGGATTAAAAAAACTGGAATATAGAGGCTATGACAGCTGGGGAATCGCATACAAAGTCAACGGAAATATTTCCATCTACAAAGAAGTTGGGAAAATCGGAGAATTCGATCCGGCAGATATAAAAAAGGAATTCCTGACAGAGAATACAAAAACTGAAAATTCGAAAAGCGAAAAAATATCAATCGGCGAAACAGAAGAAAATTTACTAATGGCAATAGCTCATACCAGATGGGCAACACACGGAGGTATCACGCAAGAAAACGCACATCCTCACTCAACAGAAGGAAAAGACGTCGTAATCGTCCACAACGGAGTTCTTGAAAATTACCAGGAATTAAAAAAAGATTTACTCGCAAAAGGACACAAATTCACTTCAGAAACAGATACAGAAGTAATCGCACATTTGATCGAGGATTATTTGAACGAAACAAATGATTTCAAAAAATCCGTAGAAATGGCGACAAAAAAAATGATCGGAAGATATGCTATAGTTGCAATTTGTGACAAAGAAAATTCATTAATAGTCGCCAGAAAAGGCTCACCTATCATCATAGGAAAAGGTAAAGATGAGTTCTTTATAGCATCTGATATTCCGGCATTCTTGGAATACACAAACAAAGTTATATATCTGGATGACAACCAAATAGCGGTTATAAAAAATAAAACAGCGAAGTTCTTTGATATGTCCAATGGACAAGAAATCGAAAAAAGAATCGTAGAAATTAATTTCAAAACTGAAAACGCTGAAAAAGGAAAATATCCACATTTCTTGATAAAAGAAATAATGGAGCAAAAAGATTCCCTGCACAGAACCGTCGATCAAGATCCGGAAGTCATAAATGAAGCCGCAAACGCAATCAAAACAGCGTTCGGGACATATATCATCGGGTGTGGTACAACCGGAAAAGTTGCAATGGTTGGCCAATATTTATTCGCAGACATTTGCAATAAACATATAAACGCGACATTCGGATCCGAATTTTCAAATTATAAAAATTTCATACGAGACAAGTCGTTGTTGATCGCGATTTCACAGAGCGGTGAAACAGCAGACACTATGGAAGCAATAGAAATAGCGAAATCAAAAGGCGCAAAAGTAATTTCAGTTGTGAATGTGGAGTCTTCGACGATGGCACGAACATCGGACATCGTTATTCCGATCAAAGTTGGTCCGGAAAAAGCTGTCGTGTCGACAAAAGCCACAACCGCACAAATCGCACTTCTCACATTACTTGCATACGCTTGCGACGGCGGAGTTGAAAAAGGAAAAAAACTGTTAATTGATACGGCTAGTCAAATAAACGACTTACTCAATCCGAGGTACGAAGCTCATTTGTATGAACTTGCAAAAAAATTGAAAGACGTCGAGTCACTATACCTGATCGGACGCGGCAAAAACTATCCGATGGCACTGGAAGGATCTATTAAAATTCAAGAGGTCGCATACATACATGCGGAAGGATTTGCGGGAGGAGAATTAAAACATGGACCAATAGCATTGATTACAAAAGGAACTCCAGTTATCGCATTTGTCGCAAACGACGAAACTAAAAACGAAATAATAGCAAATACAGTTGAAGTAAAGGCTCGTGGAGCGTACACGATAGGAATTTCACCTGAGAACAATGAAGCTTTTGATTTTTGGATTCGCGTCCCGGATGTGGGCCACGCATCCCCTATCGTGAACATAATCCCGATTCAGATACTCGCATATCAATTGGCGGTATTAAAAGAAAACAATCCTGATATGCCACGAAATCTCGCCAAAAGCGTAACTGTGAAATAAAACAATATTCACACACGCAAAACGACGTCCAGATTTCACTCTAAGGTGAGATCTTCACTCCTCAAGTGAAACACGGACTTAACCCAAAACCTATGAGAATTAATTACACAAAAATAGTTGCAACGCTAGGCCCATCATCCGAGAGCACGACCACAATCGAAGAAATGATCCAAGCAGGCATGGATACAGCAAGACTGAATTTTTCACATGGGACGTACGAGAATTTCACGATGCTCATAAACAACGTCAGAAAAGCCGCAAAAAAACAGAATAAAACAATCGCCATATTACAAGACCTACAAGGCCCAAAAATCCGCCTAGGAATCCTGCCGGAAGAAGGAATTCAGATCAAAAACGGAGAAAAAATAATTTTGTCGACGAAGATAGATAAATTCACAGAAAACAAAAAAGAAACAAAAAAAATACCGGTTCAATACAAAGCTCTACACAAAGAAGTGAAGAAAAATGACAAAATTTATATCGACGACGGACTTATTCAAGTCGAAGTTTTAAAAATAATCGGACAAGAAATTTTGTGTGGAGTTAAAACAAAAGGAATTTTATTTTCAAAAAAAGGAATCAATGCTCCGGACTCAAATTTATCGGCAAAAAGTCTGTCGCCAAAAGATTTGAAAGATTTGAATTTTGGAGTTTCGGTAGGAGTGGATTTTGTTGCATTATCATTTGTAAAATCGGCAAAAGACATATTGGAACTTCGAAAAATTTTAAAATCAAAAGGAAGCAATGCAAAAATCATAGCAAAAATTGAAAGAAGAGAAGCTGTAGATAATCTGGAAGAAATCATAGAAGCGACAGATGGAGTAATGGTTGCGAGAGGAGATTTGGGAATAGAAATAAAACCGGAACAAGTTCCAATAGTGCAAAAGAGAATTATCAGACTGGCAAACAGATATGCAAAACCAGTAATCACAGCCACACAAGTATTGGCATCAATGGTGGAAAATCCACGTCCCACAAGAGCGGAAATTTCTGATGCGGCAAATGCTGTTTTCGACAATACAGATGCAATCATGCTTTCAAATGAAAGCGCGGTTGGAAAACATCCGATAAAAGCTGTCCAAACTTTGGCAAAAGTCATATCGGCAGTCGAGAACGAGCTAAAAAAACACTTGGAGGTTTTAAAAGAAAACAGAATAAATAAAAATTTCCCGGAACAAAATCCGACATGTCTTTCGGCATGTGAACTGGCTGTCGACACAAAATCAAACAAAATAATAGTTTATTCGGAAGACGGTTTTACTATCAGAGAAGTTGCAAAACATAGAGCTTTTGTCCCAATAATAGCGATAACTCCAAACAAACATTTAATTCAAGAATTGGCTTTGTTATGGGGCATAAACAAATCATTGTACAAAAAATTTACTCAACAAGAAAAACGAGGACATTTCACTAATACAATTATAAATCATTTATTAAAAACAGGGAAAATTCAAAGAAAAGAAAAAATAGTAGTTGTATTTAATGCGAAAAAAAGAGGGTCTGTCGCATCTTTAACAGTTTAATTAAATGCGAATAATAGGAATAGATCCAGGGACTGCAATCACAGGCTTTGCGATACTGGATGTTAAAAATAAAAAAAGAACATTACTCGACTTCGGATATATCAGCACACCGCCGAAAACACAAAACGCATACAGATTAAATCAAATAGCTGAAGATCTGGATCAACTACTAGAAAAATGGAATCCAAACAAAGCGGCCATAGAAAAAATTTTCTTTAATAAAAATATAAAAACAGCGATAAGCGTCGCGGAAGCACGCGGGGTCATAACCCAAAGATTGGCCGCAAGAAATCTATCAATAGACGAATTTGGTCCATCAGAGATAAAATCATCTGTGTGCGGGAACGGTAAAGCGGATAAAAAAGCGGTACAAAAAATGGTAACACTTCTGATGAATCTGCAAAAAACACCAAAGCCGGATGACGTCGCGGACGCGATAGCTGTAGCAATATGTTGCGCAGGAAAAAACATTATCCAAAAATAAATTATGAAAAAATTAACAACAATACTTTGGATAGTAATTCTGACAGGACTTGGATTTCTATTGTATGACAATCTGAAACCAGCCCCTTCACAAGAAACATTCACAACGAAAAAAGTCCCAACATCAAACCAAACCGATCTACAAAAAGAAGCGGAAAAAGAATTGGCAAATGCCAATAAAACGTATTCGAGCCTGATCCGTGACGGAGATAAATACAAAGAAAACGGATACTATCAGGAGGCAATTACCACTTACAAACAAGCCCTCGTCGCAAATCCGGACTCAGTAGAGATTCTTCACAAGCTCGGACTGGCTTACTACGAAAATAATTTACCGGCCGAAGCCAGGCTGTATTTTCAACAAGCAAAAGAAATAAAAAGTTCGACTGAACTCGATATTTTGATCGGGAAAACTTATCTAAACAATCGCGAAATAGAAGAGGCAAACGCATATTTCAACGCATTAACAGCCGAAAATACAGCAAATGCAAACAATGAAGAAATTAAATATTACAAAGCTATAATAAAACTTCTTTATAAAAAATATGATGAGGCAAAGAAGGATCTGAACACCTTAGCAGCTGATGAAAACGTTTCAAAAGAAATCAAAGACAGAGTAGGTTTGTACGTAACGGCGGTAAAGGAATTTGAAAAATACAAGGAAGGAAAACCAGAATTCATAGAAGCATTAATAGCAAAAGCATTTATAGACAGCGGAGAATTCGGGGCTTCTATTCCCCTGCTATATGATGTAATAAAAATCAAAAACAACTACCGAGATGCGTGGGTAATGCTCGGATACTCGTATTTACAAACAGGGAAAATTGAAGATGCGATAAGCGCATTCAAACAAGCTGAGACATTGGATCCAAACAAACCTCAAACATTATTCTTTTTGGGACTTGCTTATGCGGTAGATGACAAATATGAAGATGCCGTGGATTACTTAAAAAAAGCATCAAAAGCCGGATTTGAACCGAAGTCATTAATCGAACAAAAACTCGCAGACATATACATAATCCAAGAGGAATATGAAAAAGCCCTGGTGTCTTTTGAAAATT
Organism: uncultured Candidatus Peribacteria bacterium; assembly: GCA_964525485.1. Lineage (GTDB taxonomy): Bacteria > Patescibacteriota > Gracilibacteria > UBA1369 > LOWO2-01-FULL-3 > DAONBD01. Next base: position 24,262 of record CAZGHH010000004.1, on the reverse strand, counting down.
TAAAAAAAGAAGGGATCGTAGACAAAAACATATACACAAAAGCAATTTGGATTTGCATAGACAAGCTAAACAAACCCGTAAAAGCACTCGCATTTGCGGAAACTTTGTTAAAAGCAGAGCCGGAAGAATCAGTAAGTTATAATTTGAGAGGGTGGGCTTATGTCGCATATGGAGACTACGAGAAAGCCAAAGACGACCTGGTAAAAGCTCTGAAACTCAATCCTAAACTCGACAGTGCGTATCTAAATCTGGGCTGGATGTATGAAAAAATGGAAATGACAGCAACAGCAAAAGAATATTATAAAAAAGCATATGGTCTTGGAAATGGAAATTCAATAGCGGATACAGCGGCAATCAGATTTAATAACATTATGAAAGCCGACATCACGTCGACGTATTCACCATAACAAACCCGAACCCACCCCCTATGAACATCCAACACACAGTAGGCCTTCTCATAGCGCTACTCGGCGCAATGACAGGAAGCTTTCTCAGCGTGGTGATCGCTCGCACCAGAAAAAAACAAAAAGGAATCTGGTTTGGTCGATCCATTTGTCCACATTGTAAAAAAAATCTGAAATGGTACCACCTATTTCCAATTTTCAGTTATCTCGCATTAAGAGGAAAATGCGGCTTGTGCGGAAAACGCATCAGCGCCCACTACTTGGGCCTCGAAGTTCTGACAGCCGGACTTTTCACATTAGCCTACACGTCCTACACATTCATCAGCTCAAATTTCACATTTGATTATTCAAAACTCGAATCATTTATATTCCTAACGGTCATATTCACATTTATCGCATTGATATTTTTCTACGACCTTTTGTACAAAGAAATTCCGGATAGATTTTCTCTTCCTGCAATAGTAGTCGCATTTATTTTTGCGATCATCAGCGGAGAGCCGACTTTGAGTCAGATCGGAATCAATTTCATAATCATAGCTGTGTTCTTCGGAGGGCAAATCGTAATATCACGAGGCGCATGGCTGGGCGGAGGAGACTTGAGACTGGGAGCTTTGATGGGAGTGATGTTGGATATTAAAAATATGGTGCTTGCACTGATATTAAGCTATGTAATAGGAGCAATTTTGAGTTTGATGTTAATCGCCACAAAAAAAGCCAATCGCAAAACGGCAATTCCATTCGGCCCGTTTTTGATAATTGGGCTGATGATCGCGATGTTTTTCGGAGACACTATAATCACCAATTACCTACAGTTAATATATTAAAATAACAAAATTCCTATGATAAAACTCGTACTACTACGTCATGGCGAAAGTCTGTGGAATAAAGAAAATAAATTCACAGGATGGACGGATGTGGATCTGTCGGATAGAGGAGTCAAAGAAGCGATGGAATCTGGAGAAATCTTGAAGAAAAAAGGATTTAAATTCGATATTGCATATACTTCGGTTTTGAAAAGAGCTGTGAAAACTCTCTGGCTCGCGCTGGAAAAAATGGATTTGATGTGGATCCCGGTAGTGAATTCTTGGAAATTAAATGAGCGCCACTACGGAGCGTTGCAAGGATTAAATAAAGCGGAAACTTTAAAAAAATACGGAGAAGAACAATTCTCGAAATGGAGACGAGGCTACGCAACTCCCCCACCACCATTGAAAAAAACTGACAAAAGATATCCGGGAAAAGACCCTAGATACAAAGAATTAAAAGCAAAAGAATTACCATTAACAGAATGTCTGAAAGACACAGTAAAAAGAGTGGTCCCATACTGGAAAAAGGAAATAGTCCCATTGTTAAAAAAAGATAAAAAAATATTGATAGTTGCACACGGCAACAGTTTGAGAGCGTTAATAAAACATATAGATAACATTTCGGACAAAGACATAGCTGAAATGAATATTCCTACAGGAATTCCGTTGATTTATGAATTTGATAAAAAACTGAATCCGATCCGTCGCTACTACGTAGGCGATACTGCGAAAATCAAATCAGCCACAGAAAAAGTTGCAAAACAAGGCAAAACAAAATAAAATCACAGAGAAATCCCTCAAATTATTAAACATAAAATTCCTATGAAAAAATTCCTCACGCTTTTATCGATTGTAGTCTTAGCAAACATCTTTTCATTAGCCGCTTTCGCTGAAGATGCTCCACCAAGTATCCCAGATGCATTTTCAATAGAAGAAGCCGATGATATTCCACCATCTTTGGAATTGGAATCAGATTCTTCATCAAGTTCATCCGGATCCTCCAGCTCCTCAGGTTATTACATCAAACAAACAACTACTCCAACGACGACCACTCCTCCGGCTACCACAGCTCCGGCTCCCATAGCCGATGAGGTATCGGATTCAGACAGAGAAATATCTGAAACAGGCCCGGAAATGATCTATTTAATCATTCTAGGCCTGCTATTAATCGGCGGATATCAATTTGCGATGAGGAGGAGGTAGAGATTAATACCAACTACCTACGGGTAGGAGGTAACTGAGGATCAGAATCAAACGGATCAGTAGGAACCGTTTTTATTATAGGAACCACAAATTGTGTAGATTTATGAGAGGGGTCTATCACATCTTTCTGTCCAGTAATATCGGTTAGTCCATCTATTTCAACAATATAATCTCCTGGAACAAGATTCGTTGAAATATCAACCACAACAATATTACCAGAATAAACATCAGTACCACCTTCTAAAGATAAAGACAGCGGCGTACCAAGATCAACTAAATTTTCTTCATTGATTTCTTCAGATTTATAGACTTTAATACCCATGCCTGCTGAAGCATATACAATTCTATCAAGACTAATTTTTATTTGATTCTTAGAAGAATCATATACAGCACCCTCCACAAGTACATTTGGCATAGTAAAAACACTACCAGAATCTTCAAATATACAATTCGTAGAAGCACAAAACTCATCAGGAATACTTACAATATAATTACCCCCTACTTTTAATTTATAAGAGTCAAGAATCGTAACAATAGAATCTGTTACATTTAACTCGAAATCATCCAAAATATTTGTTGATTCATACACATCATCCCCTCCTGCTTCATCAACAATGTAATAATCCAAACTAATACTCGCTACATCAACTTTAAGACCAATCAGATCCTCATTAAAAACTATCTTAACAACCCCATTTTCATAAGAAATACCGCTTATTTTTAAAACAACATCTTCTTCTTCTTCTTCTTCCTCACAGACATCACCAATACCATCATTGTCAGAGTCGGCTTGATCAGAATTAGCAACAGTAGAACAGTTGTCAGAGTCATCCACTACCCCATCCCCGTCAGTATCTGTAGATAGTTCGTCCCCCTCATTATAACCATATCCGCTTTCATCTTCATCTTCATCCCCATTATCATTATCACCGTATCCGTCTGTAGGATCATCAATATCCTCTTCCTCCTCTGCATCCTCTACCTCCTTCAGATCATTCCAGAATTTCTCCCAATCAAAAGCCTTATTCATCTTCACCCAGAACATCAAATAATCATTTTTATCTTCAGCGGTAAATTCTTTTTCAAAAGTAGCCCTATCGGTCTGCATAAAGACATGCGAAAAATCAAATCCAAGAGCTGAATCGTAGTTACCATCTTTTAAAGCAGCCGCAACGTCTATTCCAAAAGGCATCATAATCCACCCCTTCGGCCAATACTTCATATCTTCATATAGAAGCTTCATGAAAACATCTCCATCTGCTAATTTCGCAAAAACTTCTTTGTCGGTAGCCAATTTCAAACTATCACCACAGATTTTCGTCTCTGAATTATTAACAGTAATGACAAACCCTCTATATGGCGGAACCACGTATTCTATACCATCTCCATTTTCTATATCAAAACGACTATAACCTACACCCTTATCATTCATAGTTTTATATGGAGCATGAGATGTTGGGTAAAAATACCAACCTTCTTTATCAAATCCTTTTCCCGCTCTATCATCACCAGGACTGAAGAAAGCGATCAAATACTGTCCATCTTTCTTGTCAAATTTCAACGAGTTAGCGATATCCACAAAAGTCATAGGTTGAGTTGAAAAAATATAATTTATCCCTTTTGCCAATATAACCTCTTTCCCTTCCACACAAGAATATTTATCGGAAGTTTTTAATTCTGCAAACCCTTTAAGTTTGCTAAGCTTTCCCTGCATCAATGAAGATGTATCCATTTCAAGATAAGGAGGTGCGTCATTTGTATCTCCAGCCAAAGAGATGTACCCCACGACTCCAAGTACAGCCAGAAATGCTGTGGCTAAAATAGCAAATAATTTTTTACTTGGCTTTTTGCCTGTCCCAAGATTTGGTAACTGATTCATACTGAATTTTGGTTATTTATTTTTATTTTAAATTTTATTTTTATTTAAAATCTCGAACACAAAGGAATAATTATTCAACTCTTTTATAGTCAATAAATACTTCTTTCCATCAATAATCTGAGACGGATCAATAACTACACTTAAATAATGATCACAATCCAAGCAAATACCACTTCCCCACCCAAGAATATCCAAAACAGCGCCGCCTTCATATTCGGCAATACTAAACAAATCAGAAGGAGAAATATCAGGCTGATGTAAGTCAACATTAAAACAAATCGCCAATTCATTATCATTAAACGAATTAACCCCTATAACCTGAAAATTTTGCAAACGATTATCAATCCCATCAACTATCATCTCCATACTATTTCCTAAATATGTTTCATTTCCGGTATACCCGTACCCGGTTACCTCAGAATTACCACCTAATCCCTCATCAGATTCATCTTCCGACACCTCGGTCACATCTTCACCTGAACCCTCAACATCAGAATCGACGTCAACCTCAGAATCAGTTTCAGCCTCTGAATCCTCCTCCATTTCTTCGACTACCTTCACCTTATTTTCTTTAACTTCACGAACAGAACCACCGTTTTGTTCTTCCAACATTCCTAAAATTTCATCAATAATATGAGCGACGTTCACATCTTTCTTTAAATAAAACCAAACTGCGTTATATTTCAGCTTCGTACCCGTCTCAGTAGCACTATTCCAGTCTTTGTCATAATCAAATTTCTTGAAATCGCCGGAATCAGCCATATAATAAGCAACTTTTATAACATCTTTCCCGAACAAATCATGGAAACCTCCAATGATAGCAGTGTTATTGCCGGCAGGTAGCATCACCCATCCTTTGGGCAAAACTCTCATAGATTTCAAAATGTTTGCAGTAGCCTCAAATGAAATTTCTTTACCATCTTTTGTGTACCAAATTCCATCATAAGATGTCTTAAAAAGAGATCCCTTACAGAAAAGAGTATCTGCATTGTCGATAAGAATATGAAAGCCTCTGTAAGCCGGAATTTCAAATTCTCCGTCTGTAATTCCTTGAACTTTAAAAGATCTATTACTTACAAAAGGCGCTTTTTCGGTAGGATATACATAATAAATAGGCTTCAAACCGTCTTTTAAAGGAGACGGATCGTAAAACGCAATCAAATATTGAGATCCTTCCACGGGGTGTATAGCAGAAACTATATCTTTCAAAGAAGTCTTTTGTTTCGCAAAAAGATGCGCAACCCTAGTCCCCAAAGTAATTTCAAATTTAGGATTACATTCATAAGCCTCTACATCTTCTTTTGTAAATTTTGCAAACCCGGGAATTTGTTTCACCGAACTTCTAGCCATACCTTGCGCAAGTGTAGAAGTTTCCAACATCAAAGCTGGCGGTTCTGACGAATTCAATCCGAAAGCTGAAAATATTAAATATCCGCTACCAATCAACACTGTCAAAGCAATAAACGACAAAGCTCCCAATTTTATTTTTCCTATCTGATTTAAAAAACCACCGGAAACTTTTTTGTTTTCAGACTGAGGACTTATTAAATTTTGCAATTGGTCCATATTTTTATATTTATTTTTCTCGATTAAAAATAATCAATACGCAATTATAGCATTTTTCATTCATTTTTGCAACACCTCAACCTTAAAATTTAAAACCTTTAATGCTAAAATCCGCCAAGTGAATATCAAACGAAAATACGATAATGACTTTTAAAAAAATAACCTCCAAAACTTGAAAGCAGTAATTCTCGCGGGAGGAGGTGGAACCAGGCTTTGGCCACTCTCCACTCCTGAAAAACCAAAACAATTTCATTCACTTGTTAGTGAAAAAACACTCCTTCAAGAGACTATTGATCGAGTCTCATTTCTTGAGCCTGAAGACATTTTTATCGCGATTAATGAATCTTTTTTACATTACATAGAAAAACAAGCTCCAAACATACCAAAAGAAAATATAATAATTGAACCAGCTTTGCGCGACACAGCTTCCTGCATCGGATTCGCCGCAACTATTATAAATAACAGATTTGGAGAAGACGAAGTAATGGCAATTATCTACTCGGATCATTTAATAAAAAACAAACAACAATTCGAAGAATCACTGCGTATAGCAGAACAAATTGCCGCTTCCGAATCAACATTAAATATAGTGGAAGTGCCGGCACTCAGTCCGAACACAGGCCTCGGATACGTCCATCTCGGACCGAAATGGCACACAATCGACGACACAGATATATACGAAATAAAGAATTTCACAGAAAAACCCGACCTGGAAACAGCAAAGAAATTTGTTGAATCCGGAGATTACGCCTGGAACACAGGCATCTATGTATGGAAAGCGTCCACACTCCTGAAAAAATTCGCATTACACGCGCCGGATTCATACGAAAAATTAATGAAAATAGACGCCGCGTTTACAGCATCAACATCTAATACCACTGTTAAAAATCCAAATCCGTTCACGGATCCACAAGTCACGTCCGTAATTGAAGCAGTCTACCCTACTCTCGACAAAATCTCGATCGACTATGCAATTATGGAGAAAATAGATCCAAAAGAAATTCGCATCATACTCAGTAATCTCGGCTGGAGCGACATCGGCACATGGGACACACTTTTTGCAGAACTCCGCGAAACCGGCCGTGAAGAGAAAATCAAAGAGCTTGAGATTTACAAAAAAAAATATGCAGAAAAAAACACTAAAAAATAATGACACGATGGAACGAACGATCATTGTGATATTTATACGGAAATAAACGCAACACCGCAAACAAATAGCCATCGCAATAATCACACCAAAAATAATCAACACACAAACAACCAAATTTAAACCTTAAAAAATGCTCGATAAACCACAGATAAAACTCAAACCATGGGGACGCGAAATATGGTTCGCGCACACCGACACGCCAGAAGCCGCCTACGCAGGCAAAATCTTAGAAATCAAGAAAGGCCACAGGTACAGCCTCCAATATCACGAGAAAAAAGAAGAAACTCAGTACATTTTGAAAGGAAAAGCACGATTTACATACGGAACAAATCAGGACTCTCTGCAAGAGAAAATTTTAAACGAAGGTGACAAAATGGACGTCCTTCCATATACTATCCACCGCCTCGAGGCAATCGAGGACACCACAGTTCTGGAAGTATCGACTCCAGACCTTGACGATGTAGTAAAACTTTCTGACGACTACGGGCGAACAGGAAAAGGAAACAATGAAGAATTGGACAAGAAATTAGCAAACACTTAAGTCCCAAACTCGGCTACCCATTATAGTAGAGTCCCGGACTCATATATCTAACCTCTCTACAATGTTAAAGAAATTCTTCTCATGGCAAGTAATCGCGATACTAGGTATAACACTTGTCCTCGCGCTATTCGATGCCCCAAACAGCGTACAAAACGCACTTCGCTTCCCTGAAGCATTGCGCGATCAAAAAATAAATCTAGGACTGGATCTGCAAGGTGGATCACAACTGGATTACAAAATTGACCTAAGATCAGTCCCTGAAGAAGACAGAGAAAAAATCGTCGACGGAGTTTTGGAAGTAATCAATAAACGTGTAAACGGACTCGGAGTAGCTGAACCAAATATCTACACATCGTCAGTCGGAGATGAAACTCACATAATTGTGGAATTAGCAAATACCGCGATAATCACTCAAGAAGACGTCGTGAAATATTTGGGTGAAAACAAAGACATAGAGACAATCACTCTAGATGAGAAAAAAGAAGTAAGTCTTCAAAAAGCAAAAGATACGGTTGGAAAAACCATTCAACTTGAATTCAAAGAAAGAAAAGACGAAGTTGACCCTGAAGAAATCGAAAAAATAAGAGCAACTGCACAAACAGTATTGGATAAAATTTTAGCAAAAAACGGTGAAAATTTTGCGGCAATCGGAAGAGAAGAAGCATTAATAAATCCATCAAGAGTAAAATACGAAACCGCCGACTACAAATTTGCAGATGAAATCACCCCTGAAGCGATCAAAACAGCCGTTTCATCCATGGCCGCAGGAACAGTCCGAAACACATTGGTTTCAATCGGCGGAACATACATCATCAACGACGCAGGCGAAACTCAAGAAAATACAGCTGTCGGAATACTAAAATTAGTAGATGTTCGTGAAGAAGTAAGAGAAGACAAAAAAGTTGAAGCTAGTCATATTTTAATAGCATACAAAGACGCCGCTAACGCATCAGATGAAATTACAAGAACAAAAGAAGAAGCTCTAACAAGAGCAAAAGAAGCGGAAGCTCAATTAAAAGAAGGCAAGACGTTCACAGACGTAGCAAAATACTACTCAGACGATCCTAGCAACAAAGACTCTGGCGGAAAACTTTCCGCTCCTGTAGCGGAAGACGGTACATACGTCAAAGAATTCCAAGACGCCGCGCTCGAATTGACAGAAAACAGTCAAGTATCAGATATAATAGAGACGGAATTCGGCTATCACATCATCAAAGCCGACAACATCTTAAACAATCAAAAAGAAAAACAATTCAAATACGAATTAATCAGTTTCTCAACAATGCCTGATCTGTGGCAAGACACAGGTTTGACGGGTAAAAACTTCAAACACGCAGAGGTTCAAGTCGACCAATACTACCAACCATACATTTCGATCCAATTCGACGAAGAAGGCGCAAAACTATTCGAAGAAATAACAGAGAAAAATGTAGGCAAACCGGTCGCGATATTCGTAGGAGGAGAAAAAATCTCTTCACCAAGAGTTAATGAGAAAATCACAGGAGGAAGCGCTCAAATAACAGGTAGTTTCACTCAAGAAGAAGCTTCAAACCTAGCACGCGACCTAAATACTGGAGCAATCCCGGCACCGATAGTCCTGACAGGTGAAACGAGCTTGGGAGCCACACTCGGAGCTGACGCGTTAAACGCAAGCAAATGGTCGGCATTGATAGCGTTCTTCGCGGTTGCATTAGTCATGATAGCAATATATAGATTCCCAGGTGTCATCGCATCAATAGCTCTGGCTATCTATGGCATCATAATGTTGTTCTTGGTGAAATCAGCATTACCTCTAGTAGTCGGCCTACCGATAGCTTTAATAATTTTTGGAGTGTTAGTTGCAAAAACTTTGAATTCAAAAGACGGAGCAGGAGAAAAAATCATATCATTTATACTCTCATGTGTACTCCTATTCTTCATTGTCTATATACTCAAAACATCAATTGTATTGACTCTCGCGGGCGTAGCCGGAATCATACTTTCAGTAGGTATGGCGGTCGATGCAAACGTCTTGATTTTCGCAAGAATTAGAGAAGAAATAAGAAGCGGGAAAAGCTATACATCAGCAGTCGAAGAAGGATTTTTCAGAGCTTGGAGCTCTATACGCGACTCAAACTACTCTACATTAATCACATGCGCGATCTTGTTTTATTTTGGAAGCTCATTAATTAAAGGATTCGCATTCAACCTCGCGGCCGGTGTCTTGGTGTCAATGTTCACGGCAATAACGATAACAAAAACATTGATGTTGGGGCTTGCGAATACAAAAATTACAAAAGACCCGAAATACTTCGGAATTAATTTAAACAAACCTGAATATCCAAAATTCAATTTCATAAAAAGTTTCAAAAAAATATTAGGGTTCTCGGGAGTTTTGACTGTGATTTCTTTATTAGTGATTTTGGTCTTTGGAGTGAAACTCGGTCAGGATTTCACAGGAGGAACGTTGATGGAATTTAAATTTGACAAAGAAGTTTCTAAACAAGAGCTTCAAACAAAATTAGTTGAGATTCAAGATGAATTAAAAGAAGAAGGAATAGCGTCAGGCGGCCCACTAGCCACAAAAGCAGTTGAAGAAAAAATCACAATAGATTTCAAAAACGCATCTCTCACTCAGGCTTCCACGGGAGCATTTATGTTGAAAAGTAAATATATGGACTCGACAACACACGATAAAGTCGTGGCTGAATTGGAAGAAGAATTTGGCAATTTGAATGAACAAAAGTTCACAACAGTGGGTGCTACAATAGGAAACGCATTCAAAGAAAAAGCATTAATCGCGATATTGATAGCAAGTATCGGAATTATCATTTACGTAGCATTCGCCTTCAGAAAAGTTCCAAAAGAATTGAATCCATGGAGATTCGGTATCACAGCAATCATAGCAGTAATCCACGATTTGTTTATCACTATGGGGTTCTTCGTAATCTTAGGAGCGATATTTAATGTTGAGATAGATGCATTATTTATCACAGCGATGTTAACTGTCTTAGGTTATTCTGTGAATGACACAATCGTTGTTTTTGACAGAACTAGAGAGAATGCGAAACTGGCTTCAAAAGACGAAAAAATCGAAGATATAGTAAACAAATCTTTGAACCAAACATTGTGGAGATCTTTGATAACAGGCAGTACAACTCTCGTTGCGTTGGTCGTTATGTTTATTGGAACGTTCTTCGGAGCGGAATCTATCAGATATTTCATATTGGCTCTTATATTTGGAATAGGTATAGGCGCATACTCATCAATATTTGTCGCCACAGCAGGATTGGTAATATGGAAACAATGGTCTGATAAAAGAAGTAAATAATTTAACGACTTGACTAGGCAAATTGCCTAACGAAAAGAGAAGCAAATAATTTGAACTAAGAAGTAAATTACTTGAACTGAGAGCAAATTATCTGAACTAAGAAGTAAATTACTTGAACTGAGAGCTCAACAACTATAAACTAAAAGCCGACCTCTGAAAGGTCGGCTTTTAAAATCTAATGCCATGCACCCGTAGCTCAACTGGATAGAGCATCGGTCTTCGGAACCGAGGGTTACAGGTTCGACTCCTGTCGGGTGTACCAAGATAGTAGCGAGAAAATCGATCCGTAGCGGAACAAAGACCACGCTCTTTGTGAAGCGAAGGACTCCAAACAAGAAATTAGCTCGCTAATTTCGTAGTGAGGAGAGATTTTCCCTATTGGAAATCAAAGTAAAAGCTTTACTTACTCATACAACCAATCGTGTTTCACAAGTGGTCTGGCCTGTCTTTCGAAGTTGAATTTTTTCACAAACCCATCCATCCCACTCACAAAAAGAACATCATACATCAACGCTTCTCTAATTTTCAAAAACCCTTCCATGACGACACTTTTTTCTAAACAATTTTGAGTATTTTGGATATGCATAAGTTTGGCTTAAATTCTGATTCGAATCTTGAAAAGATGATATTATACAGGATTATAGATTTTCGTCAAGCATCTCGGATACACAAAACGTAAAACCCGACTCTCTAATAATAGTTTTGAAATTATAGTCTTTTTTTCATTGTCACGCATTTACCATAAAAATCATTATAATTACCTTAGCCCCTTAGTTTTCATTTTCAAATTATCGTATTTAAATTTCGCTTTCCCATCCTACCACTCCTCTATAATTAAATTTTTTAATCACTGTTTTTTCCCATTTTTATATAATTTAATTGGTCAATTTTGAGCATTGCCAGAAAAATCCCACTCAATCATCGATTCCTATTTTTGCCATTACCTCGATAGTGTTTCTGAGATTTCTACAATCGATTTGGAATCCACTTTCCCATCGTCTTTGTATCGCTGTATCGATACAGCGATACAAGCGAATCAAAGAAGCAGGATTTACAATCAAATTAATAAAACTCAAACATCATCTATATCTTTCAAAACAGCGTTTAGAATCAAAAAATCCAAAATAAAATTCTACAACCGCACAGCCAATTTAAACGATTCATTTCTAAATTTTTATAGTGATTTTCGTCATAATAGTGATAGTAGATACCGGTAATAGTCATAAATTATAGTAAGTACGCAAATGTAGCAGGTAAAGCGCATATAACAAATCACGAATGAAAATGAATGAAGTTGACTATTTTACTAAAAGATGTATATTAACCTCCTTTATTCTTGCCAACGATTTATCTAATACACCAATCAATGAAAATATTTGAAAAAAACAAGTTCGCAACATTAAGCATGGTAAGCGTCATAATTAGCGTGAGCGTTATTTCCGGTTGCTCGAACCCATTCGCAAAAGAAGAAACAGTGCAGCAAACAGAAACACCGGCAAAAGAAATCGAAATTTTTACGGTCGGACAAAAAAACGACATTAATTTCTCCAAAAATGGAGAAATTAAATCTGCCACACAAGCGATAGTTATGCCGGAAACAAGTGGAAAAGTTACAAAAATATCAGTCAAACTCGGAGACAAAGTGCGCAAAGGCCAGACACTGATAACTCTCGGAAACAGCCTTTCATCTGAAGTTACAAGATTGAATTACGAAACAGCCCTTGAGAGTTTGGATAAAATCAACGATTCGTTAATCAAATTGGACCAAAGCGCTCAAACAAGCATCAGATCTACATTATTGAATTATTACACGGCAAAAGAATCGTTCGAAACTGCATTGAAAACACGTGAAAATTCGGACGATTTATATGAAGAGCAAGAGGATTACTTGGATGATACCATAGACGACTTGAAAGACGCCCTAGATGCAATGGAAGAAATACCGGAAGGAAAATCTACTCCCGCTTATCAGGAAACATTGGCGAAATACAAACAATTAAAATCTCAACAAGATCAGGCTGAAATCAGCAGAGATATCCAAACAGACCAAACAGACTTGAGTATAGACGTCGCGAGACGACAATTGGAAGGAGCGATCCTAGCCGTAGAAAGCATACAGAACCAATACTCACTGCAATTCATACAAACCGAATCAGGCCTCCTCCAAGCAAAAAACGGTGCGGAACTGGCCAAACTTCAGAATGAATCTTTGAATGTTAAATCCCCTATCTCAGGCACGATCACGTCCATAGATGCAACACTAAATAATCTTACAGGACCGGGACAAGTCGTCGCGATAGTACAAGACCTGGATTCAATGGAGATAACAACATCGATCAATGAAGACGAATTAGCATTAATAAAAACAGGAGACAGCGTAATGGTTTCAACAAATGAAATCACAACAACAGGAGCCATTATGGAAATTAGCCCTGCCCTATCCGCATACAACAAAAAAATCACAGTCAAAATAAAACTTTCATCAACAACAGGTCTAATTTCAGGACAATTCGTGGAAATCAAATTCGCACCAAAAACCCAAAAAATATTTCTTCCGCTAAAAACAGTTTCGATAGAAAATGATAAATATTTTGTCAAAGTCATTTCAACAGATAGAACTGTCGAAAAAAGACAAATTAAAAGAGGCAGAATAATCGGATCTTTTATTGAAGTAACAGAAGGATTGTCAGATGGAGAAGTGATCGCGATATCAACATCAACATTCTTGAAAGACGGTGATAAAGTTGCCTACAAAGTACCACGACAATAATATGGAAAATAACGTAGAGCAGAAAAAAATAGAGAAAGCACAAACAAGTCCGTGGACTTATTTTGTCAGAAAAAGAGTTGTTGCCGGAATCACGATAATAGGACTCTTGGTTACAGGTCTTTATTCGATCATGACGATTCCAAAAGAATCGATGCCCGAAGTAAAAGTCCCGATTGGAGTTATTTACACAGTTTTACCGGGAGCAACTCCTTCGGACACAGAAGAATTATTAACAAAACCAATAGAAAAAGAGGTGGCAAACCTCACAGATATAGAGGAATTGAATTCGACATCCGGATTCGGAGTTTCGGTAGTAACGGTCCAATTCAATACATCTGTAGAATTAAGTGATGGATTAAACAAATTACAAGAAGCGAGCGACAAAATCTCATCGAGTCTTCCGGACAACACTATAGGCCCGGAAGTAATTGAAATAGCTCTGACCGACTTCCCTATCATAACGTTTTCACTTGTTTCAGATATTTCCACGGTAGAATTAAATGAAATTGCAAGAGACGTAAAAGATGAAATTCAAAGCGTCCCAGGAGTATTAAAAATCAATATAAACGGAGAAATAGAAAACAACATTATCGTGACATTGGATCACAAGAAATTGGAATCCGCAAACCTATCAATTACCGACATTTCGTCCGCGATCAAATACAACAATCTCACAATTCCGGCCGGAACAATCGAAATAGATGAAATCAACTACTCCATACGTTTTGAAGGACGAATTCAAAACACAGAAGACATTCAAAAAATAATCATAAAAAACGGTATTCTTTTAGGAGACATTGCGGATGTGGAATTCAAAAATGAAAAACCGTCCACCCTATCTAGAATCGGAGACAAAAACGATACAAAGAACGCGATATCATTGGCAATATATAAGAAAACAGGTGGAAATATCCTGGAAGTGACAGATGAATCAAACGCAAAAATAGAAGAACTGAAACAAAACGGAGTAATCCCCGAAGACGTCGAAGTGGTAATAGCCAGCGACAACGCAAAATACACACGAGACGATTTGAATAATCTGCTCGGCAGTGGAGTTCAGACATTCATTTTGATTATAGTTTTAATGTTCCTGGCTCTAGGCTTAAAAGAAGGAATTCTTTCAAGTTTATCAATCCCAATTTCAATACTTATCGCATTCCCGATACTTTTAATGCTTGGCGAAACATTAAACAGCCTGACAATGTTCGCACTGGTAATATCAATAGGAATGTTGGTAGATAATTCGATCGTAATGATGGAAGCGTTTCACACGAACATGTCCAGGGGGTATTCCAGCAAAGACTCCGCGATGCTCGCAATCGAAACATTCAAATGGGCTATCGTCTCATCGAGTTCAACAACGATATTCGCATTCCTGCCAATGTTAATCGTAAGCGGAATAATTGGAGAATTTATAAAAACACTTCCAATAACATTAACCGTCACGCTCATCGCATCGCTTTTCGTAGCGATTACACTGATCCCGGCTCTTGCGACACGATATATAAACGAAGAAAAATTTAGAAATAAAAACTTCAAAAGCATTTTGGATCCAATAATAAATTACATCAAAAAGCGCCAAGAAAATCGAGTTGTTAAATTAATAGAATCGAAATCAAACAGAAGATTGTTTATTGCTTTCGTAAGCATTTTATTAATTGGAGCAATCTCTCTTCCAGCGACAGGATTTCTCAAGACAGAAATGTTTCCACGTGTAGACATAGATTACTTCATAGTCAGCATTGAAACACCAAAAGGCACGGCAATCGAAGAAACAACACGTCTCACAAAAAAAGTTGAAGACCTCGCAAAAGAAATTCCGGAATTGAAAAATTTCGTTTCAATTATAGGCTCAAATCAATCAGCCGGATTATCCGGAGCAAGTAGTGGTATGAGTAGCACAAATTCAAACATAGCAAACCTAACGGTGAACCTCGTAGAAAAAGAAAATCGTAAACGAACAAGCTATGAAATATCAGATGAATTTCGCAAAAAAATCAAAGAATCTATAACTGAGGGAAAAGTCACGGTGGAAGACTTGCAACAAGGTCCGCCAAGCGACGCGCCGGTAGTAATAAACATTGAAGGATCGGATATCCCAACATTAAAAGTCATCGCAAACGACGTAGAAGAAATAATAAAAAACGTGGAAGGAACAAGGAACGTCAGAAACAATCTCGAACAAGGTTTGAACGAATTCGTATTTAAATTGGACAAAAGTAAATTAACATTCCACGGGCTCATCGAGGCGTCAGTTGCAAGTACGATCCGCGCAATAGTTCAGGGAGAAACAGCCACAGAAATCACATTGAACGGCAAAGATACAGATATAAAATTAAAATACGATATAGAAAAACCAACTCTTACCGACATCGAAAATTTTCAAATACCAAGTCCAAAAGGATACATGGTCACACTAAAAGATTTGGGGAAATATGAGTTCGTCGAAAGCCTTTCATCGATAGAACATAGAGAGCAAACCCGCTTCGCACAAGTTTATTCCGACATCACAAACGACGTCACCTCTGTGGAAGTAACGACAAAAATACAAGAAAAATTAAAAGAATATCAATTACCAAAAGGTTATCAAATAAACTACGGAGGAGATTTCGAAAGTATTACAGGATCTTTTAGCGAACTGGGGTTGGCTATGGTGATAGCGGTTATACTCATTATGATGAATTTAATCATTGAATTTAATTCAATACGACAAACAATTATAGTGTTGGTAACCGTGCCATTGAGCTTGATAGGAGTTTTGCCGGGGTTAATGATATTCGGATTGAATTTATCGTTTTCGGCATTTATAGGCATAGTGGCGTTAGCCGGAATCGTAGTTAATAATGCGATAATAATGATCGACAGAATTAATTCGAATCGCACAGAATCAAAAATGGAATTAAAAGAAGCAATAATAAATGCTTCACAATCAAGAGTGAGACCAATACTCTTAACCACTATCACAACAGTCATCGGGGCAATCCCCGTAGCTATGGCGGATGAATTCTGGAGAGGGATAGGCGTCACATTAGCGGTAGGTCTTTCGGTATCGACAATATTCACATTAGTAATGACTCCAATGTTGTATTACGTATTGGAAAAAAAAGATATAACTCATAACAATTAAAAACATGAATGAAGCACCAGGTCATGAAATTGACGTAATGAGCATAACGGCCGATGGCGGAATCTACAGACTGACAGACAAATCAGATGTAGGTGAAACAGATAACTCTCGCCTACTCATCAGAGTCGCTGTAGATGAAACTGCAGAAGTCGTCGCTCACACCATCGCTGACGATGCTTTTTCCACAGGCAAGACTCTGCAAGAAATCGCAGAATTGATGAGAGCGGCTGGAATAGAAATCATAGAAAAAAAGTAAAGTCGTAGTAAACTTAAATTCTTAAGCCAATTGTGATAGAGTAAGTCCATGCTTTTCTAATTTTACGCACGAACTTATATGTACGCAGTAGTCGCATTTCAACAAAAAATCGGTGAGGGAGATTTTTTGACTTACAAAATTCCGGACTCTCTGTTGCCAAATTTACGCACAGGAATGCTCGTGGAAATCTCTTTAAGAAAAGCCAAGAAAACAGGTTTGATTTGGGAAATTAATGACAAAGAACCACCTTTCAAAACAGTTGAAATTTCCGGGATTATCGGTGAAGAACCTCTGCTCACATCAACTCAGATAGAACTTATCAAATTTGTTTCCGAATATTATTTCACACCGCTTTTCAAAGTCTTGAAACTCTTCATCCCGGCAAAAATTTTCAAGGGAAAAGAAATGCGTCTCAACAAACGACTTACCGCAAAAGGAGAGAAAATCCCAGCGAAAAAAGAATTTAAAACTCTATCAGTCGACCAACAAAAAGTCTTCGACAAAATCATTGCAGAGATCGAAAATTCAACCGCAAACTTGACGGAAAATTCGGAAAATGAAGCCGTAAATTCGAGAAATAGAGTCACGAACCAAGTTGAACAAAAAAATAGCACAAAAACAGATATAAATAGCCAAGAAAAAGATATAGAAAGTGCCACTAAAAACATCTCGGAAACGTCACGGTTGAACAAATTTTTAATTCATGGGATAACAGGCTCCGGCAAAACCGAAATATACGCACACCTCGCGCGATACTTTCTCGAAAAAGAAAAACAAGTTCTCATCCTCGTCCCCGAAATTTCGCTCACACCCCAAACAGTCGAATACTTCGAATCTCGCCTACAATTCAAAGCGGCAGTTATTCACAGTCGTCTCTCCGAAGGCGAAAAATTCAAAATGTGGAAAGATATTAAATCCAATAAAAAACCATTGGTAATAGGCTCAAGATCGGCGATCTTCTCCCCTTTCACAAACCTCGGAATCATCATCATCGACGAAGAGCACGAACTCTCATATAAACAAGATCAATCCCCCAGATATCACGCCCACACGATCGCGGAAAAAATCCAAGAGCTCGAAGAAAAACGCCGATCACAAGAAAACACAGAACACACAATGGGTCCGCGCATTCTTCCTATAATCCTCGGCTCCGCAACGCCAAGCATCGAAACCGCGTACAAATACCGCGACTCGACCCTCACACTGCGCGAACGCATCGGAGCTTCCCAGCTACCGGACATCTCGATCATCGACATGCGCGAAGAATTTAAGAAAGGCAACAAATCGATTTTTTCCGATGACCTCAACGACGCTATTGAGAGAACACTCGCACAAAACAAACAAGTGATCCTATTCCTCAATCGACGCGGATCGGCAAGCTCGATCGTTTGTCGCGACTGCGGATACAAGCTAACTTGCTCCGAATGCGACATCCCGATGACATACCACGCACGCACTATGGGACATCCGGTCGTCATCTGCCACCACTGTGGGAAAATCGGAAAAATCCCGATCAACTGCCCGGTCTGCTTTGGGCCCAATATTCGTTTCCTCGGCATCGGCACAGAACGTATCGAAGAAGAAACAAAAAAATTGTTCAAAAACGCCAGAATACTGCGAGCAGACAAGGATACCACTTCGCACAAAGACAGCTTTGAACAAATTTATAGTTCATTCAAAAAACATGAAGCGGACATTTTAATCGGCACACAGATGATTGCCAAAGGTCTCCATATCCCGAACGTAGGTTTGGTCGGAGTCGTACTCGCCGATATTGGACTCAATATGCCGGATTTCCGCACGTCGGAACGAAACTTTCAACTCCTCACACAAGTCGCCGGACGCGCCGGACGTAGTCACGAAAAAGGCCAAGTAATAATTCAAACTTATTCACCCGACCACTTTGCATTACAAGCCGCGACCACCCACGACTACAACGCTTTTTATCAATCCGAAAAAAGCCAACGTGGCATCCTCAACTATCCCCCATTCAGCAACCTCGCCGTATTGAGTATTGAAAACACAAACTTCAACAAAGCAAAACTCAAAGCAGAAGAACTTGAGCTAAAGCTCAAAAATTTTTTGAACAATCCCACGATTTCGGATCAACAAATCGTTTCAGATCAACAAATTCCTTCAAACCCACGAACGGATTTAAATCAACAAGTGGCTGATTTAAAATCTCAGATTACCGAACTCACATGCTACCCCGCATTCATCATGAAGCTCCACGGCAAATACCGCTATCGCATCCTAATCAAATCCAAAACCACCGAAGCTATTCAATCCCTTCTCAAAAATTTCGCACAAAATTTAGATCCAAAAGTTTTAGACGACGTAAAAATCGACATTGACCCGATCAGTACGAATTAACTATACTTCACACATGCAACTAGTCACTCAAAAAATCACAATTCCGGAATTAGCCGAAATGTCCAAAAAAATGTTTGGAAATTTGGTAAAAGCCGTGGTTGATATAGAAAAAAAAATAATGGTAGTCGACGCGGATCTGCACGCAGATGAAGAAGCTTTTCTCCTTGAAAACGGATCTCAGCAAAAAGATCTTTGGGGAATAAATCTATATCCGGAAATTCAAGATGAAAATTGGATTGAATTTGATTCAATGATAAATCTACGCCCATCTCAAAACAATCGCACTCGTAGTGTAGATGATCCAAAAATTCAGGAACAAATCATAAAAATAGTTAACGAACTCGTGAAAAGATGACTCAAAACAAAACATATCAACACCAAAATCTGGCAAACGGACGATGGTTCGAACTTTCGCTCATTGAACAGCTGGCAAATGTCGGAAGCGAAATCGAACGCACCATGTCTTGGCGTGAAAAAAACAAAGAATTCAGTGACAAAGCGTTCCTCCGCTCTCTCGAACTTTTAGAATTAACAATCAACGATCCAAAAAACAAAAAACGCCTAAAAGAACTGACCAGAGTAAGAGAAACTCTTATCGATTATTTTTCATTCGACAACGAATACAACTCCTCAGATAGTCTTTGGCACAAATACTTTTTCCCTTTCAACTGGGCCGCAAGAGTCAATCGTTAAAACGGACTTTTTACCCTTCCGATCACATCTTCCGAAACATGCGTATAAATTTCGGTCGTCTTGATGCTCGCGTGCCCGAGAAGTTTTTGCACAACCCTGATGTCAGTCCCATTCTCGAGTAAATGCGTCGCAAAACTATGCCTGAGTGAATGAAAACTCGCACCTTTTTTTAACAAAAGCTCACCTCCCGGAATTTTCTTAAGCGAACTTTCAAAAATCTTCTGACAAGATCTGGTCGACAACCTTCCCCCCCAATTGCTCGGGAAAACAAATTCACCGGCAATTCCCCCATCATTTCTATCTTTCAAATATATCAAAAGATCCCCTCTGATTCTTTCCGGCAAAACAGTCAGTCGGCTCTTTCTTCCCTTCGATTCAGATATTCGCATAATCCCTGAAGCGAAATCCACATCTTCAACCTTGAGTTTCACAACTTCGCTCACACGAAGTCCGGCTCCATAAGCGATGGACAATAGGAGTTTGTGCTTCACATTTTTTGTCACTTCGATCATCTCCAAAATCTTCGCCCTACTCAAAACCACCGGCAATTTCAAAGATTTTTTTGCGCACTTTATATCTATCTTGAACGGATTTCCCAAAATATTCCGATAAAAAAATTTAATCGAATTCAACGCCAAGTTTACGCTCTGAGGAGCGTATTTCTTCTCGTGCATTTGAATCAGAAAATCTTTTATTGCGTCCAAGTCCGGCCTTCTTCTCTCAAGGTGAAGATATTCGAAATACGCCCTCAAATTCACCAGATAAGCGGAAATTGACTTCGGACTGTAATTGCGAAGCTTGAGCTCCCGCTCAACCTGTTTTAAATATTTCCCCTCACTACCCGAAACAATAGTCAAAGCCCTCCCCTCTTCACCATACAAATCATTCATATTTTATTTTTTAAAAAATATGATCTACAATACCTCACAGCTCTTAAATATTTCTTAACTTTCCCCAAATTTTTTCTTAACTTTTTCTTAAAAAGTTCAGAAAAATAGTAGTTATACGCAATTCAAAAAATATTTTTCTTTTATTAAAGAATTTTGACAGGCTTTTTAAAAAGGGGAATAAATTTGTTTTTTATTTATTATAGAGGGGAATATAAGGTGTTTTCTCCGCTCCGCTCCGAAAACGATTTATTTATTAGGGGAAAACGAATACAATACAAATACTTAACTTGGATAGAAAACTATGGCAAAAAAAGATTATACAAACTGGGATAGAAATGACTTAATCAAAGAGATTGAGCAACTCCGCAAGCGCAAAAAATATGGACTTGTTTGGGAAGACAAGCCGGAAAATGTTGTGGAGCAATGCAAAACTGAATTGCCGGTTTTGGAAGAAGTAAAAAACAAAGAGATAATTACCGACCAAGACAAACCAGTAAATTTATTGATTGAGGGCGACAATTATCACGCTCTTTCTGTTTTAAATTACACGCACAAAGGAAAAATTGATGTGATTTACATTGATCCGCCGTACAATACTGGAGGAAGCGATTTTAAATATAATGATAAAATAGTTGATAGCAATGATGCATTTAGACATAGTAAATGGTTGTCCCATATATATAAAAGATTGGTAATATCAAAATCATTACTTTCTAACAATGGATTAATTTTTATAAGTATTGACGATATTGAAATTGCAAAATTAAGAATGATATGCGATGAAATTTTCGGGGAAGAATGTTTTGTAGAACAAATAATTTGGAAAAATAAATATGGAGCTGGTGCAAAGACTGTCGGATTCATTTCAGTACATGAATACGTTTTGTGCTATTCAAAAAGACCGATTAAAAATCTGCAAACAGCTTTAATTAGCGAATCTGAATTAAAAAAACATAGCAAGAAAGACGAAAAATTTGAAATACGAGGTGGCTATCGAACACAGCCATTAGCCACTAAAAGCTTAGGTGATCGACCAAACTTAGTATATCCAGTTTTATATAAAGGGCATGAAATATGGCCAAACAAACAATGGGTATGGTCCAAAGAAAGAATGGAAAAAGCAATTAAAAACAATGAAATTGAATTTACTTTTAAAAATGGTAAATACAGCATACGAGCAAAACAATATATTAAAGATGAAAATGGAGAATTTCGCAAAGGCAAACCATTATCAATAATAGATAATTGTTTCACTCAAGATGGAACAAAAGAATTAACTGAAATATTTGGAAATGAAAAAACTTTTCCATTTCCAAAACCATCAAAATTAATACTGCAATTACTTAATTTAATTGTTAACGAACAACATAATAAAAATATTACTGTTTTAGATTTTTATGCAGGATCTGGGACCGCAGGTCATGCATTGTTAAAGCTCAACAATGAAGATGGGGGTAAAAGAAAGTTTATATTATGCACTAACAACGAAAATGGAATTGCAGAGGATGTGTGTTATCCAAGAATAAAAAAAGTTATTGTTGGATATGGTGAAACGAATGGAATTGTTGCCAATCTGAAATATTTTAAAACCTCTTTTGTTCCCGCTGAACCAACAGACAAAAACAAAATCGCTCTAACCGAAAAAGCAACAGAAATGCTTTGTATAAAAGAAGATACTTTTGAAGAAGTAAAAACGACAAAGCAATACAAGATTTTCAGAAACAAAAAGCGATATACAGGTATTGTTTTTGATCATCAAGCGATAGATGATTTTAAAAAAGAAATTGCCAAAATTGACGGCAAATTCAGTCTTTATATTTTCTCGCTTGGCGATGATACCTTTGACGAGGAGTTTGAAGATATGAAGAAAAAAGTAAAATTATCACCAATACCGGAAGCGATACTCCGTGTTTATCGCAGAATATTTAAATAATGGTAAAACTATGCAACTAAAAGACTATCAAAATACGGCTATAAAAAAACTTCTCACCAGAAGCAAGGAATTGCTGGCTCAAAGTGGCGAGAAAAAAGTTATTTTCAAAGCTCCAACTGGTTCAGGAAAAACCATAATGACAGCGGAATTTTTGAAGCAACTTATTGACGACAAAGAAATTAAAACTCCGCTTTCGTTTATTTGGACTGCTCCCCGAAAACTGCACATGCAAAGCAAGGAAAAACTGGAAAAGTATTATGAGGATACAAGGGCTTTGGAATGTTCCGACTTTGAAGATTTGACCGACAAACAGATTGGCGAAAATGAAATTTTATTTTTGAACTGGGAAAGCATAAACAAGAAAGACAAAAACACGATTGTTAAAGAGAACGAGAAAGAATTTTATCTCGGCAAGATTGTTGAGAACACGAAAGAAGAAGGACGAGAAATTGTTTTGATTATTGATGAAAGTCACCACCATGCAACAAGCGAAATTTCGCAAGATTTAATTTCCGACATCGCACCAAGATTAACAATAGAAGTTTCCGCTACTCCTGTTATTTCCAATCCTGATGAGATTGTTTCCGTGCCTTTGGAAGATGTAAAACTGGAAGGAATGATCAAAAAATCAGTCATTCTTAATCCGAATTTTAAAAATGTTTTATCGGGCGATAGCCTAAAAACTACGCTTGCAGACGGAACAGACGCAATGGTGCTTGAAGAAGCCCTAAAGAAGCGAGAGGAAATCACCAGAGCATACAAAGAGGCTGGAATTGATATAAACCCGCTTTTGCTTATTCAATTACCTGATCGTAAAACGCAAGCAGAGGATCAAGTTAAAAATGATGTTGTGCGTATTTTGAAAGATAAATATGGAATGACTACTGAAAACGGCAAACTGGCGATTTATTTATCAGAAGAAAAGGAAAATCTTGAAAATATTGCAAAGAACAATCACGAAACAGAAGTTTTGATTTTTAAACAAGCAATCGCATTGGGTTGGGA
>CAZGHH010000004.1:0-346 GCA_964525485.1 uncultured Candidatus Peribacteria bacterium | reverse complement strand
GTACTTTTCAGAGATTGGAAAAGTCTCACATTTTCGGTCCAGACAGTTGGACGAATTATGCGTATGCCCGAACCCGACACCGGACACTACAAACAAGAAATCTTGAATCATGGCTTTGTATTCACAAACCTTGCTGATATTGAAATCAAAGAAGATATTGCAAGAAATTATGTAACGATTTACACCAGCCAAAGAGATGAAAACTACAAACCGATTAAACTTGAATCAGTTTACCGCTTGCGTCAAAGAGAAAAAACTCGTTTAAGCCCGAAGTTTATTAATATTTTCTTGGATGAGGCTAAAAAATACGACCTTGAAAAGAAAATTGAAACCAAAGGACAAAAAC
>CAZGHH010000003.1:55836-58143 GCA_964525485.1 uncultured Candidatus Peribacteria bacterium | reverse complement strand
CCGGTTTCGGTAAAAATTCGAATAGGATACCAGTCATACAACGAAGAAAAATTCAAAAAAATCATAAAAATGCTCGAGTCCGCAGGAGCAAAAGCCATCGCTATCCACGGTCGCACCACAAAACAAGGATATTCGGGCAAAGCCGACTTCACACCTATCTATCTTGCAAAAGAAACATTAAAAATACCTGTAATCGGAAACGGAGATATAACATCAACAGAAGAAGCCTTAAATAAATTAAAAAGCCCGGACGGGAAAATAACACTCGACGGACTCATGATAGGACGCGCGACAATCGGAAATCCATGGATATTAAAAAACATATACAACACAGTGCACAATCTGGAAAAAATACAGAAAACACATCCGACTCCCCTATCTTTCGCAAAAAAACTTCCGACAATAAAAAAACATTTCGAACTGGCACTCAAAATACACGGCGAAAAAATAGGCCTTTTGGAAATGAGAAAACATCTTGGAGGCTACATTTCGGGAGTCCCAAACGCTTCAATTTACAGAAGTGAAATATTTAAAGAAGAAAATCCCGAAAAAGTCCTAACACTACTCGAGAAATTTGCAAAATTATAAAAATTCAAAACACTCACACAAAAACTCAACGACTTATACGAAGCCTCGCACCCAACGAAATCCCCCACCAACACCCTTGCGCTAAGACTAATTTTTATGGTATAATAACCAGATAAAAATAAATACAAATATGTACAAATTAGACAAAATTTTCAGGACTGCAGTCAAATACAAAGCTTCGGACATATTCATATCGTCCGGCGCAAAACCATCTCTTCGCATAAACGGAGATATAGTCGTGATTGAAGATCACGAAATCATGACAAAGAAAATGGCCGAAGAGCATTTGCTCGAACTTCTCACAGAAGAACAGAAAAAAATCTTCGAAAAAAGTCTAGATATGGACTTTTCGATAGAGATCGAAGACATCGCAAGATTCAGGGTAAATATATTCGTACAAAGAAGAGGTATAGCGGCTGCATTCAGACTTATTCCGGAAAATCCGATGAGTCTTGACGACCTCGGAATGCCTCCACAATTGAAAAAAATTGCGGCAATGAAAAAAGGCCTGGTGATAGTGACTGGAATGACCGGATCAGGCAAGTCAACAACTCAAGCAGCAATCATAAATGAAATTAATAAGACATCAAAAAAACATATAGTTACAATCGAAGACCCAATCGAATACGTCCATAAGAATCAATCATCTATCGTTGAACAAAGAGAAGTTGGAGTACACACTATTAGTTTTCAAAAAGCTTTAAAATCAGTGCTTAGAGAAAATCCGGATGTCGTAATGATCGGAGAAATGAGAGATTTGGAAAGTATAAAACTCGCGATCACGGCAGCAGAAACAGGACAATTGGTAGTTGCTACACTACATACAAGCGGATGTGCTAATTCAATAAACAGAATCGTTGACTCATTCCCTCCTGAACAACAGAGCCAAGTAAGAGCGCAGTTGTCCGAATCACTTGCCGCAGTTGTATGGCAAACATTAATTAAAACAAAAGACAAAAAAGGACGTATAGCGGCATTGGAAATAATGTTCAACAACAACGCCGTATCAAACATGATAAGAAAAGCCGCTACTCACCAAATAAATTCTGTCATAGAAACGTCTACAAAAGAAGGCATGCAGACTATGAAGAAAGCGGTAACGGACTTATTCCATACCGGACTTATCAGTGAAGAATCGGCATTGGAAAATATTCCAAAAGATTTCGACTCATAAACGACTAAAAATGATTAAAAAAATATCGAAAATACTGTTATCACTGACTTTACTACTTAGTGTTGGAATGGCATTTTCATCGAATATCGCCATGGCTGAAGAAAAAAGTTTAGCCGAACAACAATTCCAAGTAGATAAATATTTGGACCTGGATGGAGGAGGAACCGGAAAAGAACAAAGCCAGTCATACTTCAAAAAAGAAGGAACCTCTCCCACAATAGTGTTTATGTTAAAAATAATAGAGCTCGCTGTGAAAATCGCGGGAACTTTGGCGGTCACGTTAATGATAGCAACAGGACTAACAATGGTAGTCTCACAAGGAAACCAAAATGTATTGGAAAAAGGTAAACAAATGTTTTTATCCGAAATACTTGGACTTGTAATCATATTCGTTTCATACGTAGTCATCACATTCGTCCAAAGCATATTCACAACATAATAAATGAAAAATAAAATTTTTAAACAAATAGCGATACTGATAATCACCATGATTTTGGCAATTCATGGGTATACAGCGATGGCTTCCAGTTTTGCAGGGGCATTAG
>CAZGHH010000003.1:0-55736 GCA_964525485.1 uncultured Candidatus Peribacteria bacterium | reverse complement strand
GTCCAGGTATTTCTATCTAAATCCGGGGTAGACATGCTGTATATTTACATCGGCGCGATATACAGATGGGGCGCCAGCGTAATAGGTATTATAGCTGTACTTGTTATAGTAATTTCAGGAATTCAAATTTCAGCGGCGGGAGGAGAGCAATCAGTCGTAACAAGTGCAAAAACAAGAATCACTCAATCATTAATAGGAATAGTAATACTGTTTTTATCAGGAATAATTTTATACACAATCAATCCAACATTCTTTACAGCCGGATCATAATGAAAAAATTACTAGCAACAATCATAGCATTCTCAACTACATTTCAATCCGCACTTGCAAGCGCGATAATCATCCCAAAACCGGAAGGACTTCCGGGCCCAACAGCGAGCCAACAAGCATCCCAACTCAGGGCATGGTTCGCTCAAACACTACTCCCGGGAGGGGCAACCGGACTTATTGGATTTGTAGGAATGGTAGCACTAGTAATGGTAGTAATAAGCGGAATAAGATATCTAACAGCCTATACCAACGAAGAAGCAGCAACCGGTGCAAAAAAAATGCTTATATTTTCGATGGTAGGACTACTGCTCGCAGTATTCTCATATACAATCGTTGCAATCATTTCGAACCTGACAATCTAAAAAAATGAAGAAAATATTAAAAAAATTAGCGATATATCTAACTACAATCGTAGCAATCACAGGGTTGAATTTTGCTATTTTAGAAATTTCAGACACAGCCCCCACGGCAAATGCCGGAACATCTGCTCCGATAGAGGATTTGCTCCCACAAAAATTAAACGACCAAACACGCGACCTTTTTTACGATCAAGCAAAAGGAGAAGCTGGAATCTCTCAAGATAATTTAAAAGAAATAGCCAGTTACGCATCGCTCACAGACAAAGGGCTCCCGGATATCCTCGCCTCTATAATCAAAACAATGTTATATTTAGTCGCGAGTCTGACGGTAGTATCACTCGTAGTAATCGGTGTGCTTTTCTTGACCGGAAGCATGACGGAAGACAACATATCAAAAGCAAAAAAAATACTCGGATACATAGGAATAGGAATTATTATAATTTCAGCGTCATACGCAGTAATCAGCGGAATCCTGGAACTTGACTTCTTTACATAATGAAAAAAATATTAAAACAATTAGCAATACTTGGAATGCTCATAGGATGTGTGCTGTTTTTATTGCCGGAAATGAGCTTCGCATATTCAATTCCGAAACAGTACATGCCGGAAAACACACCATTCAATCTCAATTTTGACAAAGGAGATGTCGAAAAAGCGCCCGAAGCACCATTAATTTTAATTCTTCAAATCATATCCGGGACACTTTTATACATCGCAGCACCAATAGCGGTAATATCGATTGTTCTGGCGGCATTCACTCTCGTCTCAAGCGCAGGAGCGGCGGAGAAATTGGAAACAGGAAAAAAACACTTAACATGGGCAATTCTAGGATTGCTTCTCATAATCTTCTCATATGCAATAGTAAAAGCAATCATCACAATCTCATTTGAATCATTCAACCAAAAAGAATCGGAAGCAAAAGCATCACACGAAATCCACTACGTCGTACAAAAACCCACCACCCATCCATCGCACGCATCGATCGAGGTTATATAACGACAAACATTATATAGAATCTACTCCAATCTCGGGAAAAGCGGATCACCTTTTGAAACTTTTCCACCGTCTTTTAAGAATCCAAAATATTTGCCATAACCGCAATCACCGGAATTCAGACCAAGCATGGTTAGAATTTTTTCGGCCTTCTCAGGCATGATCGGCAAAAGCATAACGGCAGAATTTCTAAGAATCTCCAAAAGATTATACAAAACGGCTTCACACGCAGGCTGATCGAGTTTCGCAAGCTCCCAAGGTTTTTGGTCATCAACATATTTATTACCAAAAGCCAAAAGCTCCAAAACATGCTCGACCGCAACTTTTATATTGAAATTATTAAAAGATTTTTCATATTCAGCCCAAATATCACCAATCTTTTTTTCAAGAGTTTCATTCTTTTCACTACCTTTAATAATACCGCCGGTATATCTTTCCACCATCATCAAGACTCTATTAACCAAATTACCCAAACTGTTTGCCAAATCCCCATTATACAATTCAACAAATCTCGCTTCGCTAAAATCCCCATCATCACCGGTCGGGATCTCCCTCAATAAATAATATCTTAACGCATCAGCACCATATTTTTGGACATAATCGACAGGATCGACGACATTTCCCAAACTTTTACTCATTTTTTTACCATCCGAAGTAATAAAACCGTGAACAAAAACAGCCTTCGGCAAAGGCAATCCGGCAGAAAGCAACATTCCGATCCAAACTCCGGCATGAAATCTCAAAATATCTTTTCCGATCAAATGCACATCAGCCGGCCAGAATTTTTTAAACATGGACACATCCGTCTCCGCGTAGCCTATTGCGGTAATATAATTCGACAGAGCGTCGCACCAAACATACATCACCTGCGAATCATCGTCCGGGACATCTATTCCCCAAGGCAAAACGTTTTTTGGACGAGAGAAACTCACATCCTTAAACCCTTCTCCTATTATATTTAAAATTTCATTTTTGCGAGCTTCCGGAGCTACAATGAGTTCCCCACTCGCTATCAGTTCACGAATTTTGTCGGAATACTTTGAAAGCTTAAAAAAATAATTTTCCTCTTCGATTATTTCAGGAACACGATCATGATTCGGACATTTACCATCCACCAAATCCTTGTCCGCGACAAAAGCCTCACACCCGGAACAATATTTCCCAACATAAGTTCCTTTATAAATATCTCCCGCATCGACCAACGCTTTCCACATTTTCTGCGCACCACGCTTGTGATAGTCATCAGTCGTCCTCACAAATCCGTCATTAGATAAATTCAAAAGATCTTTTAATGCACGAAACTTTGCGGAATTTTCATCGGATAATTCCTGCGGAGTTTTACCGAGAGTAGTCGCAGTCTCGTACATCTTCACACCGTGCTCATCGGTCCCCGTTAAATAAAAAGTATCATCACCTTTTAATCTATGATATCTCGCCATTGCGTCAGCTTGCACCACTTCCATCGCAAACCCGACATGAGGTGAAGCATTTACATAAGCAATCGACGTCGTGACATAAAATTTCTTCATATATTTTGATTAACCCAAAAAAGATTAGCCTAAAAAAAGCAACCTGGCAAATAGACTCACCTGCAAATAACACAACCAGCTAATAGACAAGCGTTGCATGAAAAGTTTTATTCAACCAATACGCTAGCTGGCAACTTACTCTTGATTCCTATCACTCTCGGCAGTGTGATACAAAGCGAAATTAAAAACCGGCATAAAAGAATCCCTCTTTCGAAGCATATTCAAAACTATTTTACTGTCACCGGCAGTCCCCGTTGAGATAATTTCAGCATACTCACGTGGCATCGGCTTATCTGTAACCACACGATAGTACAAACGAGACTTGGCTTCCCTGGAGTCCCTGCTAATTGATCCGCCACTATCATCAACAGACTTCAAAACAGACGGATTCATAAGGTTAGTCAAAACAAGATAATTTTGACTATGATCTGCCAAAAATTGATCTATGTCATAACAATCCATTACAACCACTCTTTCACCTTCATATTTATAATGTTCCCTGGCTTGAGTTTGCAAACACGATCCTTGATACACAGTCTGTCCATCATCCAAAACTTTCTCCACTACAGCAATCTGCCCTTCATACTTAGCACATTGAATTTCGGTTTCTTCACTACACTCAGTCACATCCCACGTTCCAAACCACGAAGGCAACCTTGGCCCTGTAAAGATAGCAGCACCACCATTTTCAGAAAATTGAGCGGTAGCAAAAGCCGTAAAATCATTGATAGATTCGGTTTTACTATTTTTAATCCCATACACCTTCCACCTCAGAACATCCCACCCGCTTATCTCAAATTTCCCATCACCAAAAATTAAATCCTCAACCTCAAAATTAGGAAAAAATTGAACTACAAAATCCACAACACTGTCATTTCCGTTAGCATCTCCAGTTCCCACAAAAAGAGGGATAGTGACAGATTCATTTATATCCAAATAATCATAATAACCCCTGTAATCATCATCCGTTAACCCATTTTCCACTTCCACGGGCGGATAAGAATTAGCGGTACTTTTTACCTCATACTTAGCCTCACCTGCACTGCCACTATCTTCAACAAACTCAACATCCTTCTTTTTCTCTTCAGCCTCACCATTCCTCAAATCCAACAAAGCCATCTCCACACCGGCTTCCGCCGCATAGTAGGCCTTACCAGCATCAATAGCCAATCTCGTAATACTGATTTCACGAACTATCAAAGTCGAAACAGACAAAGAAATAGCGGTCAGCACGCCCATCACAAGCAGTGCCGTAATCAATGCCGTTCCTTTATTGTTTCTGATTTTTAATAGATTCTTGAGCATTTTTTTAATTATAAGTACGCAGAGAAACAGAAGTATGTAATTCAACTTCAACCGAACCTGAAGGTACCGAAGCAGATTTCCTTTCAAAAACTCCATCGATAATCACTACAGGCTGATACGGTATGCCCGAATAAGAAGCCTTAAAAGGATCTGTTGCCGGAAATACTTTAAATGAAAAACTTTTAATATTTACACCTTCGGAATTTAAAATAGACTCCTCAGGAAGAGTATAATTCGAGTCCAAAGACAAAGGATCCTGTTTTTCTTCTACAGTCATTTTTAAAACTTTTCTAGCAACGATATCAGAACTCTCCCCACCGTTATTAGCACTAGAAGCAAACCCACCCTCTCTTCCTCCACCTTCATCACCTTCGCTAGCTCCTCCACCCACTACCCCACTACTCAAATCCTCAGCATCCATATATTCAAAAGTCACTTTTTTAAGCCCGTCAGTAGAACAAAAAGAAAGCTTGTCCAAATCAGACTTAAATTTACTCACAGTATTATCACACCCACCATAAACAGTGGAATTTCTAGCATTTTCCAAAATCGTATCAAAAGTATGCCTCGCATCAGCATAAAGTTCACGATATTCCTCAGCCCCGCGCAAACCTTTAACTACACTCATATAAGAAGTAATAAGTACTCCCATAAAAATCGAGAAAATCCCGATCGCAACCAACATCTCAACTAATGTAAATCCTTTTTTCTTCATTCTTTCCAGTCTGTTAAAATTGTTTTTAGTGAAATTTCGCCGGTTTTCGAACCGTCCTCATAAGTCGTCGTACAAGTAATTTGTTTCACATCAGTACCGGACTCATAATCAGACCCATCATTATTGTTAGTATTATTAATGCTCTCAACCTCGCAAACCCGATAAAATTTCTTACCAGAAACATTTTCCGCGCCCTCACCATCTTCATTAAAACCGGGCAAAGAAATACCAGGCTCACTAATCAAACCAACTTGTTCATCACCAGAGCCCACATTTCCATCGCCATTTTTAACAGATCCCAAATTCACCCCATTACCATCAATCGCCA
Organism: uncultured Candidatus Peribacteria bacterium; assembly: GCA_964525485.1. GTDB lineage: Bacteria > Patescibacteriota > Gracilibacteria > UBA1369 > LOWO2-01-FULL-3 > DAONBD01. The sequence goes on along the minus strand of CAZGHH010000003.1, from coordinate 50,237 downwards.
CAACATAAGATCCATCATTACAAAACCCGCCTTCCAAAAATATTCCCTCATTTCCCCCTTTATCGCCACTTCCGCAAAAATCCAAATAATTCATAAAATATGTGTCTCTAATGTTTCGAAAAGCCTCTAACCCTTCGACAGAATAATAATAAGCCTGCAAAACACTGGTATTCATAGCATTGCTCCTCATCATTGAAACCAAAAAATTACTAGCCGAAACAACAGCCATCGTAAGCACCAAAACTGCCACAAGCACTTCTGTCAAACTAAAACCTTTTTTATTTAATTTAATTTTCATCTTCAATTTTTTTAATTTCGGCGACGCCTGTTTTTAAATTTATATTTATTTGTCTTTTCAAATCTTCATCTTCATCCCCATAACCTACGACTATCTTTACATCATCACTTGCATCACCACTCACACATTGACTCCCATCGATACTTCCATTCGGCGGTGCAAATAACACAACACAAGAACCATCGCTATTATTAATTGATTCAATTTTAACTCCATCGGCAAGATTCACAGAAGTGCCCAAAATACTAGGACCACCTCCGGAACCAGAATCTACAGCGTCTTCGCATCCTTCATAAATCCATTTTTGACCACTCCACTTTTTTGTTGAATCAAAACTACTCACAACATGAAAAACACCTGCCTCGCCGTCTGCATCAGACACAGACACAGACCCAGACCCAGAGCTCTCCCCCATCCCAACAAATTTCAATCCAAAACAGCTTGCCCCACGCTCATCATCAGCACTATTTTCATCATCATCACTCTTTTCTGAAACTTCATCTTTCTCAACACTAGCACCCGCAACCATCTTCCCGAATTTCGCATTATCTCTCGCATCATACAAACTCGCGACAATACTTTTCGCAGCAAGATCAATCATGGAGGATTTTCTAAACCTCGTATAACCTCCTATCGAAGTAGTAGCCAACAAACCAACAATAGTAATAACTATCAATATCTCCACCAGCGTAAACCCAGTTGTTAACTTCAATTTTTTCATAAACTCAAATTAAGATATGGTCGACCCCAAATTAAATATCGGAGACATAACCGCAAGAGCCAAAACCGCGACAAAAACTCCGACAAGCAGAATCATAACCGGCTCAAATATAGAAGTAAGTTTCTTTAAACTATGATCTATTTCCATCTGATATTGAACAGAAACTTTTTCGGCAACCTTTCCCAAAGAAGCGGTCGATTCACCGACCCTCAACATTTCAACAACTTCAGGCGGAAACAGAAATTCCGTATCGGAAATGCTTTCGGATATCTTTCCTCCTTTTTTAACATTTTCCACGATATCTCTGATTTTTAATTTAAAAATTCTGTTTGGAATAGCGTTTGCTGTAATTTCCAAACATTGAATTACAGGAAGCCCAGCCTCCATCAATACACCCATTAAACTGACAAATTGCAAAACATAATATCTCCTCAAAAGAAGACCAATCGCAGGAAGTCTGATTTTTACATAATCCCATGCTGTCGCTCCGGCATCGGTCGAAGTATAAGCCTTAAATAACCCATACATTCCAAAAATCGCTAATAAAATCAGCCAATAATAACCAGTCACAAAATTATTAACATGCATCAATATCCTCGTCGACAAAGGCAAATCTCCAAAACCGACTCCGCCTTCGCTTAACAAATTCAAGAGAGTCGGGAAAACCCAAACAAGCATCGCAACCCCAACTATAAGCAAAATCGCAAGCACGGAAAGAGGATAAAAAGACGCTCCCCACAATTTCATTCTCAAATCATGATCACGTCCAACCTGATCTGATAATTTGAATAACATCACGTCCAATTTACCGACAGCCTCTCCAGATTTGATAACGCCGATTTCAACTTCGGTAAAAACATCTTGAAATCCTATCATCGCATCACTCAAAGAAAAACCATGTTCACTATTGTAAGCGATCGTTTTCAAAACGCGCGCAAATCTTTCATTTGATGTCCTGCTCGCATAAGCTTTCAAAGCATGAACTACAGGAATCCCTGCATCAACCATCACAGCAAGCATATGGAAAAAATACGATTTTTCTTTGATCGAAACAGAAGAATGATCAATCAAAAAGTCGTTAAACCTTTCTGTAATTGAATCAGATTTGCTGTCGTAAACTCCATAAATAACATCTTTTCTTTTTTTATTGCCAGCCTTCGAAATTTTTTTCAAAAAATCCACTTCACCACGAGCTTCGCCGCCATTTCCACGAGGTTCGCTGCCATTTCCACCGGCATCACTACCGTACACACCGACGTCACCACCTTTTCCCCTCTTAAATTTCGCAAGTATTTTATTTAACAACTCCATTTTAAAAATTTTTATTAATTCGAACTACTGATAATAAGCATCCAAAGAAAGAGAGAAAGTAACCCTCTTTATATCCAATCCGGAAACATCATTTACTTGAACACTGATAGAGGTAACCTTAAAAAATCTCGCATTTTCCTCTATCCCTTCAAGAAAATTCAACAAATCATTGTAATTTCCTTCAAAACTAGCGTTCATTTTCACAACACCGACTTTCGTCTCATCTCCACGCGAAACTCCAAAACTGACAGATTTCAATTTCACATCGTTATCCCCCGCTATCTTAATAAGATCTTCAATAATCCCATCTTGATTTACACCGACTGGAATAGAATTTATCAAAGTTTTTTTCTGCACTTCAGTCGTTAAATCCATTTTTTTCTCAGTCTCTTTATAGGTATCTATTTGCTTTTTTAATTGAGCAACACGTTCAGATTTCGTAGAGATATCAGCTTTGACTTTGCTGTAGTCATCCATCTCCGAACGAACAAACAAAGCATAAGCGGAAACCGAAAAAATCAACAAAACTATTCCGATAAGAGGTAGAGCTTTTTTTAATTTTCCTCCTCCCCCGTATTCAGAAACTTGATTTGTATCATAAGAATTTGTATTTGTATCCATATTATTTGTAGTTAACATTGAAATTAAAAACCAACATCACATTCCCGGTTTCATCTGTGGAAGTAGATATTGCAGGGACAAAAGGATTTTCAAAATACTCACTGTTTGAGAAAGCTCTGATCAACTGAGCTACATCTCCAAAAGGAGCTTTTGATCCCGGAATAGTTCTCACACTGATTGATATATCGCTGTTTTGTGAAGCGGAATAAGAAGTATATTCGACAATTTGAGCTCTAGTCGTAGGATCTTTTGGAGTAGTAAGAAGAATTTTTTCTATTACCGAAGACCATTTAATATTGTCTTTTTTAACATTATCGAGTGTAGCCTTGGCGGATAAAGCGGCTTTCAAAGTATCTCCTTTGAATTGCTTTAAATCATTTTCAAGACTGGAAATTTGCAGATCATACTTTTTGATAGCATCTCCCGAAGAAGCGTTTCCATAGTAAGCATAACCGAACATACCCCCTACCAAAAGCAGGGACAAAAGTCCGATTACAAACAAGAAAGAAATTCTATTCATATTTATTTTTGTTTTAAGTTAATTTTTATCATATAATTGTACCAGTTTTTAGAAGAAATTTCAATCCATAAGACATTAAATGAAAAAGATAAACGAGGGATTTGGGTGCCTGCACTGTGGATTTAGTGTTCCAAAAGCTCAACAAACATGCAGAAATCACTGCACAAAGTGCTTATTTAGCATGCATGTGGACAAGGAAACCCCCGGAGATCGCGAATCAGATTGTCATGGATTAATGGCTCCTATAGCCATAGACAAATCAGGCAAAAAAGGTCTGATGATTTTTCACAAATGTCTTGAATGCGGATACATAAGTAAAAATAAAGTTGCAGATGATGACGACATGGAAGAAGTAATCAATTTGTCGGCAAATCCCCTCCCGGAAATGAAAAAACAATAATTCATTAAATAAAATGCCAAGAAATCATCATAAAAACGCGGAAGAAAAAGTCCTTGAAATCATAAAAAGAAATCTCAAAGGCACCGAAACTATCGTGATAGGAGTATCCGGAGGACCGGATTCGATATTTTTACTTAATTGTCTTTTGAAATTCAACAGCCATCACAAAAAATTTAAAATCATAGTCGCTCATGTAAATCACATGCTCCGCGGTAAAGAAGCGGAAGAAGACATGAAATTTGTTGAAAGTTTATGCAAGAAAAACGCCATACAATTCGAACTGGAAAAAATAGATGTTGAAGCACTTTCCAAAACAACTAAATCATCGGTAGAAGAATCAGGCAGAGAAATTCGATACAATTTTTTCGAGAAATTATTTAAAGAATTCAAAGCCGACTTTTGCATAACAGCACACCACAGCGATGATAATTTGGAAACAATTTTGCTGAACTTGATAAGAGGTGCTTCTGTAAAAGGACTAGCTGGAATGAAAATTTCAACAAAGAAAAAATCAGGCCTTCGTATATTCCGCCCACTACTTTGCGTATCAAAAGAAGAGATAATGGATTTTATGAATTCAAAAAAAATCAAATACAGAATCGACCGTTCCAACATGGACACGACGATCACGAGAAATTTCCTCCGACACAAAGTAATTCCTGTAATAAAAACATTAAATCCAAATCTCTCTCAAACCGTACTGAAAAATGCAAAAACATTCGAAGATCTACACAACTACATACATTTGGAAGCTCAAAAATGGATAAGAAAACACAGAGACGCAAAAAAATCTTACCATATAAAATCATTCACTCCGCTTCCTTTAGCATTAAAAAAACAGATAATTTTAACCATATATCAAGAGATGGTTGGTGAAACAAAAAATATTGAAAACAAACACGTTGAGGAAGTCATCGAAGTTATCGAACGAAATATAGGAGGCAAAAAAAAGAAACTTGGCAGATATATAGTTGAAATAAAGCAAGGAAGGTTTATATTTAGCAAGTAAAATATCATTCATATAATTTTGACCCAAAAATAAATGGCAATGTTCGGAAAAATACCACAACCAAACAGACAAAAAAGCAGTTTCACTTTTTTGATAGTTATAGCACTTGCGATCACGGCTTTTTTACTGATATCAAGTCAAGGAGAATCACAAATTCAACAAGTAACTCTAAATAAAGTTGTTGAAGAAGTGAAAGCCGGAATGGTCCAACAAATCACGATTGCAGACAACAAAATCAATCTGGAATTGCGAGACGGACAAAAACAATACACATACAAAGAAGCTACAGCGGACATATATTCACTGCTCGAAAAAACAGGTGTGGACAAAACAACACTTGGTTCACTCCCAATCGTGATCGAAAACACGGAAGGAAATAAATTTTGGACCGACCTGCTTATCGGAATCGTCCCCTTTTTATTAATAGTAGGATTTTTTGTATTTATGATGAGATCCGCGCAGAGCGCAAACAATCAAGCAATGGGCTTTGGCAAGTCAAAAGCGCAGGTTTATGACAAGGAAAAAAACAAAACAACATTCGCAGATGTAGCAGGAGCTCCGGAAGCAAAAGGCGAACTAGAAGAAATTGTTGATTTCTTAAAACATCCGACAAAATACACTTCAATGGGCGCAAAAATTCCAAAAGGAGTTTTACTCGTAGGCCCTCCTGGAACAGGAAAAACTCTTCTTGCAAGAGCGGTAGCGGGAGAAGCTGATGTTCCATTTTTCAACATTTCAGGTTCGGAATTTGTAGAAATGTTCGTAGGTGTCGGCGCGTCACGTGTACGCGACTTATTTAAAAAAGCGAAAAGGAATTCGCCATGTATTATTTTTATAGATGAAATTGACGCAGTCGGACGACATCGCGGGGCCGGCCTTGGAGGCGGACACGACGAAAGAGAACAAACTTTAAATCAAATTTTGAGTGAAATGGATGGATTTGAAAAAGGCACAAATGTAATCGTAATGGCGGCAACAAATCGTCCGGACGTATTGGATCCTGCATTACTTCGCCCTGGAAGATTTGATAGACGTGTAATAGTAGACGCTCCGGATTTGAAAGCACGTGAAGAAATACTAGACGTACATTCAAGAAACAAACCATTGGCACCATCAGTAAAAATGGACCGAATAGCACGACAAACTCCGGGATTTACAGGAGCGGATTTGGAAAACTTATTAAATGAAGCGGCTATATTGGCGGCCAAAGAAAACAAGAAAAAAATTGCATTGGAGGACATAGAACAATCGATAGAAAAAGTTTTAATGGGACCTGAACGCAAATCACGTATTCTTTCAAAAAGAGAAAAAGAAATCACAGCGTATCACGAAGTCGGACACGCTGTCGTAGGACATATGCTGCCGGGATGTGATCCTGTCAGAAAAATCTCAATTATTTCTAGAGGGATGTCTTTAGGATCAACTTGGTTCATGCCTGAAGAAGACAAACACTTACATTCAAAACAAAAATTCGAGGATGAAATTTGCTCACTTTTGGGAGGATATGTTTCCGAAAAATTGACATTTGGAGAAGTCACCACAGGCGCATCAAACGATCTGGAACGAGCTACCACACTCGCACGAAACATGGTCACGGTATACGGAATGTCGGACTTGGGTCCTGTGATTTTCGGTGATTCAAATCACGAAGTTTTCCTCGGAAAAGATTTCGGACATGTACGAAATTATTCCGAAGAAGTCGCAGCGGAAATAGACAAACACATCAGAAAATTCATAGACAAAGCATACAAAAGAACTGAAGAAATTTTGAAAAAACAAAAAGCATTGGTTGAAAAAATTTCGATAGATTTAATAAAAAAAGAGACCCTGAGCGATGAAGAATTCAAAGAGTACTTCAAAGAAACAAAGGTCCCTGAAAAAATTATATAAACCAGTCTATTATGGAAGAGATCGGTCAATTATCGCTAGATATAATCCAAACACAGGATTCAATAATAATACTGGCGCCAATAGCGGGAACTGCGACGCGTGATGTCACAGTCACAGTCACAGATGATGTATTGACTATCAAAGGTGAGCGCCTTCCTCCATATGAAGTCGAAGAAAAAGATTTCCTGACAAAAGAGTGTTTTTGGGGAAAATTCAGTCGTTCAATAGTATTACCGAAAAACTGCAATCCACGAGAAATAGTCGCTAATTCAAAGAATAATATTCTGGAAATAAAAATCCCAAGACTTACAACCGACAAAAGCAAAGTTGTAAAAATTAACGAAGAAAAATAAATGAAAGTAGTAATTCCAATCGCAGGACTTGGCACGAGATTTTTGCCGGTAACAAAAGTTATTCCAAAAGAAATGTTGCCTATCAACGGCAAACCGATAATACATATATTGTTGGAAGAAGCTGTTAATGCGGGATGCAATGAAGCAATTTTGGTAATAAATAAAGAAAAAGAAAAAGTTATTAAAGATTATTTTGCGCAAACGACAAAAATCACAGAAAAAATTTTAAAAAAAGGAGAAAATCCGCAATTGAAAGAACTCAATTCTCTCCTGAAAAAAATCAAAATTCATTATGCATTTCAAACTCATCCCTTAGGCGACGGACATGCAATTCTACAAGCAAAAAAATTTGTAAAAGGAGAATCTTTTGCAGTACTTTTTGGTGATGACATTGTCATGCCTTTAACAGGTCTGAAAGAACTCATAAACACGTTCAAAAAAACAAAATCTTGCGTGATCGGACTGGAAAAAATCAAGAAAGAACAGACAAAAAACTATGGGATAGTAAAACCAAAAAAGAATTCCCCTGCTTTATTAAACAAATCATCTCAGCTTTTTGAAATCGAAGACATGGTGGAAAAACCTCTCCCTGCAAAAGCTCCTTCTTTATTCGGTATCATCGGCAAATACGTCGTCACAAAAGAAATCCTCGAAGCAATTAAAGACGGTTCAAAAAGCCACGGCGGCGAACTACGCCTAATAGACGGATTCAGAGAACTCAAAAAAACACAAAAAATCTTCGCCCAAACCATGTCCGGTAAAAGATATGACACAGGGACGTTGGAAGGCTACAAAAAAGCAATATCAGAGATTTAGACTCCTCAAATCCAGAACTAAATTCATCAGAAATTACGACACTTTTTGTGTTTTCATCAACACCTCTCTATTGTCTAACCTGTTGATTTGTAGTAATATGTCCTGATTTTCTTGAACAGCATTCACTCACAGAGTACACACTCAATCTCAAATCTCCGCATAAACAAAAACAAAAAAATAAAAACAAAAATAAAATGAGACAAACACATCCTTTGATAGAGGAAGCAGAGCAATACAAAAATGACGGCCGTCACTTGGACGCGATCAATCTTTGCGAACGAATCCTCTTGAACGATCTCAAATGCGTCGAAGCATACGAAGAGATCGGAGACAATTACCTATCTTTGAGAGAATACGAAAAAGCACAGAAAGCTCTCAAGCAAGCTGTTAAATTGAATCCAAAAAGTGCAAATGCTCATTATTTATTGGGATTTGTACACTCCTGTGTTGGCGAATTCGAAACTTCAGTAACATTATTGGAATCTGCTGACAGTCTTTATCCTAATCATCCGGAAATTTTGAGATGCATGGGATGGTCAATGTACCACAACGGACAAAAAGTCCGAGGAATTGTTATCTTGGAAAGATCCTTGCAGTTAGCTCCACGTGATCCTTTGATTTTGAACGACCTTGGAGTTTGCTATTTAAACAACAAAAACTTTGAAAAAGCCTCTGATTTATTCAAGAAAACTCTAACAATCGAGCCAAATAACGAAAAGGCAAAAGAATGCCTAAACGCAGTCCAATTTTTCAAGAGAGAATATGAAAAATTGAATAAAAAACACGCAGCGTAAAAATAAGTATAAATATATAAAGTCAAAAGAGCCCTTTATCCTTGTCAGAAAGGGCTTTTTTATGTATAATCCCCACGCTCTTTGACTTAAAGTTGACGTGATCGCGAACTTGAGATAACCGAAAGGAATTCTTAGAGTTCGAGGAAAGTCCGGACACCACGGGAAGGATACTCCGTTTTCGACGGAGCACGCGTATATAACAGATAAAATACGCGGAGGGAAAGTGCCACAGAGACAATACTAATTTCAATTGCAACCGCAAGGAAGCAAGTCGAAGTAAAAGGTGAAAAGTCTTGCAAATCTCAATGCGCAAGCAAAAAGATAAAGCAAGAATAAGGGCGCGTTTAAGCGCCCTTGTCGGTAAACCCTATCTGGTGCAAGGTGAGATGGAAGGATACAGTCGATCCCAATTGCGACTCTATTCTCTCACCGCTAATAGAAAAATTATTGCTTCATGGCAAAAAATTTCTTTTAAGACAGATGATCGCTAGGCAGACCAAAGGCCTGCCAATCTCCCCTCAAAAGAAGATTGGCACCAACCTCAAAATCTGCTCAAACAAAATCCGGCTTATCAACTTCGTCAAAGAGCTTTAAAATACAAACATGAAAAAATCGGAGATTTTTTTCGGCGTACTAAAAGTTACATTCGATTTCGTAGCAACGATAATCGCATTTTTGATTGCGTATAAATTAAGACTCCAAACGGAACCGATCCCGGGATTCGCAAAACCAATCGACTTTTCAATTCTTCCAACAATAAAAGAATATTTTCACTTCAGTATATACGTAGCCCTTGGTCTGATAATCGTTTTTGGCATAGGCAAAATGTACACATTAAAAGTCTCGTATAAATTCACAAAAGAACTTCAGAAAATAGTCGGACTAAGCGTCGTATGGATAGCATTAATAATAATGTATTTCTTTGCGGCAAGAGAGTTCCCATTCTCGAGACTTGCTATGCTATACAGCTGGCTATTAACAATTCTAGTAATATTTGCAGGAAGAATAACAATCAGAATAATTCAAAAAATAACTCTCAAACACGGCGTAGGAAAAAGAAAAATAGTGATAATCGGAAAAGGACAAATCGCAAAAGAAATAGAAAATTCTTTAACAAGAGATAAGACTTTCGAAATAGTAGATGTAATGGAATATACCGAAGAAACCGCAAACAAACTCGAAAACCTTTTAGAGGAAAAACACTTCGATGAAATAATACAAACTCAGTCAAAAAAAGATATCTTGGAATTTTGCAATTACAATCACGTTGAATACAGTTTTGTTCCGGGAATTTTTGAAGTACAAAGAACTAATATCGAAATAGAAACAATGGGGGCGCTTCCAATAATTACACTCAAAAAAACACCTTTGGACGGCTGGGGAAAATTCGCAAAAAGAATAATGGATCTCATAGGAGCAACGACAGGAGTAATTATACTTTCTCCAATTTATTTAATAACTGCGATCGCGATAAAACTAGATTCACGTGGCCCTATATTATTCACAAAAAAAGACGACGGAACACCAATGAAAAGAGTCGGACAATACGGAGAGCTATTCAAATGTTACAAGTTCCGTTCAATGCATCCCAACACGCACAACTTAAGATATTCAAAAGCATTACTCGAGAAAAATGTAAGAAAAGAAGGTCCTTTGGTAAAGATTCAAAATGATCCACGTGTTACACGCGTAGGAAAATTCATTCGCAAATATTCAATAGACGAATTACCTCAGCTTTGGAATGTAATAATCGGAAACATGAGCCTGGTCGGCCCACGCCCTCACCTACCGGAAGAAGTCGCAAAATACGAAAAAAGCCAGAAATTTGTATTGAACATAAAGCCCGGACTCACAGGCCTTCCACAGACAAGCGGTCGCTCCGATTTGGACTTCACAACAGAAGCACGCCTAGACCGATATTACATCGAAAATTGGTCGATTTGGTTAGACATCAAATTGATATTTAAGACAATAGCAATTTTATTAAAGGGGTATAAAGAATAAATCGACCGTGCTATCCTTCCCGAGCTTTAAATAAAGGTTTTTAAAAGATTTATATGATTACAGATTTTATTAATAAAATATTAGGAGATCGAAATGAAAAAACAATTAAACGACTTCGACCGATAGTCACACAAATAAATGAAATAGAAGCACGTTACCAAACAGAAATTAAATCAGATGAAGACATTATCGCAAAGACCAACGAATTCAAATCTCGCATACGAAACGGCGAGTCTGTAGACGATCTATTACCGGAAGCATTCGCACTAGTAAAGAACGCGTGTCGAAGATTGGTCGGACGCTCATGGGAAGTTCGCGGAAACGAAGTTAAATGGGACATGATCCCCTACGACGTACAGTTACTAGGAGGTATGGTTCTCCATCAAGGAAATATTGCCGAAATGAAAACTGGTGAAGGTAAAACTCTAGTTTGTACTTTGCCACTTTATTTGAATGCGCTTGAGGGGAAAGGGTCTTATCTAGTCACCGTAAATGATTACTTGGCACAACGCGACTCTGAATGGATGGGCGGACTATATAAATACTTGGGGTTAACGGTGGGGGTCGTAATTCACGATCAAACACCTGAAAACAAAAAAGCTGCATACGAATGTGACATCACATACGGAACAAATAACGAATTTGGTTTCGACTATCTTCGCGACAACATGGTCACAGACATTAAAGAAGTGGTTCAAAAAGAACTCAATTTTTGTATCGTGGATGAAGTCGACTCTATATTGATCGACGAAGCCAGAACTCCATTAATAATCTCAGCGCCAGCAGAAGAATCCACCGCAAAATATCAAAAATATTCACGCCTAATAGGTCAATTAACAGAAAAAGATCACTACGAAATTGATGAAAAAATGAAAACAGCCACCCTCACTGAATCCGGAATTAAAAAAATGGAGGAGCTACTTGGCGTAGACAACATCTACACAGAATCAGGATTTTCAGAGGTACATCACATTGAACAAGCTCTTCGCGCACATGCGTGCTATAAAAAAGACATCGACTATTTAATAAAAGAGGACGAAATCATAATAATAGACGAATTTACAGGACGTTTAATGCCGGGACGTCGCTATTCACACGGCCTACACCAAGCGATCGAAGCAAAAGAAAACGTCGAAGTAAATCGCGAATCAAAAACACTCGCAACAATCACATTCCAAAATTATTTCAGGATGTTTAAACGCCTCGCAGGCATGACCGGTACGGCGAAAACGGAAGAGGAAGAGTTTTATCAAATTTACGGACTCGATGTAATACAAATTCCGACCAACAACCCAATGGTTCGTCAGGACACTCCGGACGTAATTTACAAAAATCAACAGGGAAAATTTATTGCGGCGGCTAAAAAAATCAAGGAGCTTCATGAAAAAGGACAGCCTGTTCTAGTTGGTACTATTTCGGTTGAAAAATCTGAGGTGATGAGTCAATTACTCGAAAAACTCGGCGTCCCTCACAACGTACTCAATGCAAAAAATCACGAAAAAGAAGCCATGATTGTCAAAGACGCGGGCCGACGTGGCGCCGTTACGATTGCGACAAACATGGCAGGTCGTGGAACGGACATTAAGCTGGGAGATGGAGTGAACGAACTGGGAGGATTGTACGTACTTGGCACGGAACGACACGAATCACGTCGTATAGACAACCAGCTCCGTGGACGTTCAGGACGTCAGGGTGATCCTGGTGTAAGCCAATTCTATGTTTCAATGGAAGACACAATTATGCGACTCTTCGGAGGAGATCGTATTAAAAAAATGATGGAATTCTTAAATGTGCCGGAAGACATGCCGATCGAAAATCGTATGCTCTCTAACTCCATCGAATCCGCTCAAAAGAAAATTGAAGGACACCACTTCGACGTCAGAAAACACGTCCTTCAATACGACGATGTAATGAACGTTCACAGAGACATCATATATACACGCAGAAAAAAATTCCTCGCGAGCGAAGACATCAAAGAAGAGATATTAAAAATGATGGATGAAGAAGCTGAAACAATAGTAATGAATCACACAGGTGGTCGTCCATCAGAAGAATGGGATATTCAAAAAATTGTAGATACATTAAATGCAATTCCAAAAAATCCAAAACAAAAAATCAATCCTGAAGATTTAAAAAAAGAAGTAAATGAAAATGAAGTCGTCAGAATCGCTCAAGATTTTTTACACGGAGAATATGAAAACATCGAAAAAAAGTTACCAGATGCAAACATACTAAGATCCATAGAAAAAGCGGTATTCCTGAGATCAAATGATATGTTATGGATGGAGCACATCGATGAAATGCAAGACCTACGCGAAGCGGTTTCAATGCAAGGATACGGACAAAGAGACCCTGTGGTTGAATACAAGAGTCAAGCGTTTCAAAAATTTGACGAAATGGTCGGAATGATAAGAACAAACACAGTGAATACATTGTTCAAAATCGACTTGACGGAAAAAGTTGCACAAAAAGTTACGGAAGAAACAAAGGTTTCAAATATTCAGACAAACGCAAACGAAGTCGAATCAACACTAACGGGAACAATTTCAGATAACAACGCGGTAATCGCAAAACCAAAGATCATAAAAGTCTCAGCAAATTCCCCTGCTTCGATCGATTCGGGCTCTGTAGTGGGATCGTCTCACACCGGACAGATCGTCTCAAATAAAGTCGGACGCAACGATCCATGCCCTTGCGGTAGCGGGAAAAAATACAAAAAATGTTGTGGAGCAAACGAGGCTTAGACATAAGAATTAAACAGAATGTTGACGAGTTAAACAGGGTATTGACAGAAGAAGAACAATGTTCTAAAATGCCACTCTTTTAAACGAATCCATGAATAAATCAGACAAACAAGTGGAATCATATTCAGATATCCCGGAAAGAGATGACTGGGAAATAACAGAAGGTTCAATATGGATAGACATAGACGGTTTCAAAATACCATTCGCAAAATCAGATGAAGTCATGATTCAATTAACAAATCGTGAGTTTAAAGAATTAGATGAAGCGGTTAATTATAAATTTCTCGCATTAATAATAAAAAAGATCAAAGAAAACCCAGGAAGACAGATAGTTATACTAGATATTGGCGGAGGTATTTATTCAAAAGCGGCCAGAGGTATTCTCAAACACCCGATGTTAAAAGACAGAGTTAAATGTATAAATGTTGATCTTTTTGCCAAAGAACCCACGAAAGAAGAATTAGAAAAAGAGGGCCTAAATCCGAACAATTTAACAGTAATAAATTCAGATTTTGCGCAAAGCGGATTACCGGATGACTCGGTCGACGCAGTAATTTCATGGCAAGCATTGAATTACATGGACGACCAAAAATTTTTCGAAGCAATCACGGAAATTGCAAGAATACTAAGGCCTGGAGGAGAAGCATACATGGACATCGAAGGCCCCTACATAAGAACAGAAAGAGTCAGGGAATTATTTGGATTCCCATCAATGGAAGAATTCATGGCGCAAAGATGGAGAATTGCACTACAAGAAAAAGACGTGTTTTTTTGGCAAACTTTGAGAGAAATGTCTCTGAATGGAACTTGTCACACAATGGGAGGTGGAAATTCTATGCTTTATATGTGCAAATCAAAAACAAATAGAGAAATGCCACAGATGAATAATTTTAATTTAGCATTCCCTGAAATAAGAGAAGCGGTTCAACGCTACGAATAAAAGATTCAATTTGACTTTGGAAGTTTCGAGTATCAATATGCTACGCCAAGTAATTTAAATATGAGATTAAAAACTCAACAACAACATAAAGAAGATCCAAAAAGCGAAGATTATCCAAAACTTCCGCCAGTTTTGAAAACGGGAAAAATTATAGGAATTGGAATGGAAAACAAAGTCCGCCCTTCAGTAGAACAAATCGTCAATAATGATGGCACGGTAACCGAAGGAGAACCGTCGGTAGTCAAAATACCGTTACTATCAGTTATTTGGAGATACAGAAAAGATATTGCACAGAGATGCAGAGACGCCATGGATAATGAAAAAATCCCACATTTACCTGTAGAATTACACGAGAAAGCAGTATTGGTAGATGGACGAAGCGGAAGAACAAGAGTGCGAAAAAACGTCCAGGTCAGCCCATTCATAGAAAATATATCCGAATGCACAGTAGACTACTCAATGTTAACAGATGAAGAAAAGGGCCAAGACACAATAAATCAAGTTATTAATATAATCCTTCAATCTCATGAAATGGCGAAAAAGAGAGATTTGGGACTCGATCCTTTTGGAATGGAAGCGATGATAAATGTGATAAATTCAATCCCACCTGCAATACTCCTTCACATAATTGAATTCCTCCCAGACCCTATTAGAAACAGAATCAGGCCACTGATAAGAGCCGACTTAATCAAAGTAAACAATCTTGTCCGTCACCAAGGCGAAGAAGAAGACAGGCCCATCGTAAAATTAATAGACATAGGAGCATTGGAACTCGATGATCCGAGAACGGGAGCACTATGGGTATTTTTATACGAACTTACAATGGCCGGACTCACAGAAATGACTCTTTGCGCAAACAGAGATCTGGCAAAAAAACTCGGCAGAGAACCCGATCAGAACGCAATTCGAAAATTAGGTAAATTAAAAGAAGAAAAGTACGATTCAAGACTATACCAGGTATTCGCAGAAATAATGATGAAGATTCTTCAGCCATATATGGACAAAAGTGTTGAAGAAAAAAGATACAACAAAGAATTAGATAAACTTCCGGTAGAGGAAAAAGTTCTTGCCAAACTATTATCAGTTCTGTTGGGATATTAATTTTTGGGATGAAAACTTGGAATTTTCTCTGGATTTTTCTCTGAAAATCCTTATATTTGAGCCATGGATCAAACAAAAGCGCACAGAATCGAAATAAAAACTATAGTTAACGACATGCGCTCTTTAGTTAGGCTCAAAAAAATCAAAGCACTGGGCCTCTCTGAAAAGGTTGAAAGCTGCAAAGTACTCGAGATATACACGGTTGAAAAGAGACTTACTCAGAATGAACTGGAATCAATTGCAAATGCGCTGGCAAATACTGTTTCTCAAAGATACAACATTGACACACCAGAGACAGAGACTCCTTTCGATTTCGCGATCGAAGTTGGATTCTTGCCAGGAGTTACAGACAACGTCGGGACTACAGCACGCGAAACCATTGAAGATTTATTGAAAACGAAATTAGATCTGGAACATGAGGGAGTTTATTCCTCTACCCTACTTTTAATTAAAGGCGCAGAAAACGACTTCGGGCCAGTTTTAAAAGAAACTGATGCACAAATAATTGCAGAATCTCTCTATAATAATCTGATTGAATACGCAAAAATTAAATCACACGATAAATATATTTCGGATAAAGGCATGGGAATCACAGTACCACGCGTACATTTACAAGAAGGCGTTGAAGTAACTCCTATAGATATATTTTCAATGACGGATGAAGAGCTTGTTGAACTTGGGAAAAAAGGCATCAAGAATACGGACGGTACATTCAGAGGACCTCTCGCACTGGATTTGGACTACTTACACACAATTCGTGATTATTACAAAAAAGAAGGTCGCATTCCAAACGACATTGAATTAGAATCAATCGCACAGACGTGGTCTGAACACTGCAAACACACGATCTTCGCCGCAGGACTGGATGAAAACGCATCCGAAACAAGCGAAAGACTTCCAGACGGCTTATATAAGGGATTAATTAAGAAAGCCACAAACTTGATCCGTGCACAAAAAGGAGAAAAAGATTTCTGTGTTTCGGTATTTAAAGACAATTCCGGCGGAATTATTTTCGATGAAAACTGGGTAATCACAGACAAAGCTGAGACACACAATTCACCTTCCGCACTAGACCCGTTTGGAGGCGCTATAACAGGTATAGTTGGAGTAAATCGTGACACAATCGGATTCGGAAAAGGAGCAAAACCAATAGTAAATAAATACGGATTCTGCTTCGCGGATCCGGATGACAAAGAGCCTATTTACCGAGACAGCAAGCTAAACAATCCAGCACTACTTCCACGCAAAATAATAAACGGCGTTGTCGCCGGAGTAAACGCAGGAGGCAACTGTTCAGGCATCCCGACCACACAAGGCTGGCAATATTTTGACGATAGATACAAAGGAAAACCTTTGGTATTCGTAGGAACTGTAGGACTAATTCCAAAGTATATAAATGGCAAACCAAGCTGGGAAAAAGAAGCTAAATCTGGCGACGCAATCGTCGTACTCGGCGGACGCGTAGGACAAGACGGAATTCACGGAGCAACATTCTCATCAGAAGCTCTAGACGAAGGCTCACCTGCTACAGCTGTACAAATTGGCGATCCGATCACGCAGAAAAAAGCATCCGACGCTATCGTAAAAGAAATTCGACAACAAGAATTATATAGTTCCATCACGGACTGCGGAGCAGGAGGCATCTCATGCTCTATCTCAGAAATGGCACGCGAATGCGGAGGATGTGAAATATGGCTAGACAAAGTTCCATTAAAATACCCAAATCTCGAACCATGGAAAATATGGATTTCAGAATCTCAAGAACGCATGACATTATCAGTCCCTGAAGCAAATGTGGAAAAACTTTTCGACACATTGCGACGCCGCGGAGTCGAAGCGACTGTCGTAGGAAAATTTAACAACTCGGGCCGATGCATAGTCAAAATGCACGACAAAACAATAATGGATATCGACCTTGAATTCTTGCACGAAGGTCTTCCAAAGAAACACTTAAATACACTCTACACAAAGCCGAAACTCGAAGATCCACATTTCACTAGCGAACACATAAAAGTTTCATTACCAAAAATATTATCTCGCAAAAATATTTGCGGATACGACTATATATCACATCAATACGATCACATGGTCCAAGCCATGACCGCGGTTTATCCTCTTCAGGGAAAAGGCCAAGTCAACGGCACAGCTTCAGCAGTCACTCCAGTCTTAGGAAGCAAACGCGGAATTATAATGTCACAAGGAATTAACCCAAGATACTCAAGTTTAGATACATATCACATGTCAGCATGCGCAATCGATACGGCAATCCGCAACGCAGTTGCACTCGGCGCGGACATAGACTACATGGCATTGATGGATAATTTCTGCTGGTGCAGTTCGGATGAAGAAGAACGCTTAGGACAATTAAAATCTGCCGTTCAAGCATGTTACGACTACGCTGTTGAATATGGAACACCTTTTATTTCGGGGAAAGATTCAATGTTCAATGATTTCAAAGGTTACGACAAAAACGGAAACCCGATAAAAATTTCAATCCCACCAACATTACTCATCTCTTCATTATCAGTCGTCGAAGATATCAGTAAAGCAGTGACGATCGATCCAAAAAACGAAGGCGATTTAATTTACATACTAGGTCAAACAAAAGATGAATTAGGCGGAAGTGAATATTACTCATCAATCGACAAAAATTTTATAGGAGGCAACGTGCCTCAAGTAGATTCGGCCAAAGCCAAAAAATTGTATCGCATATTCCGCGACGCAATAAATGAAGAATTGATAGCTTCATCATTTAGCATCTCGCTCGGAGGTCTCGGAGTTGCATTGGCGAAAAAATCAATAGCTGGCCAATTAGGGCTTGAAATAGACCTTGAGAGAATTCCAACCGATGGACCTTTGACGCCGGACACATTACTCTACTCCGAGACACAAAGCAGAATTCTCGTCACAATAAACCCATCAAAAAGAGAAAAATTTGAAGAATTTTTCGCCCCATTCCTAAATTCAAACGAAGCAGGCCTCATCGGCCAAGTCATAGCAGGTCCCAGTTTAATTATCCGCAAAGGAGAAGAAAATATCGCAAATTTAAGCATACAAGAATTGGAAGAATCATACAGAAAGCCATTTAAAAATTACTAATGCACCCAAAAGTTCTCGTCATCACAGGATATGGAATAAATTGCGAAGAAGAAATCGCTTATGTTTTTAATAAAGTCGGTGGCCAAGCTGAAATAGTACACATCAACGACTTGATCGACGGATACAAAAAAATGTCTGACTACCAAATTTTCGCAATCCCGGGAGGATTTTCATATGGAGATGACACTGGGGCCGGAAACGCACTTTCAAACAGAATAAGAAATCATTTAAACGACCAAATACTCTCATTCGCACAAGAAGACAAGCTCGCGATAGGCATTTGCAATGGTTTCCAAATGATCACGAATCTCGGCCTAGTACCAGCGACTCGCAACCAATACGGCAAACGCGAAGTCGTACTCATGTGGAACAATACAGCGAGATACGAATGCAGATGGATCCACGTAAAAAACACATCAAAGAAATGTGTATGGACTCGCGATATAGATACGATACTTCTCCCTGTCGCACATGGTGAAGGTAATTTTTATGCAGAACCAGAAGTCCTTACAGAAATGCGCGAAAACGACCAGATCGTATTCAAATATGTTAAAAAAGACGGAACTCCGGCAAATGGAGAATTCCCATATAGCCCGAACGGCGCACTAGAAGACATCGCCGCCATCACCGACCCAAGTGGCCGTCTGTTTGGCCTCATGCCACACCCGGAGCGTTACCATTCATTTATCAATCACCCGACTTGGACATTAGAAAAAGACCGTCTCACACGAGAAGGCAAACAACTTCCGAGTGAAGGTGAAGGTTTAAAAATATTCCGCAACGCAGTAGAATATTTCAAGTAACATCATCAAAAAAAACAGCTAAATCGTCATTCAAGTCCACAACAATTGCAAAAATGGAAATTCGCATTCAAAAAAATCCGGCAAAACTTTCAATACTTTCAAGAACAACCTTCATTCTCGTAGGAGTAATGCTGACTAGTCTTGTGTTTTCAGTAGGCATCAAACATCTCAATATATACGGAATTTATCTTGGGTTATTACTGAGCATCCCAGTCATTTATTTCGGATTCAAAAAAACAACTTCAAACAGCAAAACAAGAATGCTCATATGGGGACTTTCAATAATGACGGCAATGTTAGTCATCTCCTATATCGTCTTTATAGTAAAAATCTCCACAATAGAAATATAGATAAAGTCGAATATAAAACCGCTATTCTTGGACATTTATCTTTCTCGGCTTCGCTCCATCCTGCGGTCCAATCACCCCATTTTGTTCGAGAAGATCTATCAATCTAGCCGCTCTTGCATAGCCTAATTTCAATCGTCTTTGAAGCAAAGAAGCCGAGGCTTTTTTGGTTTCAATTACCAGTTTATAAGCTTCTTCATACATCGAATCATCGCTCACCCCGGCCTTTGAATTCGGCACACCAACTAACTTCTTTGAAGCTGTTTCCGGAGAAGTAATGTCGTCATTATAAATAGGCTCATTTGTTAATTTAACAGAGTTCGTCACCTTCTCAATCTCCTTCGTAGAAGTAAAAACACCCTGAATACGGAATGGCTTACCCATACCGCTCGGCAAATACAACATATCACCTTTCCCTAGCAAATCCTCAGCACCGATTCCGTCCAAAATCGTGCGCGAATCGATAGATGAAGAAACAGCGAAAGCAATACGCGCAGGGATATTTGCCTTGATTAAACCGGTGATTACATCGACCGAAGGTCTCTGTGTAGCAACGATCAAATGAATTCCGACAGCACGCGCCATCTGAGCGATTCTACAGATGGAAGCCTCTACTTCTTTTCCGGAAGCCATCATAAGATCAGCCAATTCATCTATCACAACAACTATTTTCGGAAGCTTGTTTGGGACCTTATCATCAGCATTATATTCAATGATATTTCTATGTCGGGCCTCACTCAAAACTTGATATCTACGAGTCATCTCAGCTACGACCCAACGCAAACTGATTGCAGCCTTATCCGGCTCTTTAATTACAGGCGTCAACAAATACGGAATAGCATTATAGTAGGCCAACTCAACTCTCTTCGGATCGATCAAAATCATCTTCAATTCCTCAGGAGTGTTTTGATACAAAAGTGAAAGCAAAAATGCGTTCATACAAACCGACTTACCACTACCAGTCGCACCAGCAATAAGTAAATGAGGCATACTCTCAAGATCCGCAACTATAGGATTTCCGGCAACATCACGTCCGAGTGGCAATCGTAATTTCGAATTCACCATATCAAAAGCATCACTCTCAAGAATTTCACGTAAATGCACATTCGCACGATGATCATTCGGCACTTCGATACCGACCAAACTCTTCCCAGGAATCGGAGCTTCGATACGAATCGCCTTCGCGGCCAACGCCATCGCAATATCATTTTTCAAAGTCGTAATTTTCGACAACTTCACGGCTTCATCAGGCTTCAAGGTATATTGAATAACTGTCGGCCCTACATTTACCTCGTGCATCACGACATCGATCCCAAATTGCTCCAGTTTTGCTTTAATTTTTTCAGCATTATCTTTTAAGAAATTATCGTCGGCATGAATTTTTATCTTCTCGGAATTTAACAAATCCAACGACGGATATTCCCATTCAATCATATCTTCAGCATTTTCCATTTCTTTCTTCTTGGCCAAGGCAAGAGCTTCGGCCTCTTTGTCCGCCTCCGCCATTTCCGCAGCATTTTCAGCTTTTTCATTTTTATCCCCAGCTAATTTAGCGGCGATTTTTTCGCGAGCTTCTTTGTCCGGATCTTCAGCTTCATCTTCGCCGGTTTCCACATTTATAGCCCTTCTTATCATCAATTCAGGCTCAGCTCCTTTTTTACTAAAAATTCTTCCGAGAATTCCAGGCTCATCATCTTCTTCCTCTACGACTTTTCTTTTAGATCCTTTTCCTTCTTTTTCAATTTCTATCGAGATTTTAGGCATCATTCCTTTAAATATATCTTTTAACGAAACCTCAAAAGTAAGAAGAACAGAAATTAATAATATTCCAATAAACACAGTTCCAGTACCTATATTTCCTATACTCAAAACCTCTCTAAGCAAAAAATTCGTCACGAACCCAACATATCCTCCATGACTGCCTGTCTTCGCGTATTCCAAAATACTTTCGATCGGCACAGACATATGCAAGATCCCAAGAACAGCGATCATAAACAACACCATTCCAAAAATTCTACTCGTCCCAAAAGTCACTTTCTTCGAAACAAAAATCATAAACCCGGCAATCGCAAAAAGAGCAGGAATTATATAAATTCCCCATCCAATTATCGGCTTGAGCAAGCCCACCCATATATCTCCCACGATTCCGAAAGCCCCCTGCAAACTAAGTACCGTAACCGCAGTAAAAACAAGCATCGATACGGCCCAGATCTCTCTAGCCACATGTTTTTTCACCTTTATCGAAATAGACGCCTTTCTTCTCCTTTTCGCAGTTGATTTGAAAACCGCGATTCTACTCCTTCGTCTGGTAGCTTTTAGCCTTCTATATAGAAGTCTATTTTCCATAGGTATATTAATAAGAGGGGTGAAAATTCAACGTACATAAATATATCCAAGAAGAGCGAATCTGGCAACCTGGAATAAACCAAACAACAAATTAGCTGAAAATCTACCAAATCTTCTTTTCAGGACGAAACGTCCAATACCTATTACCAATATAATTCCACAAAAACACGACCACCGAAGCCAAGATTTTTGCATACACATACCAAATACCAACAGAATGCACAAAGAAATACATGGCAAAAGAGTTCAACCACAGCCCGACAACAGACAAAGCAACGAATTTAAGAAATCTTTTATGCCAACCAAAAGAGTTATGATGCTTAAAAGTCCAAAATCTATTAAAAATATAGTTATTTAAAACCGCCAAAGCAAAAGACAAAATCGACGCCCGCACTACAGGCAGCCCAGCAAAATCAACAAAAACATACAAGGACCCCACATCCACCAAAGTTCCAACAATACCAACGGCAGAATATTTCAGAAACTGCTTCATGTCAGCAACTATAATCAACACCTTGATTCTGATCAAGTAAGTGGATATCATAAAGCCCGATTTTAAAGGCAGATTTTAAAGAAAACATATGATCAGAACACGCTTTGCACCATCACCTACAGGCTACCTTCACGTCGGAGGACTTCGAACAGCGCTTTATTGCTATCTTTTTGCAAAGGCAAATGGAGGGAAATTTTTACTGCGCATAGAAGACACTGATCAGGAGAGATTTGTAGAAGGAGCAATTGAGAATTTAATTAAGACTTTGGACTGGGTCGGTCTTACAAACGATGAAGGTCCTTATTTAGATGAAAAAGGCGCCGTCCAACAAAAAGGCGAAGCAGGACCATACATTCAATCTCAACGTTTCGATCTATATAAAAAATATGCAAACGAACTCGTAGAAAAAGGCCATGCATACTACTGTTTTTGCACTCGCGAGCGCCTCGACGAACTACGAAAAAAACAAGAGTCGTTGAAACAAGCGACAATGTACGATCGAGAGTGTTGCAAAATCCCTCTTGCAGAGGCTCGCAAAAGAGCCGAAGCAGGAGAACCGCACGTAATTCGCCAAAAAATTCCAAATGAAATATTGAAGTTTAAAGATCTAATTCGTGGAAACGTTCAGTTCGAAGGTAAATCGATCGACGACCAAGTTCTCATCAAATCCGACGGCTTCCCGACTTACCACCTCGCAAATGTCGTAGATGACCATTTAATGGAAATCAGCCATGTAATTCGCGGCGAAGAATGGCTACCATCAACACCAAAACATATATTCCTATACAAAGCGTTCGGTTGGAATCCTCCTGAATTCGCACACATTCCACTCCTCCTAAACGAAGACCGATCAAAGCTCTCAAAACGTCAGGGCGACGTTGCGGTAGAAGATTACATCAAGAAAGGATACATCAAAGAATCCATTATAAATTTCGCTGCATTTTTGGGCTGGCATCCGGGCGCCGGAGAAGAAAACGAGATCTACACACTAACTGAACTTGAACAAAAATTCTCATTAGATCGAGTCCACAAAGCCGGAGCGGTATTCAACATCGAAAAACTCGATTGGTACAACTGGAAATGGCAGAAAAAGATCTTCAATGAAAAAATGCAAAAAGCAGCAAAAGAAATCGATCCGAAAGTTGAAATTACCGAACCAAAACCGGACGTATTTAAATATGCATTTTCAACCATAGAAAACCAAAAAAAATTCAACGCAGAAAAAGCCAAAAATTTACTAGAAACTTGCAGCAAATATATAGACGAAAATTTACTCAAGAAATGTGAGACATCTGCAAACAAATTACTCCTGGAAAAAGCAATAATCTTGAATGAAGAAAAAATATTAAAAGACCCAAAAACGATCACAGAAAACATCGCGTACTTCTTTTCCCTTCCGACCTACGACAAGACAATGCTAACAAACGTGAAAATGAACGTAGATGAAGCACTCGCAAAATCATCTATTAAAAAAACACTCGAAGTCCTAGAAACAGTAGACGAATCCAACTGGACTGAGGAAAATTTAAAAGAAAAATTACTCTCCCTCATTCAATCCCTCAACCTAAAAAACGGCCAAGTCCTCTGGCCACTGCGTGTAGCACTCACAGGCCAAGAATTCTCGCCTGGAGTTTTCGAAATGTTATGGGCACTTGGTAAAGAAGAATCACTATCACGTCTTAAGAAAATTCCACTATAATTCAAATATGAACATCAACGAACTTACAGTAATTATTAAACACATCAAGAAGACATCTCCATGCCCGTCTTGCAAAAAGTTATACAATATTCAAGACATCTCAATATTGGCTTCTACCAAACACGAGTGTCTACTAGAGATGAGATGCAAATACTGCAAAAAAACATCGTTATCGGATATAGTGGCCACACCGATAAATAGAAAATCAAAATCACCACAAGACACGGAGGTCCCGTTAATAAACCAAGTTATAAGAAACGGAATCACAAACGATGACATTCTAGACACGAAAAATTTTCTAAACAAATTCGACGGAAATTTCAAAAAACTTTTTTTTAAATAAAATACAATGAAAAAACACCTCATTCTCAAAACAATCACGCTCGCAACCATCATCCTTTCAACACTTACTGGATGTGCCGAAGACATTAAAAAAGAAGCGGAAAACCTGAAAAATGACATTAATAAATCATACAAAAATGTAGCCGAAAAAGGCAAAAACATTAAAGTACAAGTAATAGATACGGTAAACAAAATGGAGGAAACGAAAAACGACATAGAAGAAGCAAAAGAAGCAGTCGACAAAGTGTTCGAATAAAATTATCAAACTAAGTGATGAAAATAAAAACAGCACTCCATGTCCACGTAAAAGGAGATCCTATTGATAAAATCCCATATGATTTCAAGGAGTTAATCGATCATGCTTCAAATTTAGGATTCCAAGCGATAGCAATCACCTGCCACAAACACATCTTCCCAATTTCAAAAGCAAAAAAATACGGCCAAAAAAAAGGCATAATGATAATCTCGGGCGCCGAAATCGAAATAGAAAACAAACACGTAATAATACTAAATCCTTCAAAAGAAATTTTAAAAATAAAGACTTTTTCACAATTAAGAAAATATAAATCCTTTCACAAAAAATCTTTCATTATAGCCCCGCATCCGTATTACCCGATGACGAATTGTTTACATAAAAAACTCGAAAAAAACATCGACTTATTTGACGCAATTGAGTTTAATTATTTTTACACCAATTTAATTGATTTTAATAAAAAAGCGCTTAAAATAGCCAAAACCTACAACAAGCCTGTAGTAGGAACCTCCGACTGCCACACCCTTAAAGTGTTAGATTCAACATTCTCGGAAATAGAAATACCCGACTTTTCAAAACTCACCGAAAAACTTTTATTTGACACAATCAAGTCAAACCGCATTAACGTAATAACGCAACCTCTATCCGCACTCAAATGCGCATCTATATTGATAGAGATGCTGAAAATGTAATATAATCGCATCATATTTCCCCCTCAAAAATATGAAGCACTTTTTAAAACAAGTTTACTCATCCGCAAAAAAAGATCCAAAAAGAATTGTATATTCTGAAGGAGATGAAACACGCACTCTCACGGCAATACAAGAAATTTTAGCCAAAGGCATCGCTTACCCAATATTGATTGGTGACCCAAGAAAAATAAAAGCAAAAGCAAAGAGTTTGAACTTATCAATCGATTGGGACAAAGTTAAAATTGTTAATCCGAAAACATCAAAATTAACAGAGAAATACGCTCAGGCTTTTTATGAAGCGCGCAAAGGGAAAGGAGCTGAATTAAAAAAAATAAGAGAACTGCTTGTGAGCCCAAAAGGAATATATTATTTCGGCACAATGATGCTTTATTCTGACGATGCGGATGGCGTTGTATCCGGAGCAATAGCCTCCACAGGAGACACGATCAGGCCAGCTCTTCAATTAATAAAAACCAGAGAAAAATTTCATAAAGTATCTGGAATATTTTTCATGATATTGGAAAAAAGACTTCTGTTATTCGCAGACGCAGCAGTCACAATAGAACCGGACGCACACGACCTCGTAGACATCGCGGAAGACACAGCAAGAACAGCGATAACATTTGGCTTAAAACCAAAAATTGCATTTTTATCATTTTCAACAAAAGGATCTTCAGACCATCCAAATTCAGACAAAGTCAGCAGAGCGGTAGAAATGATAAAATATCAATATCCGGATCTCGTAGCAGATGGAGAAATGCAAGTTGACGCGGCATTAGTCCCAAAAGTCGCGGCAATAAAATGTCCCAATTCCCCTATTCAAGGAGACGCAAACATTTTAATTTTTCCAAGCCTTGAAGCCGCAAACATAGCATACAAACTTGTAGAAAGATTGGCGGGGGCTTTTGCTATCGGACCGCTTTTACAAGGACTAAAAAAACCGGTAAACGATCTGTCTCGCGGATGCAGTGCAAAAGACATAGTAGACGTCACAGCATTCACAGTAGTACAAGCTCAAGGCGCATGCGTATATTGTAAGTAACACAATTTTAAAATGAAAATTTTAGTAATAAATTGCGGATCATCATCTCTTAAATTTTCATTTTTTAATTGCGGGAAAGAATGCACGGAAACAGCAGTCGGACACATAGACGGGATAGGCTTAAAAAATACAAAATTCACATTTAAAAGCGAGCAATATAATCTTGGATTAACTGTTAAATGCAAATCACATTCCGAAGCGATAAATATCGCAACAAAAACGCTCATCAAATCAAACGTCATAAAGAATTTATCCGAGATAAACTACGTTTCACATAGAGTTGTCCACGGAGGAGAAAAATACAAAAAAGCGACGCTGATCGACAAGACAACCATCAAAAATATCGAAAAATTTTCAAGACTTGCACCTCTACATAATCCAATAAATTTAGAAGGAATTAAAGCATGTAAAAAACTTTTCCCGAAAACAAAACAAGTAGCGGTGTTTGACACATCTTTTTTGCAAACACTTCCGGAAAAAGCATATTTATACGCAATTCCAAAATATTTGCATTCGAAATTTAATATAAGGAAATACGGATTCCATGGAACAAATCACAAATACATAACTTCAGAAACAATTAAGCTTTTGAAAGATAATAAAATAAAAAAAATAATTTCATGTCATCTAGGAAACGGTTCATCCATAACGGCATCCATTGATGGAAAAGCAGTTGAAACAAGCATGGGATTCACACCACTCGAAGGTCTGCCAATGGGAACAAGAAGCGGAAATCTGGACCCGTCAGTCATACTGGAAATTCAAAAAATCAAAAAACTAAATACAAAAAAAACTGATGAATTTTTGAATGCTGAATGTGGGCTAAAAGCACTAAGCGGAGGCAGTTCAGATATGAGAGATATTTACGCAAAATATCTAAAAAAAGACAAAGTTGCGACGTTCACTATCGAATATCTATCATACTCAATAGCCAAATATATTGGAGCATACACCGCCGCAATGAACGGACTCGATGCAATAGCATTTACAGGAGGAATGGGAGAAAAAGCATTCTACATACGAGAAAAAACGTGCAATTATTTAAAACACCTGGGAGTCGAATTGGACAAAAAAAAGAATGAAAAATCAGCTCAACTCATATCGAGCAAAAAAAGTAAAATTAAAGTTTTCGTAATCACAGCCGACGAAAATAAAGAAATAGCACTGGAAACAAATAAAATTAAATAACATACAAACCATGAAATTAAACGCAACAAAAATTCCGATCAGAGTAGGAAGCAAATATGTAGCCGTATTAAACGAAAAACGAGCACATTTCCTAGATTTACACCCATCCGACAGAGTCTTGATAAAAGTTAAAGGAAAGTCTGCGGTAAGAGCAATTTTGGACATAACGAGAAATAAAGAATTAAGAGAAAATGACATAGGCTTGTATGAAGAAACTTGGGAAAAACTTGGGGCAAAATACGGAATGGATGTAGACATCAAAATTGCCGAAAAACCGATTTCAACAACATACATTAAGAAGAAATTGAACGGGTACAAATTAACAGCCGAGGAAATTAACGAAATAATAAAAGACGTCGTAGAAGAAGATTTAACAGAAGTGGAAATTTCGTATTTCGTCGCAGGATGTTATACGCATGGCCTTGATGACGAAGAAACTGCAAATTTAACAAGATCGATAGTAAGAAATGGTTCGCAATTAAAATTTGGAAACAAGATAGTTGCTGATAAACATTGCATAGGAGGAGTCCCTGGCAACAGAACAACAATGATTATCATTCCAATTTTAACTTCAGCGGGCATAGCAATGCCAAAAACATCATCACGCGCTATCACCAGTCCTGCGGGAACAGCCGATACGATGGAAGTCCTTGCAAACGTAGTAAACGACGCGGAAAAATTAAAGAAAATCGTTAAAAAAGTCGGAGGGTTCATAACATGGGGAGGTGGAGTGGATCTAGCTGCGGCAGACGATAAAATGATAAAAACAAGATACCCTCTTTCACTCGACCCACAAGGCATGTTGTTGGCATCAATAATGGCAAAAAAATTCTCAGTTTCTGCAAACAGAGTTTTAATAGATATTCCGATCGGTCCACAGGTTAAGATTAAATCAAAAAACGAAGGAAAAGAATTAAAAAGAAGATTTTTGAAACTTGGAAGAACATTAGGCATGAAAACTAAAGTTATTTTCTCGGATGGCTCTCAACCGATAGGAAATGGCATTGGCCCAACGCTTGAAGCTATAGATGTAATGGAAACATTAAAATGTAATCCTCAAGCGCCAAAAGAACTGCGTGAAAAATCCATATACATGGCGGGAATACTTTTCGAAATGTGCGGAAAAACATCCACGGTCCGAAAAGGCATGGAACTAGCACAAGAGATTCTAGATTCAGGAAGAGCATATAAACAAATGTTGAAAATTATAGATGCTCAAGGCAAAAAACGAAATCCTTTAAAACCAGCAAAATTTTCAAAAGTCATACATTCTGACAAATCGGGAATAGTAAAAGGAATAGACAATAAATTATTGGCGCATGTGGCACGATGCGCAGGCGCTCCAAAAGATTTAAATGCAGGCGTATACATATACAAAAAGTTAGGAGACAAAGTAGAAAAAGGCGAAGCTTTATTTACAATATACGCCACGCTTGAGGAGCGTATAGATTATGCAATGGAATATCCTTACAAAAAAATATATGACATTCGATGAAACAGTAAAAAAAATTAAATCATTGGAAATACAAGGAGCGGAAAACATAGCAATCAAAGCTGTCGAAGCTTTTGCGCAAAAAATAAAGGAAACCAAAGATGAAAAAAAATTAAAAAAATATCTAAAAATTTTATCTGAAGCTCGAGCAACCGAGCCGGCACTGAGAAACGCTTTGAATTATTGTTTTGCAAACTACAAAACTCATCCGGAAATCGCACACGAAGTATTGGCTCATTTCAAAAACAATCAAAAAGTGATAGCAAAAAAAGGAGCAGAGTTAATTAAAAGCGGAATGAAGATATTCACCCACTGCCACGCATCAACAGTCGAAAGAGTATTGATAGAAGCACACAAGCAAGGTAAAAAAATCACAGTATACAACACAGAAACAAGACCCCGTTATCAAGGCAGGATAACGGCCACAGAGTTATCAAAAGCTGGAATAAAAGTCGTTCACACAGTAGATTCGGCAGGACGGCAGCTGCTTCGACAATGCGATCTTTTTTTAATAGGATGCGATTCAATTACAACAAGTAAAAAAGTTATCAACAAAATTGGGACAGAGAGTCTATTCGACGCAGCACTGGAAAGCAAAGTCCCGGTGTATATATGCACAAATTCATGGAAATATGACACCGACTCAACGGATTCAAAAGACACAAAAATAGAAGAACGTGACCCAAAAGAAATTTGGGACAAACCACCAAAAAACGTCACGATATTCAATCCGGCTTTTGAAAAAATAGATTTAAAAAAAGCCAAAGGAATAGTTTGCGAACTCGGAGTTCTCAGGCCAAATAAATTCTTCAGCAAATTCAAAAAAAACTACCCTTACCTAATCAAAAGATGAGCATCACAAAAAAAGATATAAAATTTTTGGAAATCCTGGACAAAATGGAGCCAAACGCAAAATGTATAAGAGCAAATATAGCCGCAATGCTTGTAAAAAATGGCAAAATACTAGTGAAATCAACTAACGACTGGCACAAAGAAGCGGATTGTAGAAAAATAGGATGCATCCGCAACATTCGCAAAATCAAATCAGGAACTCAACGCGAAGTCTGCTATGGTATGTGTGCAGAACAATGGTGCTTGAGCCTAGCGGCTAAAAAAGGATTGAAAATATTGGGAGCAACATGTTACGTCACAAAACATCCATGTAGAATCTGCGAATCAATGCTGACGGAAGCGGGAATAAAAAGAGTAGTATACCAAGAAGGATATCCAGACGTACTTCCAAAATTCAATCTTTTTAAATCACGAAAAATCAAAGTAGAAAAAGCACCTGAAACGGCTTACAAGAAACAAGATCTACCAAAAGCTCACTCCGTCTAAGCCATATCAAATTCGTAGACTTTTGTAGGAGTCAAAACTTTGATTCTCTTAGACGTTTGGTCCACAAATATATCTCTGATCTCGCCAACTCCATCAACAACGTATTGTTTGTCGTATATCAAATTTCCACTATTCGCGTCCTTATAGAAAACAAGGATTCTGCTTGATTTTGCATCCAAGACATAGATCTCAGACATAGATTCCGCAGTCACGACCTTGGAAGCGTCTTTAAATGCATTGAATGGCTTCTTGCTGATAGTAAGAGTCTGTTTTACCCCACCATAGTATTTATCTATACCATCGGCATTCAAGACCCAAACACTGGAATCAATGGCAAAATCTTTTGCAAGCGCGAATTGTGCATCGGCAGTCGCATATCCGACAGATGAAGAGAATCTATTTGTAGTTGCTCTATAAACATACTTCCAAATTTGATTACTATCAGGATCCAAAATATAGACATTATTACCCCAAGTCTCGATAGCTGCCCCTTTCCTGAATTGACCTTCTTCCGTATCCATATATGATTTTGTTCCCTCTCTATATTCAATTATTTTTCCTGATTTAGTTAAGAACAAATAAGAATTTCTCTCAGGGAATGCGGTTGCTGCAATTACAGTTTCTGCATCATCTAGAGTAATAGGATCCTGCACCTGGTCCAAAATTATTTCATAAAGAGCATTGTATTCAAACGCAAACAAACGTGTAGCCATAGCCACAAATCCAAGAGCACTCACGGTACTTCTTTTTGAAGTTAAATCAACCAACAATTTGGCATCTTTAATTCTTTTAACTCCATCTAAAACATCTCTTGTTTCTTCAATTTGTTGCAACAAGATACTTGCTTTGTCTCTGAAATTACCCGAATTCAAAACTTTTACCGCGTCCTCTTGAGCTTTTGCAAGAATTTGACCTGCGGCCTCTTTGTCATATTGTCCTTTCGTCTCAGCATCCGCAATTCTATTTTGAACATCAATCAACAAAGTATCCAAAGCCGCAATTTCGGCTTGTTTTGCTCTGCTATCAGCCACGATCCAAACGCCGGCAACCAAAACAACAACCACAGCAACAAAAGCCAATAATAATTTTTTACCTCCAAATCCTTTTTTGAATAAACCGCGTCTCAAATCTGTGAATTTCGCGCCAAGTCCACTAACAGAAGACCTCATATCTCTTGAAGCACGTCCTGTTTTCAAAGATCTTTTTGAAACTTTCGAAAAAGCATTTTTTGCAACCCCGGAAGCTACATAAAAAACTTTTGAAACTACAGTTCTGACTCTAGAAATTCCGCCTGAACTGGTAGCGGTTCTCTGTACAGCGGCAAGAGAATCGATCAAAGGATTTTGAAAATCATCATTTTCCGAATCATGTTCCTCGGCGGTTTTAACTTCTTCTTCAGTAACACCGGTATCAGAGAAAAGCACGCATGTGAGCCCGGCACGTCCCAGCATTTCAGTCGCAACAACATCTCTAACTTCTCCTAGAACAGTTGTAGGATCTTCACCGGACAACAGTCTTCCAAGATCATTTTTTGTAATATATCTAAGTAATCTCGTAGAACTGATCAAAACTGAATCACCGGCTTCAAGACTTCCACTGGCGATATTACTGAACACATCTTTACTCTCTTCATCAAATAAACCTTCAGTAATAATACTGATAAATTTCTTTCTGCATAAATAAGCCTCCGCATCCCCGCTCTGACTGATATATAGAGTGCCGTGAACAAATGCCGCGATCACCATATTCAAATTTCCAATATAACCGGAAACTTTCTGGCTTTTAAAATCTTCGAGAACGGCATTTGTAGCTTTGAGAGCTGTTTCAAATCTCTCATAGGGATCCTTTTCTATTTCAGCGAAGAATTCTTTTTGGAAGGTAGCAAAAACCGCCTCCCCTATTTCCTCACTGTTTGCAGGGTTGTTTTGGATCTCAACATTAATAAAAATTTCCCCACTTTTATCTCCGTGTTTATCATATAAGTCGTAAGAATAATTCTCCAGATAGCTATTATCGTCTTTGCCAACAAACAAAAAATCATAATTTGCTTTTAACGCCATAGTTTATAGGTTTATAAGACTAAATGTGAATATACTAATTTTTACATTAAATATCAAGGTCACAAACTACACCATTTTTCAAAATTATGTAAATAAATTAATTTGACTAACAAATAGTTTACGTCTAAAGTATGCGAGCAATTTTCCACAAATTTCATTACCTTTAAATATGCTTGCAGCACTAAAAAAATTAAAAAGACTCAAGAAACACGGATTCAGGAGTAGAATGGAAACAAAAGGAGGACAAAAAGTACTAGGCAAAAGAAGAGCTAAAGGAAGAGCAAAGTTAGTTGTAACTGTGCATTCAAAATAATGATCCCAACACACTTAAGGCTAACAGCCCAAGAGGTTAAGTATGCCTTAAAAAAAGGAGATTCCATGTCGAGCGATTTTTTTATAGTTCGATATATCAAAAACACAGAAGAACAAAATTCAAAGTTTGCAGTGATTACCTCAAACAAACTTTCACCAAAAGCCGTAGAAAGAAATCTGGTAAGGAGAAGAACTTATGAAGCAATTCGCCTAAAAAAAGATGATGATGTAAAATGCAAACTGGTCCTCATCCCGAAGAAAAAAACACTAAAAACCGAGTATAAAAACATAGAGGACGATATCATAAATATATTTACCCAACTTAAACAAAATGGACAAAAAATCTTTACTTAAAAATTTACTTCTGTTCGCTGTAGTTTTTTTACTATTAAACGCTGTATTTAAGAGTTGCAACGGCAATGAAACGCAAGACCCGCTTCTTTCACAAGGAAGCGTGGGAGTCGCGACAACAAAAACGACTTATTCTAGAGCGGAAACAATAACAGTCACAGTACAAAACAACACCACTTCCAATATAGTAATAGCATCAGAATGCCCGGAAGAACCTTTTGACGTGTCAAAATATATAGATGGAGAGTGGAAACAGATTAAATCAACTCCGGAATTAAACTGCGAAAAAGCGCAATCCTACACTATCGAACCGGGTAAAAAAATAGATATAGCTTATGATAAATGGAACCATTCCCTATTCTCAGAAATGGGAAGATTCAAGATAGCGGCAACATTAGAAATCGCTAAAACAGATACGGCACAGGAAGTAAATTTGACAGAAAACCCGGAATTAAAACCAGCACTTTCATCAGGTACAGAATCCGAGAAACCATTAAAAGAAACTCCAACAGCCCCTATTTTCGAGACAAAAACATTCGAAACCAACGAATTCACGGTAATAGAAGAAGGATTATTCAAAAAATTATGGATGGGGATTCTATACAGACCTATATACAACGTCCTTATATTTTTAATAGCAGTAATACCTGGACACAGCTTGGGATTGGCGATAATTATTTTGACATTAATAGTGAGAACAATTCTCCTGGCTCCATCTCAAAAAGCGATGAAAGCGCAAAGAAAAATGCAAATGATCCAACCGATGCTCGAAAGTATCAAAGAGAAACACAAAGGAGATCAACAAAAAATTGCTCAAGAAACAATGCAGCTATGGAAAACTCACAAAGTAAGCCCGATGGGTAGCTGCCTCCCGTTATTACTACAATTTCCTGTTTTAATCGCATTGTTCTATGTAGTTCAAAAGGGATTAAATCCAGATAACGCATACATGCTCTACACGACATACGAAGGCTTTAGCTTTAATAACATCAATATACATTTCTTGGGGTTAAATTTATTGGGAAAAAATCTATATGTCCTTCCCTTAATCGTTGGACTTCTCACTTTTGTCCAAATGAAACTCTCGATGCAGACAAATAAATCAAAAAACGGAGAGAAGAAGAAAACAAATGAAATGGCAATGACTAATAACATTATGTCATATTTTATGCCTGTAATGGTTGCGGTTTTCACGGTTTCTCTTCCCGCAGCCGTAGGTATTTACTGGGGAACTTCCACTCTATATGGCGTAATTCAACAAATTTTTGTTAATAGATCAAAAGTTAGCAAGGATAAAACAGACAGTGATGATGTGAAAGTGAGAGTGATTGAAAAGAAATAATTTCCTAACTTAAAATACAATGAAAACATCAGCTATCATCAAAGAAACTCTCGAAGAGCTGTTAATCAAAATCGGCGTTCAATTCAACTCGGTTGAAGTCGAAGAAAAAGAAGAAAATGTGTATTTTGCGAATGTAAATTCAGATGAAGCAAACACATTAATAGGACATCATGGCTCAACGATATACGCAATTCAACACATATTGAAAATCCTATGCTGGGCAAAAACCAAAAAAACGGAAGAATTCAATATAGTACTCGACGTAGGCAATTACAGAAAAAAACAGGAAGAAAGCGTTATAAACTTAGCAGAAAGAAAAGTGGAATTTGTCCGCAAAACACGCCATGCACAGAGTCTGCCTCCTATGTCTCCTTATTTCAGGAGAGTTGTACATATGTACCTAAATCAAGAACAATTCGACGACATCACGACAGAAAGCCGTGGTGAAGGCGATTCACGCCACATAATAATTCAAAAGAAAGTATAATATGCCAAAGTTTCTTAGACATTTAAACCTGGCTTTAGTGGGCTTTGCAATGAGCTTTGCTTTTGCAATATACGCAGAGTTGCCGGCACTCGCGGAAGAGATTGAATTACAACAAATAACATTCTCGGACTTAAAAGAGGAGAACATGAATTACGTGCCGATACTATCAATCGCAAGAGAGGGGTATATAAACGGCTACGAAGACGGAACTTTTCAATCATGGAAAGAAATTAACAGAGCGGAAGCATTGAAAATCACAATGAAATTTTTACAAATATTCGATGAGAACAAAAATCCTCCGGAAGAAAAACCGTTCAAAGATGTAGAAATAGACGCATGGTATGCGCCATACATTCAGCAAGCAAAAGACAAAGACATCGCAAACGGATACGAAGACGGAACTTTTAGACCGGAAGAACAAATCTCATTGGCGGAAGCATTAAAATTAATAATAGAATCAATAGAAAGCTACGGAGGACGAACTCCAACAGAAGATCCATTTGCAGACGTTCCAATGACAGCTTGGTTTGCGCAATATGCGGAATTCGCAAAAGAACGTGAAATGGTTAATATCACGCCTGAAAATAAAATCAATCCGGAAGAATTATTGACCAGAGGACAATTTTCCGCACTCATATACAAGCTCCAAGAAACGAGCAAGGGATCTCATTTTGGGAAAGCTACGTTTTATGGAGCGGCAGTCCAGGGATCCGGAACTGCATCAGGAGAAATCTTTGATATGAATCAATTCACAGCGGCGCACAAAACATTACCTTTTGGGACAGTCGTGGAAGTTAAGAATTTGGCAAATGGGAAAACGGTACAAGTAAGAATTACAGATAGAGGCCCGTACGGTCCAGGCAGAGTCTTAGATTTAACATCAGGAGCTTTTAAAGAGATTTCAGAATTGCACAGAGGAGTGATTAATGTAGAATACAAAGTCGTAGAGCCAGAAATCGTCGATACAGAAAACAA
The DNA here is from genome assembly GCA_964525485.1 of uncultured Candidatus Peribacteria bacterium. Classification (GTDB taxonomy): domain Bacteria; phylum Patescibacteriota; class Gracilibacteria; order UBA1369; family LOWO2-01-FULL-3; genus DAONBD01. The sequence goes on along the minus strand of CAZGHH010000003.1, from coordinate 14,054 downwards.
AACAAATCCATCGGAATGAAGAAAAAAGACACATTAAAAAAAGAGGTAGATAAAACAGTTATGCTGTTAATAATTACGCTAGGAATATTAATAGTTGCTTTATCAGTGGTTTTTTTATTAACAACAGGTAAAAAAGCGGAACTTGGATATAGACTGCAACAAGCGAGAGAAATTAACGAAGATCTAAAAGACATTTCACAGGTTTTGAAAGCGCAAGTGACAAATGCATCAACATCAGAAGAGTTAGAAGTTAACAGCAAAAAGCAGGAGATGCTATCACCAGATACGGTTTCAACAAAATACTTACTTCCAAGCGATAATAATTAAGTAAGTCCGGGACTTAAGATTAAGGGGTAACCGAGTTCGGGACTTAAACTAAATTTCACCTTGAATTATCACCCTCTTCAAGTTAAAATTCCCGCGTCCAATCTTTAAGGGGCCATCGTCTAGTGGTCAGGACAACAGGTTTTCATCCTGTAAACCGGGGTTCGATTCCCCGTGGCCCTACCAAGTTAGTAGCGAGAAATGCGATTCGAAGCGAAGGTAAACTCGCATGTTTGCCGTAACGCAGAAAAACTTTCAAGAAAAATACCCCTGATTTTTCATAGAAAGTTTAGCATTTCCCTACTGTAATAATAACAAGCTAGATACAACCAACCCAGCCGTCTCACTTCTCAAGATCCTTTTTCCCAAATTCACCCCCACAAAACCAGCATCAAGAGCAGCCTGAACCTCCTCGTCAGTAAATCCACCCTCAGGCCCAATAAAAAGATTTATTTTTTTCGCATTTTTAAATTCAGCGTCACTTACAAAATCCTTCAACGACTTCTCAGCCTTAGGGTCTGCAATCACACACAGCTCTGGTTTCGCAGTCGAATCTTTCACATTCGCAGCTTTTTTGCATACGCCTTTCAAAATATCTTTAAATTTCACAACCTCTCCCAACACAGGAACAACTCCCCTTCCGCTTTGCTCAGCAGCTTCCTTCAAAATTCTTTCCATCCTGTCGACCTTTCCTACGACTGGCCTCTCGCACCTAGCCGAAACCAACGGCACAAATTCACTTACACCAACCTCAGTCCCCTTCTGCAAAACCCATTCAAACTTCTCCATATTTTTCAAAAGACTTTGGTACAAACAAACCTGCACATATGGCTCGGCATCATTCCTACGCTTTTTCAAAACTTTTCCACTCACCTGCCTCTTAACAACATCAGTCAAAACCACCACCCACTCATCTCCGCTCCCATCCAACAAAACGACTTCATCTCCAGGTTTAAATCTCAAAACACTAAACATTTGATGAACAAGATCGCCAGAAACAATCACAAAATCCTTTACCCCAATTTTGTCCTCATTTGTAATAAAAAATCTGTGCATACCAACTCTTTTAAGAAATTTACTTTTAACACCACATAATCTAAACTGGAAAATTGTTTTAAACAACAACAAATGACCTGGAAAGTTTTATCAAAAAAAACGCTAATAAAAAACGAGTTTTTCACGTTGGAAGAAGAGAGGTGTCGTAAACACAATGGTGAGATTGCGGAAAAATATTACTCAATGAAAAAACCGGATTCGGTCGTAATAGTTGCAATAACTAAAACAAAGAAAATCATTCTTATACAACAATACAGACATCCAATCCGCTCAATAAAATACGAAGTCCCTGCAGGATACGTCGAAAAAACAGACAAAAACTTAATTGAATCGGCAAAACGCGAGCTACTGGAGGAAACCGGCTACAAGCCAAAAAAACTAATTAAACTTGGTAAAACATTCGCATTAAGCGGCTTCCTCACGAACACCGTCCACTTTTTTCTCGCACTGGATTGTGAAAAAATTGACACACAGCATCTGGACAAAGACGAGGAGATTGATGTAAAAGAGACAACGTTAAAAATTGTCTTAACCCTAGTAAACAAGTCGGATATAATGGACATGGGATCGGTGACGGCAATCCTGATGGCGAAAGAATATATAACAAAACATAAACTCATTTAAAATTTTATGAAAAGAATTTACCTAGATCACGCGGCCACAACATACGTAGATAAGAAAGTTTTAGAGGCAATGATGCCTTACTTTAATGAAGACTTTGGAAATCCGAATTCAATTTACACCTCAGGACGCAAAGCTAAAGACGCAATTGAAAAAAGCCGAGGAACAATTACAGAAATTTTGAACTGTGGATTTGATGAATTGATTTTTACAGGAAGTGGAACAGAAAGCGATAATCTTGCTATATTTGGAGCAGTTTACAAGTTGCAAAAGCTTCTCGGAAAGCAACCACAAGATTTACACATAATCACATCTAGCGTCGAACATCATGCGGTTTTGGAACCATTTTTAAAATTAAAAAAAGAGAAATTTGATGTCACAATTCTTGCTGCAGATAAATACGGACAAATCACTGCAGAAGCGCTAAAAGCTGCGATGAAACCAAATACAATTTTTGTTTCAATAATGTATGCAAACAACGAAATTGGCACAATAAATCCGGTGAAAGAATTGGCAAGCGTATGTCACGAACACAAGAATGAATTCAAAGAACCTATTCTATTTCACACGGATGCATGTCAGGCAGCAGGAACACTTTCAATAGATACTCAAGAACTTGGCGTAGATCTAATGACTATAAATGCCGGCAAAATTTACGGACCAAAAGGCATCGGCGCGCTATTTAGAAAAAAAACAGTTCGCCTAGAACCACAAATCATCGGCGGAGGCCAAGAAAACAACCTACGCAGCGGTACAGAAAACGTTCCAGCAATCGTAGGCTTCGCCAAAGCACTAGAATTAGCTCAAGCCAACAAAGATAAAGAAAACGCGCGCCTAACTCACCTACGCGACAAACTCATCAACGGCGTCCTAACAAAAATTCCGCGTTCGTTCCTCAACGGCCATCCAGTTTCTCGCCTCCCAAACAACGCAAACTTCCTAATATTAGACATCGAAGGAGAGGCATTACTTCTATATCTAGACGAACTTGGCGTCGAAGTCTCAACCGGCTCAGCATGCAACTCACGTTCACTCGAACCATCTCACGTCCTTCTTGCAACCGGCCTGCCAAAAACAGCCGTTCACGGCTCGGTACGCATGACATTCGGCCATTGCAACACAGAAAAAGACGTCGACTACGTGCTGGAGCACCTACCAAAAATAGTAGAGAACTTAAGATCAATCTCTCCTGTAAGAATCGATGAAAAAATTGTCACGAAAAGAAAATAAGCGACCACAACAAGTTCATTAAATTACATAGAAAATCGTGCAAGACCACATCTGAAATTTAACCACGTTCACCATGAAAAACATTCTTATGATAATAGCCCCAGAAGGCTACCAAGACGTTGAATACGGTGATCCAAAACAAATATTCCTAGAAAACGGGCACAAAGTAACAACCTCTTCAACAGAACAAGAAGCCTATGGTAAATTCGGTGGAATCACGAAAGTGGATATTTTATTACAAGATGTTAAACCGGAACACTATGACGCAATTGTATTTATAGGAGGCCCAGGCACCACAATATATTTCAGCAATCAAACAGCCCTTTCACTAGCCCGTTCATTTGCAGAATCCGGGAAAATCACAGCCGCTATCTGCGCAGCCCCGGGCATCTTGGCTAATGCAGGTATACTAGTTAACAAAAAAGCAACTTCTCATCCGGCAGTAGCGGATATCGTCAGCCCGCGCTGCGCCACATACACAGCCACTGATATCGAACAAGACGGAAAAATCATAACGGCGAATGGGCCTGCGGCAGCCAAAAATTTCGCCAAAGTTATAGTAAAAAATCTTTAAAGGAAGATCGTCAACTTGATTTCCCAAACTTCCTCTTTTTTTCATATTTTTTTTTGATAATATAGGAGGCACCACAAAATATTGTGTCAGCGACAATAGTCAAACACAATATATAGTGTCCCCTTCATTCCTGCGAAAATTCAAACAAACATCATCCTTAACCTATATTTCCCATGTCTCCAATCAAAAAAGTAAAAAAACGCGACGGCCGCATAGTAGATTTTGACCAAGCAAAAATTACCGAAGCAATTTGGAAAGCCGCTCAATCAGTTGGAGGAGAAGATTATTCATTAGCGGAACAAATTTCAAATCAAATCACTGCAGTGTTAGAAGTTTTCTTCAAAGACGAATCACAAGTTCCTACAGTTGAACAAGTCCAGGACTTGGTTGAAAAAATTCTTATTGAAGGAGGACATGCGAAAACGGCCAAATCATACATCATATACAGACAAAAACGTGCCGACGAAAGAGAAAGAAAAGAATTAATGTTTGGAGTTGGAGGCGCAGAAAAAACATTACAATTTTCAGATAATGCACTGCAAGTTCTCAAAAAGCGCTATCTATTAAGAGACGACAAAGGTGAAATTAAAGAGACTCCTGAAGATTTGGTTCACAGAGTTGCACACGCCATTGCAGAGCCTGACAAAAATTATAAGACAGGAAATGTCGCAGAAACTGAAGAGAAATTCTTCAAGATGATGAAAGATTTAGAGTTCTTGCCAAACTCACCTACTCTCATGAATGCAGGAACAGAAATCGGACAATTATCAGCATGTTTCGTTATCCCAGTAGAGGATTCTATGGAAGGGATATTTACTTCTCTTAAAAACGCTGCGCTCATTCACAAGAGCGGTGGCGGTACGGGTTTTTCCTTCTCACGCCTACGCCCATCAAACGACATGGTCCATTCAACGACCGGCGTTTCATCAGGGCCAATTTCCTTTATGAAAGTGTTTGACGCTGCGACGGAGGTTATAAAGCAAGGAGGTAAACGTCGCGGCGCAAACATGGGAATCCTCAGAGTCGATCATCCGGACATCATGGACTTCATCAATATGAAAGCGGACATGAAAACTCTCCAGAACTTCAATATCTCTGTAGCGATCACGGACAAGTTCATGGAAGCTCTCGAGAATAATGCCGACTACGAACTCATCAATCCACGTGACAAGAAGCCTCTCAAAAAAATTCCTGCAAGAATGGTTTTCGATTTAATTATTGCAAATGCGTGGAGAAATGGAGACCCGGGAGTTTTGTTTATAGATGAAATCAACAAGAAAAGCCCAGTAAAACACTTAGGAGAGATCGAGGCAACGAATCCATGCGGTGAACAACCACTTCTACCATACGAGAGTTGCAACTTAGGCTCTATTAACCTAAACAAAGTAATTGCAGCAAACGGAAAGGATATAGATTGGACAAAGTTGGAAGAAATCACTTTCAATGCAGTTCACTTCCTAGACAACGTCATCGACGCAAACCACTACCCTATTCCAGAGATTGCTGACACGTCACGCCGCACACGCAAGATCGGCCTCGGAATAATGGGCTTTGCAGATGTTTTGTATCAATTAGGAATTCCATACAACAGTGAAGAAGGTGTTCAAATGGGAGAAAAAATAATGGGTTTTGTAGACGAGAAATCTAAAGAAAAATCTATTCATTTAGCAATGGATCGCGGAACATTCCCTGCATGGGAAGGATCACTTTACCACCAGAATAGCATCAAAATTCGCAATGCATGCACGACTACAGTCGCACCTACGGGCACGATCGGAATGCTTGCAGATGCCTCTACAGGCCTTGAACCGAACTTCGCCATATCATTCATCAAAAACGTAATGGATGGCACAGAGCTCGTATACACAAACAAATATTTTGAAGCTGCGATGAAAGAAAAAGGACTTTATTCAAAAGAATTAATGGCTGAAATTGCAAAAGTCGGAACAATTCAAGGCTTCGAGGAAATTCCGGAAGAAATTCGCAAAGTGTTCGTAGTATCACAAGACATTACTCCGCAGTGGCACATCAAAATGCAGGCCGCATTCCAGAAACACGTCGACTCAAGCGTATCAAAAACAATTAACTTTCCTCACGAAGCATCTATTCGCGATGTTGAAACAACCTACATCACGGCTCACAAACTCCATTGTAAAGGCATCACGATTTACAGAGACGGAAGTCGCGACAATCAGGTTTTGAACATCGGGAAAGTTAATAAAAAAGAAACTTCACCAGCAATAACAGAAGACCAGGAAGAAGGACAGGAAGTAAATATGTCACAACCAATCCAAAAAGAAGAATCTAAGCCAATTCCTCAGGAGATTATCCCACCACCTGTTGCATCAACAGAACACAGACCTCACAGAGAACTTTCCAAAAAAGAGATCATGGCAGAGAAAAAATGCCCAGAATGTGGAAGTGACATACAAATTGGTGAAGGCTGCTTACTCTGCCTAAATTGTGGCTTCTCAGCCTGCACGGTCTAAGAATAGTCCAAGTATCGCCCAAACAGGTCTTCACAAATTGACATCGCATTATAATATGATAGATTACTACCTACCCTAGATCTAATTATTTAATAAGAGAAAAAGTGGGACTAGAAAATCTACAATACGAAGACAACCCAGAACGCCCTCAGTCACCCCAAGACAGAGGTGAGACTTTGGATCCACAAATTTCAAAAAAAATGTCAGACCGAGAGCGCGATCAAGTGGCGTCAGGCAGAACAACTATTTTCGAGATAAGAAGAAATGCTCAAATGGCCCAAAAAGAAGTGAGGAATCTTCTTAATATGGCCACGACAAATAAAAGACTTACTCAAACTGAAGTCAAAAAATACGAAGGAATGCTCCGAGAATCAGAATCAAGTGCGGACAAAAGCAAAGACATTTTAGAGCAACTTCAAAAAAAAATAGCTGACATAGAAAGAACGCGTTCAACCGACATAAATGCGGAAGTCGCACAAGACGATCCGGATTTATTAAAAGCATACGCAAAATACGATCAATTGGTTGAAGACAACGAAGACATTCTAGGAACAAATCAGGTCCAAGCATACAAAGAATGGATCCGCCAACAAAAATTAAACATCCCAACTCTTCAAGATTTAACAGTCAAATTTCTTCAAGGAGAACGCCCTCCTCGTGTGAAGGCTCTCGAGAAATTAACTGATTTAATGAAAAAATACGACGTCGATCCTTTAGACGTGAAGTATATAAAAGAAGAAGGACTTTCCGAACGTAAAGAGTTCGCAAAAAACATAGAAGCCGGTGAAAAACACTTCCAAAAATTGGGTGGAATGAAAGATGAATTATATTCAAAAGAAGCCGAGAAAAAGATAATGGGGAAATTTTGCAGAGCCGAAAATCCACAAGAACAAAAACAAATATTGGATAACCTCTCAGGCCTGTCCCGTGAAGAAGCGAAAGGATATACCACGCTAAAAGCCGCTGTCCAAGGCCAAAAAATAAGCCAAAAGTCGATGGAGAATATCACGAGTTACTACAAAGATTTAGATTCTGTAGAAAAACGCGCAGACAATTTAAAACTATGGGAAAGTTTCGTACAAGCGGAAGCAAAACTCACAGACAAACTACAAGACGTCTTCAATAAAGAACCGGCTAACAAAGAGGGTTTTGCTATAGCATTCAAGATGTTTAAAGACATGGATTACGCAGGAAAAGAAGAGTTTATAAAAAAACAACAAGAAACTCGCGAACAAGAAAAAGACCAAGAACAAGAGAATAAAAAATTAACAGTCGATGCTTTTAAACACGCATGCACTCAAGCCGTAATGAAAAAAACAATATCGGCTTCAACAGAAAAAAATTATCACGACTGGATAGAAAAAAACTCCAAAGATAAATCATACGCGGAAGTAAAAAAATTCCACGAAACACTTACGTCCAACACACCAAACGAACAGTACAAAAACTTAAAAGCATACGAAAAGAGAAGAGAAAAATTTCAAGAAGACATGACGAAATTAAAAGAATTAAATCCAACAATAACGGAAGATAAAATCGCCGACTGGGAAAATAAATACGACAAAGAAGGATGGAGAAAAAGAGAAGAAGTTCACAAAGAACTAAAAGCCGAAATCAAAAAAGCACAAGAATCACGTATAGGAAGACTCGGCAAATTAAACCCAAAACTTTTAAAAAAATTAAAAGAAGGGGGCGAAGAGGATCTACAAGCAGTTCAAAACAAAGAAACTGCATTAGCAGCAATACAGGATTTAATAGGCCTCAAAGCATATGGCACAGCCATGAAACACTGTATAAAACTTTTGAAAATCAATCCTGCAGATGAAGACGTCTTGGCAATGATGGAAGAATTAGCTGAGTTAGCAGATCAAAGCAAAGTCGCAGCAGATCAAAAACAAGAACAAGATATTTACGATCAATATTCAGAGATAGCAAAACATACAATCGTCAGTGACGCGGAAATATCGGCAGAAGCAAAAGAAATTCAGTCACAAGAAATAGGACTGGAGTTAGCCAGAAAAGATCAATCAAAAAAACAATCATTATCAGCCAAGGATAGGAATAAAAGAGAAGTTTTGGATGCCGTGAAACACGATTCCGTCCTAACTGAAATGGCAGAAGATTACATGGACAACACGGACGATTCAAAAATCTTGGACGCACAAACACTGGGTGGGAAAGATGTAATACAGGTAGATTTTCAGCGAGTAAGAAATGCTGAAGAAAAAACAAAATTAAGACGACAAATATACACCGAGCAAGTGAAAGCCGACAAACATGGTGGACTTCATCACGGATCAACAGCGGTTGAATTCAAAGACATTCACACCCAAAGAGTATTGGATGCACGTGAAGGAAAAGGAGCTGATTTGGCTCAACAAAAAGACAAAGAAGATCTTTCTAAAAAAATTGCAAAAAAAGTAGCAGCGGCAACTTCTATAAAAGGCGCCGATGAAAACACTGGCCATTTAAAACTAGCCAGAGAGGCGGCACTTGATGAAATAAATAAAAAAGCCCATACTAGGATCGAAACAATGGCTAAAGCCGCTTAATAAATGCTCAACACCCTCAAACTAGCACTATCAATTTTTGGCGTCATATTCGCATTTTTCATAACTGCTGCACTTCTCACGTCATATGCGGTTGCGATATTTGGTGGAGGCCCATTTTTACCAACTCCAAAAAAGGCTGTTAAAAAAATCCTTAAAGCAATTGGAGTAAAAAAAGGAGATGTTCTATATGACATTGGCGCCGGAGATGGAAGATTCTTACATTACGCAGAGAAATTATATGGAGCAAAAGCTATCGGATTCGAAATAGATCCTTTTGTTTTTTTTATGGGAAAATTAAAACAATGGATTTTTGGATGGAAAGGAAAATTAATAAGATCTAATTTCAGACACTATAATCTTTCAGATGCGAATATTGTAATATGCTATATGTTGCCAAACACCCTCATTGAATATCAAAAAAAATTCGATAAAGAATTAAAGAGCGGCACATTGGTGACGTCATACACATTTCATATTGGATCATGGAAGCCAATAAAAATTATTGAAAAAGATGCAAAAGCCGGCATTAAAAAAATCTTCATTTACAAAGTTACAAAAAAATCAAAGAAACGCATTACAAAAAAAAGAATCTCCAAAAGAACATAATTCAAAAAAGCCACAGGCTTAAAAACAAGCCCAACAAAAGAAAGCAACATCGACAGAGGAATAAAAGGCAAAACTGCAATATTTGAAAATGGCGCAATCCAAGAAACAAAACCAAAATTTTTCAAAATAATCGGAATAGTAAAAATTTGGGCGGCAAGAGTAACGGATAAATTTTCTTGAATAATTTTTAAATTAACAAATTTCAAAAAGTTCTTTATCAATGGCGAAAAGTAAACAATTCCTATAGTTGCAAGAAAAGATAATTGAAAAGAGACATCATATATTAAAACCTTAGGGCTCCACAAAACCATAAAAACCGCCGCCACAGAAACAGCATAAGGGAAAACAATTCCCCGCCCAAAATAAACGCCGATCAAATTCAAAATACCCATTATCCCTGCACGCACCACACTACTCCCCGCTCCCACAAAAACAACAAACACAAAAACAAAAATCACGCTTGCGACAACCTTCTTTTTTCTCGACAAAAAGGCAAACATCAAAGAGACCGAAGCGATAATTATTGAAATATTATATCCGGAAATAGCAACAATATGTGTAACCCCTATACGAGTAAACATAGAGTTAATTTCTTCGGGAATAGAGGATCTCTCACCTATCAAAATTCCCGCAACAAAAGACGCGAAAGGCTCTGGATATTGAGAATTCAATCTAACTAAAAAATAATTCCTCCAAGCATAAATCGTTTTGAGAAATAAATTTCCGCAATATCCATTCAGACTGACATATGCATCGTTTGCTATTCCGAGTATACCTTTCATTTTTAGATATTCTTCATAATCAAAATCATCAAATTTTTCGGCTCTGCTAATAGAGGCTACTACATTTAATTCATCTCCATATCTATAAGCCGGATACAAAGGTAATTTTAAAAGAACGTCACCCAGTCCATCAACACGAACAACAACCTTTTGTTTCCCATTAACAAATTCTGGAGTATCCACGATACAAGCTACAAATTTTCTTTCGGAAACAGGTAAAATTTTATTTACAGCAATATGATAATTAATCTCATTCAAAACAACTCGTAAAACACCGAAAAACAATCCAATAAAAAACACAATCACGGCTACCACAAAATCGGAATAATTATCTTCACCAAAACACTTAAACAAAAGGCGAAAAAACAAGCCACCAAGAATAAAAATAGCCACAGCCCAAAACAATTCGGGCTTAATAACAATGGTTGCGACAGCGCAACCAAATAAAAATCCAAGAATAAAAAGAAAAGGCTTGTATTTAAACATAACAACACAATACAAGCCCAATCTTAAATCTTTCTTAAACTAAACTAACTTTTTTTATAAAAAAACTTAAACAGAAACATCGGAAGTCATCCCGCTCCCCAAAAACGATCCCAAAAATTTACCAAGATCAAAAACTTCAAAATCAGTAGGGGTTTCCACATTAAAAGGCTTATTTAAATCAGTTAGGGCAACAGACAAATTCATGGAATTGAACTGAGAAGCCTTACTTTTTTTTGCATCCAACACGAGATCCATCTTCACCATTGTTTTAGAGTTCACGTCAACAAAAATAGTCCCGTCCACCACAGAGTCGGTCAACATAGCTTTTATCTCTTTTAGTCCGGCATCTTTTTCCTGTCCATCCAGTTTCGCCAATTCATAAACATATTTGTAAACACCGTTTCCATCAACAACAAAAGTATATTCATACACATTCAACCCTTCCAAATTTTCAGTACTTTTATACTCTATGTCTTTGAAAAATTTTGAAGACAAAATAAGATCTCTTTCTTTTTTACCCCTCTCATCAAGTTTGTCGTAAGGAACTCCTATTCCCTCCATTTTTTGCACAGCCCCAACTTCGCCTAGATCGGCAGCACTGATTTTCCACCATTTTCCAACCAACCCCTTCAACCCATCAACAGGAAAATTTGGAACCTCAGGCAAAGCCAACAATTTCAAATAAATATCTTCCGTAAAGAACTTAGCTGAAAAATCAAATCTGTAATTCTCACTATTATCGTCAACTTTCGCAACGACAGTGAATTCGGTGCCGGTTTTGGACGCATCTTGACCACTAACAGCCCCATTCAAAATCATATCTAGGTTCACCTTGTTTTTCGTCTCGGAATCGGTCACTTCAGCCTTAAAATCAGCTTTATATTTAAAAGATTTGAGATTGTAAACATTATAAATAGACTCTTGTAAAAGCTTCGAAGAATCAGGAACAGGCTCATCAGTTCCGCATGCCGAAAACACGAAAAGTGCAGACAAAGCCATCAAAGAAATAAGAATTTTCGATTTCATAAAAATGAAGTTAAGGGGTTTATTTGAATTGTAGAAAAGGATTGAATATTGTCAATTTTAAAGTAGAATAAAACGCGCTATCATTCCAAAAAATGAACGACTTCAAAGTAAACAAAATCAATTCGAATTCCAAAAGACTCAAAAAAATTTTGAGTGACGTTCAGGAAGAAAACAATCTTTTTTCAAAAGTAAGAAATCCACCAAAAGTCAGTATAATTACAAAAAGTGGAATTAATTTATCCATTTTTATATCTCTGGCTATAATAGGTGTTTTATGTTTTGCGATCATTAAAATTTTATCCGGAATGAATTTTAATACAGTGCTTGTAGCGGCCGGTGAAAGTTTACAAAAAGACAACAACGACCACACAAACATATTGATAATGGGAACTGGAACGAAAGAGCACGAAGGATCCGACCTGACAGACACGATCATTTCCACATCATACGATCACAACAAAAAGACAATAACGATGATTTCAATCCCAAGAGATCTGCACGTAAAAGATCCGAAATTCAATTCAATGAGAATAAACGAACTCTACTTTATGGCAAACAGAGAGCTTAAAAATTCAACGGAAGCTCTAGAATACATGATAGAAAAAACCGAAGAACTCACAGGACTGGACTATCAATATTACGTAAAAATTAACTTCGACGGATTCAAAGAAATAATAGATAAACTCGGAGGAATTGAAGTGAATGTAAAAACAGGAATTTACGATCCATTTTTCCCAAAAGGAGAAACGGGGCTTTATGAAATATTTTCAATACAACCGGGCATACAACACATGAATGGAGAAACAGCTTTGAAGTATGCGAGAAGTAGAAAAACTTCATCGGATTTTGACAGATCAAACAGACAACAAGAAATCATTCTCGCGGTAAAAGATAAAACAATTCAAACCGCAGCAGCTCTGAATATAGAAACTTTACAAGAATTGCTTGAAACAGCACAGGACAACATTGAAACAAATTTTTCGGTTAGAGAAATAATGTCCGCCGCAGGATTGATGGGAGACATCCCGCGAGAACGAATTTATTCGAGATTATTGCACGACAATCCGGTAGATTGCGGAGGATTTTTATACACACCATTATTGGAATTATACGGAGGAGCTTTCGTGTTAATTCCTGCAGGAGATCCGTCATACGTCACAAAATATTTTGATTTACTTACAAACGATCCGGAATATTTAAACGAAAATTTAAAAATTCAGATATTAAATGCCACAAAATTAAGTGGAGCGGCAGCGGAACAAAAACAAGTCCTACAACGCTACTGCATGAACATCACAAGATTCGGAAACGGACTTACTCAGGACAATTTGAATACAAAAATTTATTATAAAATGATCCCTCTTCCAAAAAAGAATCCAGATGATGAAATGAAATTTTATAAACCAAACACAGTTGAAATATTAAAAAAATATTTCTTCCAGACAGCAATAGAATCAACCGAAATTCCACAAGCATACAAAAATTTGGGATACGATCAAAGTGCTGACATTATCATAGAATTAGGTAGTGATTACACTAATTCAGACATATACATGGAAGACGCGTTCTACGAATTATATGACCAAATATACAACCCAAACACAGCTCTCAGCACTGATCCCGCAGACACTACAACCACAAATCCAACAACCGAAACAACTCCCGAACAACCACTGACAACGCAACAATTCTTCCAATAAACAACTTCCAAATAACAAAATTTTTATCTATACTCGCGAAGTAATAAATAATTACTAACCGACCGATAATGCTATCAAGCATAATTGGGTTTTATATAGCGCAGTCACTACAGCCCATCTTACCGATGAATCCATCCACCGAAATTCCGGTAATGGAAAGTACGAGATTTGAGATAAACAAGTTGGATTTTACAAATTTCCTTTCGGTAAATCCGATGCCTACAAAGAAAACCGAATTCATAGCACCAGTAATCAATTCGGCAGCAGCAATTTCAATAGATGAAAAAACCGGCGCAGTACTTTATGAAAAAAACGCACACCAAAGCCGACAAATAGCTTCTCTCACAAAACTCATGACAGCAGTGATAATTCTGGAAGAAAACGACCCTACATCGATAGTAACAATTCCAAAAATAGCGAATTACCAAGACGGATCACAGATGTTCCTGAGAACCGGCGAACAAATAACCGTAGAAAATTTACTTTATGGCCTGATGATTAATTCTGCGAACGACGCAGCAATGGCATTGGCGGAATTCAACGCGGGAAGCACAGAAAAATTTGTTGAAAAAATGAATAAAAAAGCTGAAGAATTAAATTTAAAAGAA
>CAZGHH010000002.1:9514-64739 GCA_964525485.1 uncultured Candidatus Peribacteria bacterium | reverse complement strand
TCAAAACCGAATTATCACTACTAACTCCCAAATATTCTCTCATTTCACGAAGAGTAGGAGACTTTCCATTCTCTAATTGATAATTCTCAATAAAATTAAGTACCGCTTGTTGTTTGTCTGTTAATGCCTCCATAAGAATTTGGGTTAAATTTTCCAGTAGCAAACTGCTACTAAAAAATATGAATGATTTAAGTACATTCAGAGTATAGGTGAGCGCCTACTCACCGTCAAGCTAAAAATTAAAAATCTCCGCTTTTCGTGATTTTAAAACAAACGCCAATGGCTTAAGAAAGAGGTTATTTAAAGATTTATTATATGTCTCGGCCTGTTCATTATAGTCTTTGGCTCTGCCTGAAATATCCGCATTAATATCAAAAATTTCCTTTTTAATTTCCAGAAAATAAGTGTCTTTTGAGGCCTCTGTTTTTTCCCCATAAGAAACTATCTCGGTTAATATCCTACCAAAAGCAATTTCCTTTTCAGTTTTATCAGCGCCAGGAAAATAAATTCTTCTAGCCGAGTCGCGAAGCGGAACCATCTTCTCGACAAGCGCACTAAGCCCAGCATCCGCCCCACCAGACGTCCCATTCACCCTCACACATTCCACCAATACAGGCGCATAGTCGTGCCTTTTACGTATTTTCTCATCTACGAATTCCCAAGCCGCATCGAGCGTTTTTCGAGAATTTTTTAAATACCTAACTCCAACGCCAATCCACAAAAGAATAAGAAAGACGAAAGAGGAAATAATTGTAATAAGAGTTGTGTTCATCGTTGGAATTTTAGCTTAATCCATAAATCATATCAACAATCACTGAAGCCGCCTTTATATGAAGATTATTTTTGCCACCGGAAAATTCTGTGCCGATTGCTATGTCGATAGCTAGCCGAAATTGCTCACCACTTACATCTCCATAAAGAACTTGCCATCCGTATTCTGAAGCGCATATCTTCGCGTTTACTATTTGATCTCCGCGAGAAGAAGCCATTCCAAGAGGAATCACTACGGCCTTTTTCTCCATTGAAGCGATCTCTGCCAAACTATTCGCGCCCCCTCTAGTCACGACCAAATCACAAGCGCTATACACATCTTTTAATTCATCAAATAAGAGTTCAAATTGTTTGTATCCTTCTTTCTTTAGGCCAAATTTTATATTTCCTTTTCCGGCGATGTGAACGATCTGATATCTCTTTAATAATTCATCAAGATTTTCCCATACCAAGTTATTGATTTGCATCGCTCCAAGACTTCCACCCATAACAAGTATTACAGGTTTAAATCTATTGAATCCGCAAATTTTCATTCCCTTTTCTTTATTGCCTTTTAAAACATCTTTACGAACTGGGTTCCCGGTTATCACAACACGCGATTTTTTCTTGAAATATTTTTTACTCTCCTCAAAACTTACGAAAATTTTATCCGCAAACTTAGCACCGATTCTATTTGCAATTCCAGGGACAACATCCGACTCGTGTACGAACAAAACGATTCTCTCTTTTCCGAAAACTCTCCTGAAAAAATTAAGAAATCCACAAGCGATAACTCCGGGAACGGAAACATATCCGCCTTTGCTGAATACTACTTGAGGTTTGAATGAAGCCAAAATAAAAATACTTTGAATTATTCCTACAGGCACCTTGAAAAAATCCGCAAAATTTTGAAACGAAAAATACCTTCGGAGCTTCCCGCAAATAATCTCGCGAACATCCACACGAAAGCCATACTTCGAAGCAAATTTGTTCACAAAATCTTTCTCAACGCCTCCGCGTTCGCCTATGTATAGAACGTCGTGTTTCAGACTTCTACTTTTAAAATCTGCGATAACGGCGAGGTTTGGAATGGTGTGTCCCAATGTCCCTCCTCCCAAAAAGGCTACGCGCATTGTTATTATTTTCAGTTGATATACTTAAAAGAATTCCCACAGCCACCATCGACGCAAGCAGTGAAGATCCTCCGTAACTAACAAAAGGCAAAGTAATCCCGGTAACCGGCATTAGAGCGGTATTTACAGCTATATTAATAAACGCCTGCATCACTATCCACGTGGTAAGGCCCGTGGCAAGTAAGATTTCAAAATTACTTCTCGCATTATTGGCTATATAAATTCCTCTTTTTGCGATGATAAAGAAAGCAATGATAATGAAAACAATTCTAATAAATCCAAGTTCCTCAGCTGAAGCTGCAAAAATAAAGTCATCAGTAGCTTGTGGAAGCCAATAAGATTTTTGCATTCCCTGAGTCAAACCTTTCCCAAAAATTCCACCGCTACCGACAGCTATATTAGCCTGACGACTCTGCCAACATGCATCTTCGATACATTCTTCGTCAGTTCTTGTAAAAGACGTAAATCTCTCTCTCACGTGTGGTAGTGCGGCGATTAATACGATACTCAATAAAATAGCAACGCCGGCTCCAATTAATAGATGTTTTAAATTCGCTCCGGCAACAAAATACATGGCGACAGCAATTACCCCGATAACGAGTGTCGATCCAAGATCAGGTTGCATCAAAACCGGTACTGCGATCAAAGCAGACATCAAAACAAACGGCAAAAATCCTTCTTTAAAATCAGAAATTTTTGACTTTTTACTTTCAAAAAAATGTGCCAGATAAATTATCAAAGCGAGTTTTGCAAATTCGGTGGGCTGCAACGAAGTCCCGGAAATAACGATCCAGCTTTTTGCAAATGTTCCATAAGTATTTCCTGCAACGGCTATAAAAAACAAAAATCCAACCATCGCGAAGAACAAAACTATCGCAATTTTTTTCCAGAACTTGATAGGCATGAAAAACGCAAAGAAAAAAGCGCCAAATCCCAGAATTAGTCTCACCAAGTGCTTTTTGAATAGTAAATAGCAGTCCACATTTGGGTCACTGCAATTCGGATACAAAACTCCGGGAGCGGATATGTCTATGGATTTTGGTACGCCGATACTCGTGATCATCACAAGCCCAAAAATCAGGAGTAAAAAAACGGCGAGCGCCAATATATTGTCAGCTTTAAGTAAACTCTTCATGAGGAATGATTAGCCTTGTTTCAGCCAGAGAAATTTACACTAATTTGATGCTGTTGTACAATGCTTCCGATGAAGAAAAAAATGATGAAACAGGAGAAGAGTAAAAAAACACATCAGAAGAATTCGATGTTCGGGTTTGCTATGATAGTAGGATTTTTTTTGATGCTCGATCAGGTCTCGAAATTTTTAGCAGTAAAATATCTCGAAGTGTCTTTGAACGAAGGGATAGCGTTTGGGGTGAAGATAGATAGATTTTTTATCATAGCTCTTACGGGAATTTTGATTTTGGTTTTACTTAGGATTATTTTGAGTGAATTTAATTTGAGAAAATGGCCTGCAAAAGTGATTTCAGGTATGATTTTGGGAGGAGCTGTTGGAAATTTGATTGATCGAATATATTTGGGACATGTAATAGATTTTATAAGCCTTCCATACTGGCCCACTTTTAATTTAGCTGATGTTTTTATAGTCTTTGGTGTAATTTTAGGATTTATCCTTTACGAAAGATTAAAAAGTATGTAAAGTCGCCCCCTTAACTATTAAAACAAGTTAAAATGAATAATCCGCCAAGCCAAGGAGGAGTAGTGGCACAAAGAAATATTAAATCCGAAACCTATATGTCTTCGTGTGTTGATTGTCCGGCAAAAGATGGATTAATAACAATTTTACCTCAAGAAAAGAGAGTACAGGTCAATTGTAAGCTTCTTGATGGAATGGTATATGGATCATTAATTAATACCAGAGAATTGGTAAGGAAAATTCTCGTCAATAATCCGGAAATACAATGTCCGGTAATAGCATCAGCGAATAGGTTAATAACAACAACGGAAAGAGTTCTTGAGGAAGCACTGAGTCAACAATTAAAGGACTTAGAGGCAAATGCAAAAAAAGAAGCGGTAACCAATCTTGATAAAGAAAGGGTGGCTTCAACTCCAAGCAATCCAGGAGAAGCAAATTCGATTCCAAGTGATTCCACTGAGGCAGAAGTTGCAGTTCCAATCAACCTTGATGAAGAAGCAACCGTAGCTACAATTCCAACCAAAGAAGTGGTTGCACAACTCTAAGCCGAAGAAACATATATCAAAAAAGAGCTAAACGATAAATTTGTTTAGTTCTTTATTCATAACGTCTTTTGGAGCTTTTTCCCCGAACCAAATTTCGAATTGTTTCACAGCCTGATTCAGAAGCATTTTTTCACCCGTAATAATATCGCATCCGTTATCGATAGCCATTTGTAAAAGTGGAGTTATTAAAGGTTTATAAATAATATCAAAAACCACAGGCTCGTTTTTTTGCAAAAATTCTTCGCTAACAAAACTCTCCTCAATCCCTTCAGTACCCACTCCCGCGGAAGTCGCTTGCACCAAAACATCACATTTAAAATTTTCAATTTCATCAAGCCGGCCAAACTGAATTGGAACAGTTTCGCATCCTTTACATAACTTTGAAAAATCTTTTACAATTTTCGCAGCCTTCTCAACAGTTCTATTCAACACAACAACTTTCGCACCTTCTTTAATTAATCCATATACGATTGCCCTCGCCGCTCCGCCAGCACCCAAAACGATAACATTCAAGTTCTTCACACTCGCAATCTTCTCCTTCAAGGCCTCCATGAATCCAATCCAATCAGTATTGAATCCGATCGCAATTTTCTTCACATCTCCGTCATCATTTTGAATTTTCACGGTATTGCACGCGCCGATAGCTCGCACATCCTCAGAAACCTCATCCAAAAATTCTATCACACTTTCTTTGTATGGGAGAGATATGGAAAGTCCTGAAATGTAGCCCGGGCTAGAATTTTCCAACCTGAAGATTTTTCTACCCCGGGCTAGATTTTCAAAAACTTCATACTTCGCGTTGATTCCCATCTCGGCAAAAGCCGCATTAAACATCGCAGGTGAAAGAGAGTGCCCCGCAGGATGCGCCAAAATTCCATAAACCCGCGTCACATTCATAATGCGAAAATTTAAAATATTACTTATTTCCCTAATTTATCGGAAATTTTTTCAATAGCTCTCAACACCTCGACCGGCACCATCCAAACTGTCGTATTTGATTGATCTGATGAGATGTCGTTGATGGCTTGCAATGTTCGCAAATGCATTCCACCGGGCGCTTTTGCCAAATTCTCCGCAGCCTTCGCAAGGTTTTCAGAAGCCATTAAATCTCCTTCAGCCTTAATAATTACAGCCTTTCTTTCTCTGACAGCCTCAGCTACCTTCGCCATTGTTCTCTTTAAATCTTGAGGAAGAACTATATCTTTTAATTCAACAGATTCAACTTTGATCCCCCAAGGATCAGTAGCCGCATCCACGAGTTTTTGTATGTTTTTAGCAATTTCTTCCCTGTCTTTCAATAGTTTATCCAATTCAACTTCACCAACAGCATTTCTCATGGTTGTTTGAGCTAATTGTCCAACAGCATAAAAGAAGTTTTCAACCTCCAGTACAGCTTTCGCCGCATCGGAAACTTTGTAATAAATGACAGCATTAATAGTGACGGAAATATTGTCCTCGGTGATTGCTTCTTGATCCGGAACATCTACAGCTTTTACGCGAATATCCACTTTTTGCATTCTTTGAAAGATGGGAATGATAAGTCTCCACCCAGGTTGCACCACTTCTGAGAATTTTCCTAAAGTGAACTTCACGCCTCTTTCATATTGTTTAACTTCTTTGATACAAGCGAGTATCAGGATTACTACCGGTAGTATAAAAGGGAAAAACAGTTCCATATATGTTGTGTTAAAAAATAGTGTGAATAAACAGCGTCTCAATCATACAGCAAAACTTTTTTAAAATAAAACACACAAAGCAGATATAAAAAAACCCCTCCTTAAAGGAGAGGAAAAACCTGAGAGAAGCAAAATATTTGTTTTTGTTTTGCGAACGGGTTGTTTTTTTACCAGGAGACTATCCCTGAATTTTTGTTGCCTTGCTTTGGCGTTATTTTCTGTCACGCCACCGACCGTCTGTGGATACTCCATCTACCAAGCCTACATGAGGGTCAAGGGAAGAGAACAGACACCCGCTTAAAGCGGGTAGGTAGGCGGTCCGGGTAGTCTTAAGCCGAACCATCACAAAGCGAATTTTTTGAGCGCTTTCGCACTTTTTGAGCCGTAGCTCTTTTGTTTTTGTTTTATTATTTTCTTTTAAGATCGCGTTTTTCTAATTTTTAAGGGTCGAAATCGGGTTCTTTTTTTGCATCTCTTTGATGCTCATTTGGTCGATTCTTTTTCTTGCCGTAACCTGTCGTAATCTGGAGATTCTGGAAGTAGGTTCGGCGATGGCATGCTATTTAATATTTAATCTTTATTATTTATTTTTGATTTTCATAACATGATATTAAAATACTCAAAAATACGCAAGATGTATTTATAGACATAAAGAATAATAATGTTATACATAAGGCGGCGGCATCATGTATAAGATATCTAAATTCGAGAGGGAAGGTGATGTAATATTTAATTTTAAGGTCTATAAAAATTAAAAAAATGCAGAAATAAATAGGTTTTAAGAATGAAAAACATGAAAAATGAGAGTTTTTACAATGCGCCACGATAAATCTTTTTAGAAGTAAAAATACACGCTTTAGCTGTGTTTATAAGAAGAATTATGAATACAACTTGTATCGCTGTATCGATACAGCGATACAAAGCGAACATGGATTGTCAGAAATATACAAACCCAAAGCCAATACAACCCCACAAAAAAAGCCAAATCCATATTTGTTCAACCTAAGAGTCAAAACAAAAAAATCACAAGATTAAATTGCAAAAGAATCGAACAAAATTGAATTTTTATAGCATTTATAACAAATAACAAGATTACTAAAAATAACAAAGTTATTAAAAGTAACAAGGCCGACAAGATTCATAAAATCCATAAAAGGAATAAGGAATAAAGGAAAGTCCGTGACGAACTACGACGTCAAAGTACCAAAGTAAATCAAGCAAAATATGGAAGGAAACCAAACAATATGCTATAAACAAAGCATGCAAAATGCAAAACATTTCAAGATTGGGGTTCTAGCATCTACTAGAGGTACGGATCTGCAGGCTATTATAGATGAAATGAAAGCTGGGAATATGCCAAATATAGAGCTTGCATGTGTAATTTCGAACAAACGCGATGCTTATGCACTTGAGCGTGCAAAAGCACAGGGGTACAAAGCCATTTTTGTGAATCCGAAGGATCGCACGCGCGAGCAGTTCGATGCGCGCGTTGCAGAATTGCTTGAAAAATATGAAGTGGATCTGGTCGTACTGGTAGGGTATATGCGTATACTTTCCGCAGATTTCGTTAAAAAATTCTCTCACAGAATTATAAATGTTCATCCGGCACTTATTCCAAAATTTTGCGGGCCGAGTTTCTTCGGTGCAAATGTTCACGAGGCGGTGCTCGCGGCGGGTGAAAAAGAAACCGGAATGACTATTCACTATGTGGATGAAGGGTGCGACACAGGCGAAATAATTATTCAAAAAACATGTCCGGTTCTTCCGGAGGACACGCCGGATTCATTAAAAGAAAGAGTCCAGGCTTTAGAAAAAGAATGGTATCCAAAGGTCATAAAAATGCTTGCGGAAACACAAAAACCCCAAGCATGATTATTCAAATTAAAGCTAAAGCGAACAAGTATCAATTCACTTACTCAGGTAGTTTTAAAATCCGGATTTGGATCGATCTATTTCATGCCTTTTTCGTACTCTTTTATCATTTTTTTTGCGTACATAATTCTCTGAATTCCACCTATGAAAACCATCAAGGCCAGTAAATACATCATTACGGAAAATGTATCCATAATTTTTCCGGCAATTTCAAAACTCGGGAAGACTAAATGCACAAACATCGCAATAAGAAAAAACAATCTTCTTTGAAATTTTTCACCAATACCGGGCCAGTCCACATCTTTCGCCGGAATTACCTGCGCAAGGCGTGGCTTCGCATAACTAAGCATCATACTTAAAATCATTACAAGGGCTCCTTCGATAGGGTACTGCCAAACTATCACAGCCAACATCACGATCACCTCCACGTATAGATCGATCATTCCCTCTATATACGCCCCAAATCTGGTAGTACGTCCAAGAGTCCTAGCGTACGCCCCATCAATTCCGTCCCACATCATCGCCAAAACGACAAAAGGCAACGCCCACCACAAACGATTTTCCAAAATAAAAAACGCACCAAACACAGCCCACACGATTGCCAACCACGAAAAGAAATCAGGGCCAACCCCGATCCGTCCAAGAAATTTATAAACAGGATTCCCTTCAATATTTTTTTTCACGATAGGTCGAATTTTTTCTGTAACCATAGAAGCGCAGTTAAAAATTTACCTGCAATTCCGGATTTAACTACAATTCCAACCTTGCACACACTTCAAATTTCACTTCCAAGCACACAATCCCAGAATCACCTCCACTTCCAAAAATATTTTATCGCACTATTTACATGATGCCAAAAAACTTTTCTCGTCAAAAGTTTTAAAATTGATCCACCACTTAAACGTTTATGATTGTGAGTGACGGCAACTTCGGGATAATAAATAACTTTGCGTCCGGCTTTTCGTACAGTTCTGCAAAGGTCAAAATCTTCCATGAATAAGAAATATCTTTCATCAAATCCACCAATTTCACGATACAAATCAGAAGGCAATAAAAGGCACGCACCAACAAGTAAATCGACTTCCTGAATTTCATTGTGATTGAAGTCCTGCATAGTGTATTTTTCGACACGTTTATTCAAACCGGGCAACAATCTAAGTGGAGTTCTTTTAATTACAAGGTCTCTGAATTTCATCAATCTTCGGCACGAATCCTGGACTTGTCCATCGGGATAAACAAGTTTTGGAGCCAAAATTCCGACATCGCGATGCGATTCAATATACGAAATCATTTTTCCCACACTGTCTTCATTTACAAAAATATCAGGGTTCATTATCAGGATGTATTCACCACGTGCATTCGCAGCTCCGAAATTATTCCCACCACCAAATCCCAAATTTTTCGGAGATTTTACAAGCTTCACCAGTCCTTCTTTTGCAGCTTGCTCCAAGTATCCGATACTCATTGGCTCGGTCGACGCGTTATCAACCGCTATGAATTCAAAAGGGAATTCAATCTTCGAATTATAAAAAGCTTCAACACACATTTTTGGAAAATACTTACTGTTAAAATTCAACATGATAACAGAGACTTTTGGCCTTGCATCAGCCTTTGAAGAGACATTATTTGAAAGCGTTTGCTGATTCATTAGCGAGATTTTTTTATAATTTTTTACGCATCAATTCGCGCATTTCTTCACTGAAAGTTCCTTTGTTTTCAGTGATTTTTAATTTCCAATCACCTTTCACAAAACTATTTTCAGGAATATCTTCGGCCACAACTATTCCGGCTCCTATGTACGTTCCACTGCCGATTTTTGTTCCGGGCATAAAGCTAGTATTCACGCCGACTCTGATATGATCTCCTGTAATAATTCCGAATTTATTTGTTTCGGTTGAAATTTTATTCTCTCCGTCACGGACTGAAATAATACCTTCATCAAGCCGTAAATTGCCGACAACAGTTCCGGCGCCGAATGAAATGTCACTACCGATCACACTATCACCGATATAGTTTGAATGAGTCCAAACATTATCTCCCAAATAACTTCGTGCGACCTCTGACGAAAATCCGATCACGCACTTTTCTCCGACATTACTATCTCTCACAAGTGAGTTCATAGCGACGATAGTTCCACGGCCAATATAAGCCGGACCTTTTACGATCGCTCCGTCCATCAAAGTAGCTCCGTCATCGATTACGACCGCTCCGTCCACTATAGAATTTTTCGCAATGCGAGCATTATCAGCGACTTTCATATCTTTTCCATTCAAAGCCGTCTTTAACAAGAATTTGAATATATTGTGTGTATGCCAAGGGTATTTTAATGCCTGCCAGAAGCCGTTATATTCAATCGCTTTTATCTTCGCGCCAGACTGAATCATCATATCGACAGCGACCTCATAAAGGTCATCTTTTTTACTTTCAGCTTCTTTTAACGCTTTGATTAATTTTTTAGAATCTTTGAAGAAATGCACAACCAAATTCACCAAATCACTTGGCTCTTCACCGGGTTTCGGTTTTTCTACAATTCGCGTAACATTGCCATCGGTATCCAATTCCAAATACCCACCAGGAAAATAAGAATCAACTTTTTTTGCGAGCATAAATCCATCCACTACATCTAGTTTGTCATTGCGCTTTCCACCGCGTGTCAAATTCTCAACAGTTTTCTCATTCTCCGTAATTGCATTTTTCATCACTTCAAAAGCCTCACCATCAACAACGTCATTGCTACTGAAGACCAAAATTGGTTCACCCCCGATCAATTTCTCACACGCGAGAACAGCACCTCTCATCCCTTCATCGAGATTCTCCTGCTCTACGACATCTATCTGTATGGGCATATCGTTATCGAGAGCCTTCAATCGTTCAAGATTATGCTTTCCACCAACTAAAATAATTTCTTTAAAACCGGCCTTCCAAAGAAAATTCAACTGCCAAGAAATAAGCGGTTGTCCGACAAAATTTAAAAAATTTTTATCTTCAATCGGCTTCATCCTTTTACTTCTTCCAGCCGCCAAAACTATGACTTTCATTTAAAGTGAATTTATGGACTTTTAACGGGGGAAACTATACCATAAAGCCCATGAAAGGGAAAATTATAAACATTCCGAATTTAATTTCGTTTACAAGACTTATATTTCTGGTTCCATTGGCGGGATATTTTTTTTTAACGCATCAAAATTGGAGCGGACTTACAGTAAGTATGATAATTATTTTCACGGACATCATCGATGGATGGATAGCCAGAAAATTAAATCAAGTGACAAATATAGGAGTATATCTCGACGCTACAGGAGATACCGTTTTTTTGGCAGTACTTTTTTTCTCATTTTTATATCTTGGATACATAGATTTAATCGTAATTTTATTACTTGCAGCTCATAGGTTTACGCGGTTGGCGTTAAATCTTTATATAAGATTTTATAGTGAAGGATTTTATTTACCGAAACACATAAAAGCGACCGGATTTATACCGATGTTGTATGTGTTTTTAGTGCCATTTATTTTTCAATATTTAGGCAAAGAAATGGCGAAAATAATAACCATCGGAGTTGCCGGAATTACTTATATTTTCCTTTTAATAAGTGTATTTGTAGCAGTTTATAGATTTAAAAAAGGTCGCATTAAAATTCAAAAAATAGAAAAAGTCCCGGTCAAAAAAATCGTCAAAGAGAAAAAAGAAAAGATGCTTAAAAAACACGAAATCAACAAAGAAAAACGCAAAATCAAGCGCCATGTGCGACGTCTCTCGCGCAGAAAAAAGATAGAGAAAATCCTCAAGAAAATTTAAGTGAATTTAAGTCAAAAGACTTAAGTCAAAAGCTCACCAAGTCTTCCTTCTTCAATAGCCAATTTTATTTCCATCGCAATTCTTTCGCCATAACTAATTCCTCGGCCGTATTTGTAATAAGTCGCTGGCGTGAATCTGGTTCCAGGCGATCCCGGGATTCTCATACTGACGTCAAACACTACAAATTCTTCTTTGCCTGAGAATGAAGCAATGGCTCCTTGAAGAGCAAAAGGACCGATCATAGCCTTGGTGATTCGGCCAGCTTTTTCTTCCTTTTTTAATTGAATAATAAATTTTTCTCCAGCCTCAAATGCTTTTTCAATAATAGATTCTTTTGTGGTGCAAGCGATGTGACCGGTTTCAATCATAGTTGGTTTGTAGCCGGAATTCATCAGCGCGCTTTGTGTGTGAGCATCGAGTCTCAAGAACCCATCAAGCGAAGTCTGTCTGCGTGTGTCCGTCCCCATCAACTCCAATTCATCATTCAAGTTCGAATAGAAATAATTGAAATTTATCTGTGCTCCAAGTACGAATTCTTCGATTGTAGCGCGATCCAAATCATCGCGATTGACCATTCCTTTTTCTACCATTTCATCACCTTTAATGAAATAATCCATAGGCTTCACAACGAGGAAAAAAGCCCTCTCATAGCCACGAATTGCTTCATTAACTTTTACGATCAAAGGTCCACCACCATTATTGAAATGTTTTTCAAAAATTTTAATCAAAGCATCTTTCGCAATTTTCTTGCCACCTTCCCTCAAGATTTTTGGCATCCTAATTCCAGCTTTCGCAAGTAGTTCATACTGATTATTTGGCTGATCTCTTTCTTCCAGTTTTACTAGCTCTCGAGAGCCATAAATAGGCACTTTGAATTTTGTTTCTATATCTTTGAAATCGAAATAAACCCAGAAGTATCTGTTATGTATGAAAATCGTATTTTTCGCTAATAATTTTTTCTGCACATCGGCCTTCAACATATCCTTAAATTTATCCACCAAGATAACTTCATCCACGCACCCCGTTCCATCTTTCCGACTTTTAAAATACTTAGAATAAGTCTTGTCTCGGCCTTTTTGGCATACGGCCAAAGTGCGAAACCCGAGTCTCTTAGCGCCTTCACAGACGTCTAGCCCTGAGTGTCCGCCGAGTACTCCGATAGTGATAGCTGAAGTGTCGTATTTTTTTAGAATTTGCAAAATATCTTTTTGTGTAATCATAAAGAGAGGGTGTTAATACACCCCAAGTTTATCAAAAATTAATTTAAATGCTACTTAAATCTTGATGAAAACCTCGCCACACGAATTTATCCCAAAACCGTATCCAACTTATCTGCTGTAATAGCTTCCTTGATATCTCTTGCCAACCTTCTTCCTGTACTCATTGGTTCATTATATCGGAGCCAACTATAAGGCGATCCATTCACAAACGGATTGGTTCCTGCGACAATTCTTGCTGAAATTTCAAATACATAAAATTGTAAATCAGGATCCAAAATTGCCTCTAAGCAGAACGGGCCAAATAGACCGCCAGGAGTCAAATTCTGCGAAGCCTTTACGACATTTTCTCCCATTTCAAATAACTGTGGCAAAAGTGATTCTCTCACAACCAAAGGCAAATTCCCCGTAATCGTATAAGAAGTTCTGATATTTACATCGATCTGATCCTTCGCGGCGATACGTCCGATAGAATCCGCATTTGATTCATATCTCTTGTCGAAACTCATTATCTCCAATTCACCAGTCAATCTAGAATAAAAGAAATGAGTATAGATAGGAACTCCAACAATGTATTCCTGGATTACATATTTATCTGTTGTACCGTATTCTCTTAATCTTTCATAAAATTCATCAGGATTGTTTGCAATGAAATATCCCATTCCACCTTTTGCTCCATGAAATTTAATAATCACAGGACGATCAATATCTTCAGGTCTTTCAAAAATCATCGGAAGCTTGAGACCCGCATTTAAAAGCCATCTTCTCTGCTTCTCTCTGTCTGCTTCCCATTCTAGAATTCCTTTGGTTCCATAGTGCATTACTTTTATATTTTTCACATTTTTAACTCCCAAATAACTCACAAACGATCCATGTGGAATTATAATTGCATTTTCTTTTACTAATTGATCTTCAATTTCAAAGTAGTTTTTAAAATTATCAACTTCGATAATTTTGTCGGCAACACGATAGCTGACATAAGGTTTATCTTTGCCTTTTTCACATATACAGATAGTTTCAAATCCTTCATCTTTTGCTCCCTTCAAAATTTGCAAAGCCGAATGACTGCCAAGGGTAGCTATCTTATATTTCTTAAAATCCGCCATAAGGTTGTAAGTAAGGTATAAGGTTTAATTTTAACAAAAAGCCGATTCCGGGACTTTTGTTAAACGTACAATACGAAAAGAAATTTGTCCAGTAAATCTGTTTATAAAAACAAAAACACGGCACCACCAACAATAAAAAGATAAATTCCAAAGCCTCTCAAAGTATGTTTCTTAAGGATCTTCATTAAAAGATATATAGATACAAGTCCGACCAAGGCCGAAACAAAAAGCCCGATCAAAATAGGAGTCAATAATGTGCTTATAGCAGATACATCCGATCCATTCATATCCTTCACCGCGGTCAAAATTCCTGCGCCGAATATAGCCGGTGCTCCGAGTAAAAACGAAAACCTTGCAGCGTTTTCACGAGATAAATTTTGGAAAAGTCCTCCGCAAATAGTGGAGCCGGATCTCGAAATACCGGGAATCAAAGCCAAGGCTTGCAACGCTCCTATTGTAAGAGCTTTTTTCGTGCTTAATTTATTATCAATTTGTTTTACATGTTTTTTTGCGAACCATTCAGCTGTGAAAAAAAGTCCTCCTGTAAAAATCATTGAAAGTCCGACCATCGAAACATCGCGAAAAGATTCATCGATTTTATCTCCGAAAATCAGTCCGACCGCTACGGAGGGGATCATACCGATCACCAAATATCCTAGAAGTTTCAATCCCTCTCCTTTGAATTTTAAAATTCCAAGGAAATCTTTCCAAAAATAAATCAAAATTGAAACTAAGGTGCCGACATGAAGGGCGACATCAAAAGTTTTTAGAGTCTCGACTTTCAAACCGAATAATTGTTCAAAAATCACAAGATGTCCGCTGGAAGATATAGGCAAAAACTCAGTGACGCCTTGTATAATTCCAAGAATAATTGATTCTAAAATTGTCATAAAGTAATAGTTAAGTCCCGGACTCGGCTACCCCTTTTAGTAGAGTCCCGGACTCTACTAGTGTTTAAAATACCTTCTCCCACTAAAAACCATCGCGATCCCGAGCTCATCGGCACGTTTGATAACTTCTTCATCACGTACAGATCCTCCCGGGTGAATAATAGCGGTGATTCCGTACCCGACAGCTTGTTCGAGAGCATCAGGGAAAGGGAAAAAAGCATCGGAAGACATCACAGCTCCGCGAGCTCGTTCACCGGCCTTCGTTCCAGCTATAAAAACACTGTCGTATCTGCTCATTTGTCCCGCACCAACCCCGACAGTCACGCCATCTTTCGCCATTACAACTGAGTTTGAAACCACATGTTTCACAACTTTTGTCGCAAATAACATGTCGCGAATTTGCTCTTCGGTAGGCGCGATTTTGGTCACGACTTTCAAGTCCGAAGGTTGCAATTCATAAGTATCAACAGTCTGAATCAAAATGCCACCGGCAACTTTTTTGATATCGGTTCGTTTCATATCTTTTTTTAACTCACCGGTCCTCAAAATTCTCAAATTTTCACGAGTCATAAGTCTCTTCAAAGCCTTTTCTGTGAATGAAGGCGCAATAACCATTTCAACAAACATTTTCGCCTCTTTCATGTAGTCGATAATATCTTCGGTGAATTCACGATTTACCGCTATAACACAGCCAAAAGCGGACATCTCATCGGCCTTGTGTGCGGCTACGAATGCATCGTACAAGTTCTCACGAACGGCAGTTCCACAAGGATTGTTGTGTTTGATAATCGTCACAGCAGGTTGATCGAATTCTTTCACGATTTCCAGAGCCGAATTTCCATCGACGATATTGTTGAAAGAAAGTTCTTTACCATGTAAAACCTCAGCGTTTGTTATGTTAGCATCATGATTTTCAGGGTTGCGGAAGAACGCAGCTTTTTGCGTAGGATTTTCTCCATAACGTAGGCTTCTCACTTTTTCGTAGTGCAGATTTAATAGCTCAGGCTCGCCCAGAATTTGTCTGAAGTAGCCGTTAATTGCTTCGTCGTATTGAGCTGTTAACGTGAATGCTTTTCTTGCTAATTTTTTACGAGTTTCAAGGGTAGTTTCACCATTTGCCTCTATTTCGGAAACTACCAATTCATAATCGGCCGGATCGGTAACAACAGTCACATATTTAAAGTTTTTAGCAGAGCTTCGGACCATTGAAGGGCCGCCAATATCTATATTTTCAATAGCCTCTTCTTCAGAAACTCCTTCCTTTGAAATGGTCTTCACAAAAGGGTATAAATTCACGATCACCAAATCGATCATCTCAATTCCATTATCGCTCGCTTCCCTCATATGTCCGTCGTCCTCGCGTACAGCCAACAAACCTCCATGTACTTTCGGATGTAATGTCTTCACACGACCTCCCATGATTTCAGGGAAACCGGTCACTTCACTTACATCTTTTACAGCAATTCCAGCTTCTTTCAACGCTTTGGAAGTGCCACCTGTAGAGATAATTTCAATGCCTTTTTTGGCTAGTTTTTGAGCAATTTCAATTATACCTGTCTTGTCAGAGACTGATATTAATGCGCGTTTGATCTGCATAATTTGGAAGAGTTAAAAATCCACGAGCCCAAGCAATTTTAGAGTTTAAAAATCAAAAGTCAAATTCCTATCCCGGGCTAGAAAAAGTTCCAGGTTGGGAAAATCTATCCCGGGCTAGAAAAATCTCCAGGTTGAGAAAATCTATCCCGGGCTAGAAAAAGTTCACGAAAATTTATCTAACTAGAGAAGAATTTATCTAAGGCGGATCCCAACCACCTTTACTCCAAGGATTACATCTAAATACTCTCCACAAAGCTTTTATACCTCCAAAAACAACCCCATGTTTTGAAATTGCTCCCTTGGCATATTCACTGCAAGTAGGTGTGTATCTGCAATAACCAAAAGGATATTTGTTTTTTCCGCGAGTGCTATGATCCGGCGAAAAATTTTTCTGATAAAATTGGATAAAAGCTGCCACTATTCGTCTGGGCAGCAAAATTAAAAACTTTAAAAAATCAATAAAAATACGCATACACTAAGATGGTAAATCAAACATTCAAAACCTCCAAGTCTTTAATAAACAAAAAACCGCTTCACGCGCAACCAAACACGCTCCAGTCCTTAATCTTTAAAAAAATTCTCCCACACTCCCACACTCCCACACTCCCACACTCCCACACTCCCACACTCCCATACTCCCACACTCCTACGCTCCCACGCTCCCACACTCCCACACTCCCACACTCCCACACTCCCACACTCCCACACTCCCACGCTCCCACGCTCCACACCTACATTAGTAATAGTTCCCCGGATACTGCTTTACACCGTTTTTTATGACTTCCCAGTGCAGGTGAATACCAGTAGCGCCATAAACGCGTCCCGTATTACCCATTTGGCCGATTGTTTGGCCTTGAGATACATATTCTCCTTCAGACACATTCAAATGATCCAAGTGAGCGTACAAAGACTGTAAACCGTCGCCATGATCGATAATCACATGATTGCCATATCCTCCACCCCACGTTCCGGACGAAGCTTTGATGACAGTTCCGGCCCCAGCCGCCCATACGGCAGGTTTACTTCGATCAGCTATATCGATCGCGTAATGTCCTCGTTTAAATCCGTTTGTAATAGCTCCCATCGTAGGATAGATGAAAGGCTTGCCTCCAGCAGGAACAGATGAATTGTCAGGAAGTCTCACGTTAGATGTCTGTCCGGCTTTTGTGGTGTTTTTTGCAATAACAGTGCTTTTTGCAGGGCCGATAGGTCTCGCATTAGGCAGGAACAAGCTCTGCCCCTCAACTATAGATGTTGAAATAAGACTGTTTTGAGCCACGATTGAATCGGCTGATATATTGTATTTCTTAGCTATTTTTTCGAGTGAATCACCTTTACCTGCGGTATAACTGACTCCATCCACAGGAGGAATTAGTAATTTTTGGCCGATAGTTATAGAGTTTGCATTTCCTATATTGTTTTCCCACATTATAGTCTCGGTTTTTAAGCCATATCTCGTAGCGATAGTTGAAAGTGTATCTCCTTTTTCTACAGTGTGAACTGCGTAGTCGGTCATTCCAATTCGGCTTGAACTACCTGTTTGAGGGTTAATTTTAATTAAATATCCGTCGCTATCAGCTATCAAAACATCACCTGGCAAAGAATAAGTCCCGATATAAGACATTGAAAAACTTCTGGAAACATTTGAAAATCCGCTCACAGGAGAAATAGACGAAATCGCAAACATAAAAATGGCAAAAATAAAAGATTGCCAAAACAATCTTTTGTGAGGAGCTACAGGCAGAATATTGACTCCGGCGGTTACAGTTGCCATAGCCTGAAACGGAGCGGTAACGGTAGTCCAAACGTCATTGAAAAATCTTTTAACAATCAAGCCTTTTGTGAAGACTTTGAGATGTCTCTCTTTTTGCGCAATACGATTGACTTGCTCTATCTGATATACTGTTGTTTCTGGTGTCATGTTTTACGTGAATTTGATTCGAACTCACTTTTAAATTATGCCCATTTTTTAGCTCTATATTCAATGTCGCTCCATTGACTTTAGAGGCAATATATTATCAAATAATCTTTAAAAGTCAACATAAAACAGCTTATTCCACGGGATTTCGTAAAACACATCAAAACCTAAAAAACCTTGACTTTTTAAGACGATTATTGTGATTATCTATTGCCAAAGAACAAGTCTTTTGATAACTTCCATCTGCTTTAAATTTCTGCTCTGTATAACTTTACGCAGAGCTTAGGAATATTTACATCCTAATCCATAGAACATGACAGAAGAAAATTTCACGTCTTATGAAATGATGTTGATCGTCGATCCGACCCTTGGAGATGATCGTACTCGCGATGTTATTGAAGAATTAAAAACCCAAATAAAATCTCTTGAAGGCACGATCACTTTTGAAGATTTATGGGGAAGTCGATACCTTGCGTATAAAATTAAAAGACAAGAGAAAGGCTACTATGTAGTGCTAAATTTTAATTTGGCCCCAACTAAATTAATAGAGCTCACAAATGAATTAAGACTCAATCAAAACATTTTGAGATTTATTACTTTGAAGACTCCAAAAAATTACGAAATTTTGACTTTGGAAGCATTGGAAAAAGAAGCTGAAAAATTTAAAAAAGTAAAAAAAGAGGATACAAAAGAAGAAGAGGCTCCAAGAAGAGAATCAAGACCGGCTCCAAAAGCAAAAGTAGAAACTCCAAAAGTAAAAGAAGTTGAGCCTGAAGAAAAAGTAGAGGAGAAAGAAATTGAAAAGGAAGTAAAAAAAGAGAAACCGGCTAAAAAAGTAGAAGTTGAGGAAAAAGAAGAAATTGCAGTTGAAGAAGTAGAAGAGGAAGTCGAGGAAAAAGAGGAAGTAAAAGAAGAACCAAAGAAAAAAGAACCTAAAATTACCGATCTAGATGATGTCGACGCGAAGTTGAAAAGCATCATTGACGATCCAGATATATCATTATAACCCAAACAAAGATGAGATCAGTAAACAAGGTAATTCTGATTGGTAATCTCACAAGAGATCCAGAGATGAGAGAGACTCCAAACGGACAAAAAGTCACAACTTTCGGATTGGCAACAAACCGTGAATGGGTGACATCAGGAAGTGAAAAAAAATCATCAGCTGAATTCCACGAATGTGTAGCATGGGCTCGCCTTGCTGAGGTCTGTGCTAAATACTTGAAGAAAAGCAAATTGGTATATGTGGAAGGATATCTAAAAACTCGCAACTGGGAGACAGAAGAAGGAGTCAAGAAATTCAAGACAGAAATCGTCGTTCAAGATATGATCATGCTAGACAAGAGAGCTGCTGGCTCTGAAGAAGAGGAGAAAGAGCTTTTAGAAGCTCAGGCTCCCGCAGAAGGTCCGGCTGGGGATATGGATCTTGAGATCGATGGTAACGTATTCTAATTCAATTAATTAAATTATCATGCCAACATACAAAGGAAGACGATGTAAACTTTGCACAGAAAAAGCTGCATACGTGGACTACAAAAATATAGCCGCTATCAGCAGATTTCTAACCAGATTTGGCAAAATCGTCCCAAGATATTACAGCGGAAACTGCATTCAACATCAAAAAATGGTTGCATCAGCAATTAAGAATGCAAGAACTATCGCTCTCCTTCCGTTTGTGAAATAGCAGGTAAATCAGGACAAAGTTCCTGTATTTAGCCTTGTTCCAATATTCTAAATTCAATTTCAAAGAGCCCTTGACGTATAAGGGCTTTTTGGTTTGAAAAAACAGGGAAAATATGATAGAATGAAAGGATTCAAATTGAAGAATTCAAATCAATACAAAAACAAATGATCAAAAAAATTAAAAGAAAACTCATAGTCAGAAAAGCCGTCCAAGCCGAGAAAAAACTTCAAAAAGCATTAAAACAGGAGGCAAGAGCTCTTTCGAAAAAAACTAATACCGAATACGACAAATCAGTGATTTCATGGAAGGCTCCAGAGTACATCAAATACAAAAAAGGATGGGTTTGGTACACGGTATTTGCAGTAGCGATGCTGGCTTCGATATATGGAGCTTATGTGTACAGCTTGACTTTTGCTATGGCACTTACGGGCTTCGCGATAGCTTATTTGATTTTTGATTTTAGACATCCGAAAGAAGTGAAAGTTTCTTTATCTGAATTGGGAATCAAAGTCGGGAATAATATTTATCAGTTTAATAGGATCAGAGCTTTTTGGATTCTTTACAATCCGCCAATCGTCAACACTCTGAATATCAGAGTCCACAACGAATTCATCGGCGATATTGAAATTCAATTAGACGGAGTAAACCCGGTCGAAGTTTACAACTTTTTGTCTACAAGAATTCCTGAAATGGAAGGAAAAGAAGAAGGATTTTTAAAAGGATTAACAAGATTACTTAAAATATAAAATGGCACCAGGAGATACACCACAAAAAGGTCCACAGCCACAACAAGCTCCACAGGAAACTGGAGCGGACAAGGCTCCGAAATCTTTGGCCGAACTCGAAAGGGCTCTTATGGGTGAATTTGATAGAGTCAGAGACGAGAAGAAAAAAAAGATTGTTCGTGAAATGGACAAATTAAGAGCCGGATATAATTCCAAAATGTTTAAATGGAATTACGATAATGCGACGGGTGCTTTTCTGAATATGATTAACAAAAAAACAGAGAAGCTAAGAAATGAAGCGGAAGTCGTGACACGAGCTCCGAGGTCATCCGAAACAATATCAAGATTAACCGAATTAAAAGAACAAATGGAGGAGTCTCTAGAACTGGATGTCCAAAACATCATCGCTCTTTTGAATAACGTAAAAGGACCGGAATTCAGGCTCACAAAAGAAGGTCTGGCAAATCTGGAATTATACATCTCAACAGCGGAAATAATGATGCAGGACCCGACAATGAAACCATTGGCGGACATATTCAAAGACCTGACATTGATACAAAGTTTGGACGACAAAACATACAAAGTTTTGGAAGGAGCTTTCCTGACAACAAATCGTGACATGGTTGTTTTGGCTTCGACAATCCTGAGGCTTGTAAAAGGATCGGTAAAAGAAGCTTTTACAAAAAGATTTATAGATGAAAAACCGGAATATGCGCTAAAAACTCTTCTATTCGCGAACTACTATGGAGGGTACACGGCTTTTGAAATGAAGAAATATTTTGAATATGCGGAAAATACATATAGAGCAAATCCTGACAGAAAATATCAGGACGCAAGAGAAGGATTTCAAAGACGTATCGCAAAATTTGATGATGATGCAAAGGAATATCAGGCCTGTAATAAAATTCAAGAACGTGTCAGAGAGAGAATCGCCGGACTCGGTACTCAAGTATATGGAGAAGATGCTTCGAGTAGATTAAATCCGGCCGCAATTTTGAAATTTGGAGGAAGAGTGGTGGCCTGGACGGCTATCGGAGGAAATGCTTTGGCGAACAGACCTATGTTAATGGAAATATACAAGGAAGAAGGCTTATTCCCTGCAATATCGTCGTATGCAACTATGCCGTATGTAGCGGGAAGTGGAGCGTTATTATTTGGATTGAATAGAATGGATTCGGACGAAAGACTCGGAGATATATTAATCGGGAAAAAGGAAAAAGATGCAAAAGAATATGCGGTTGGTTTGAAGAATTTCCTTGAATTAACAGAGATGCATAGCACCTGGGGAATGTTTTTGGAGAATGATGGAGCGGGGCTTTTGGCTGAATACACCAGACATTTGCAGAGCAGAATAGACGGAGAAAAAGAGCCGACAATCAGAGATTTCAAAATCTTTTTGATGGAAAAAGAAAAAGATATGAACCCAGCAACGAGACCATCGAGATATTTGGACAAAGTTTTAAGCGGAGAATTTGAAAAAGATGAAACAGACAATTTGAAGATGTACATAAGATTAATGGAACAACAAAAAACAACTAACCAACAAGAATTTAACGCAAGATTAGATGAGGCAAGACAGGCAGTTTAAAATCAGGGCAAGAAATTTTATATCCGAAACTTTGAAAGACGTGAGAACGTCTGATAAAAGCGTGTTTAGATATTTCAATCCGTCTTTTAAAAACAAAAAATTATTTAAATATAATGCAAAATGGGCAAATCTTCGCCCGGGACATGCAGGATCTTTGTTTGGTAAAGACAATAAAAGTCAGTTGAGATGGAATAATTTGACCGAGGTGATGTTCGGACAAATGATGAGAGAGGCAAAACTCAGGAGAGTGTATTTATTAATGCCGAACAAAGAAGGCGAATTCAGATCTTCACAGAAAAAACTTCTTACGAGATTTACAGATTTGATTCTCAGAAAAGTAGACGAGAGAGAAAAATTGATAAATGAAAACCAAGCTGTAAATAAAAAACTGGAAAAAGGTAAGACTAGAAGTCGATCTGAAATAGATGAATTGGCCGACAAAACTCAAAAAAATCTCGAAAAATATGGCAAACTGGAGACGGTTTCACCATTCCAATACAACGAAAAAACAGGTTTGATAGAAGGCGCTGTTGCGAACATTTTGGATCCGGAAGGGTCGTCAATGAAAGCAAAAGTTGACCCGGAAAACCCAGACTTAATTTTGTTTTCCAGTACTCTTCTAGGGGTATGTTTTGCGATGGAAAACAATGAAAAAGATTTGGTTCTTTTCGCAAACACTGCGACAAACGATATGTTGAAAAACAATCAAATTGAATCGAGCGAAGCTATCCCGGAGGCGGAAGAAATGGTGGATGAAAGAGACACAATGGGACTAATGGATTATGAGACTATGGAAATAGATAATGACCCGGAAAGTGCAGAGTGGATGTTGGAAGGAATGGGGAATCAAGCTGGAATAAATCAAAAAAGCGAAGCATTGCTTGATGACCAATTTAAGGCGTTATTTGGAGATCAGGACCAATCATTTGACAATCAACTAAATCAGTCGATCGGCAATCAGGAAACCTCTCGGCCTTTTGCAAAAAGTTCACCTGTAAAATTCAAAAGGAATTTAATGTTTGAATCAAGATTAAAAGGCGAAGTCCCAGCAATATCGACAAGAATAACAGGTGCAGATGGTCAAACAAGAGAACGCGTAGAAGAAGATAAATTGAAACAAAAAGAGCAAATGGAAGCACAAAAAAAACATCTCGATAAAAAAGAACAAGCAATGATGGAAGAAGACGCAAAAAAAGAATCCGAACAACAGGCTTCTCAGCAAACAGGCGGTAAAAAAAGAAAAATTGGAAGATGGATATTTGCCGCAATTATCGGCGGATCAGTCCTATTCGATATAATATAAAAACATGCAAAAACAAAAAATAAAAATTTTTAAGAAAATTTTACTCTTGGGAATCGGACTCATCACATCTTTCACGATGACCTTCGCGAGTAATTTTGTGGCAGGACACCAAACCGCTTATGCGGCGGGAGTGGTATGTACGGACATGAGTGGTAAAGAAATAGCTACAGCAACGAGCCCAGATCAATGTCCTCAAGGGAGTGTTGGAGTTACAAAAGACGAAAGTGGAGCACAGACAGGGACCTCTGCGTCTCAAAAAGACGAAATTCAAAAATTAGTTGTTAAATTTTTACTTTTAGAACAATGGTTAAACAAATTGATCTGGCCTGTTTTTATGATGATAGGAGGTCTAATGAATAACGAGCTCATATTTAGTAACGGAATGGATCAAAGATTATACGATATATGGGTACAGATAAGAAACATAGTGAATATAGTATTTGTAATGGTATTGGTTGGGATAGCGCTTTATAGCGTGCTTGGAATTAGTAGTGAGAATAGTCAATATTCAATAAAAACTATCTTACCGAAACTGATAGTCGGTATTATCGCAGTTAATTTTTCATTCCTCGGGATCAAAGTGATATTGGACGCAACTACAGTGGTGACAACTGCAATATTTGCAATTCCAAATCAAACACTAGGCACCCTACAGGACATGAAAGTTGTGGATTCATCAGATGAAAAAAGAGTGAATGCATTATGTCAAAAAATGTATAACACAAACGGGACAAAAGATGATTTTTTAGTAAAAATGGACGATCTAATGTATAAAAATTTTGCAGCAGCAAACCCTAATAAGTTACAGCAAACAGCTAAACCAAGTGAAATTAACGCATCAATAGAAGCCGATAAAGATCTTAAAGAAAAATTTGATGTATACAAAACATCTCAAAAAGATAAAGCAATATGTCAGGTTGAAGGTAAAGATTTGGCTTTAACTGAAAATGGAGAAAATTTCTTTAGACAATTTAGAAGTAATAATGCGGCATTAGCGATGGCTATAAATATGGGAGGTATATTGTTTATAGATAAATCTAGTGGGCTAAATACCGGGTCGGACATAATGCAACTCGCGATAGGAATCGTGTTTTCTTTTGCATTGAATGTTGTTTACATGTTCGCATTTTTGACTTTGTTCCTAGTATTAATAGCGAGGCTGGTAGTTGTATGGATCAGTCTGGCATTTTCACCAATAATAGTATTGGGAATGACTGTGCCGGGAATGGAAAAAATAGATATGTTCAAAAAAATACAAGATTCGTTTGTGAAACATGTCACCGCTCCGATAGTTATAGCAATCACCATGACTATAGGTTGGGTTATGCTTAGCGCACTTAGCAGTCTTGGATTGGAAACGGCATCAGCGCCTGGTTCGGTTATGGGTATGGCGGTGCCGGGGATTCCATTACCGGGATTAGAAACTATGCAATCATTAATAGCTGCAATCTGTACAGCGGCAGTAGTCTGGATGGGAGCTACAAGCGCGGCAGAAGGCACATTTGCAAAAGGGGCAGTGGACGCAGTGGGTGGTCAACTTACTCGTTTCGGAAAATTCATCGGAAGAGCTCCATTTATGTATGCACCTATCTTGCCTATACAGTTGAAAGATAGAGAAACGGGTGAAACAAGAAATGCATCTCTTGGAGAATTACTAGGGGGTACAGCTAATAAAATAGAAGAAATTAAGAGAGGACAAAGAGCCAAAGCAGATCAATTTGGAGAAGATGTCTTGGGGGTAAAGCCTTATAATAGTGAGAGAAATATTACGAAAGACACAAGCGCACAAACACTTTCAAATATAATTGCCGAGAGTGGAAGTTTCGACAATAAAGATGACTATACAAAGATGGGGGGAATATTAAAGGGGAAGGATGGTATATTAAAAGACGAGTTAAGAGCATGGAGCACAGGATCAGATAGAGAGAAGAGAAGATTTGCTGAAATTGCATTAAAGGCCATAAGTACAGGGGAAATATTAGAAGAAGATGGAAAAGAAATGAGAGAATTAGCAAAAGCAATAAGTAAGAGAGACGCAGCAGCAGCTTCAACTTCTTCCGGAGGAGGAGCGGCCGCAGGAGGTGCGACAGGCGGGCAAGGCGCTGCAGGAGGCACGAATCAAAAACCATCTGCTTCAAATACTCCAGCCCAACCTCCTACTCCACCACCAGCTAGTTTAATAACAGCAGCAGGTCTAACAGCAGCGGCTGCAAATACAGACGACCCAAATCATGGAAAATATCAAGCTCTCTTGTCGGCTCACAACGCTACAATAGCCGTAACGGCAGGAGCAGACATTACCAAACAAGCTAAGGCAGCAGCGGCAGCAATCAAAGCAGGCGGCTTTAGTGAAGAAGATAAGGGAAAAATAGTTGAAAATTTAGAATTCACTAAAGATGTTGGAGAAGACAAAAAAACAGCATTCAAAACTGCGCTTAACGCAGCATTAGCAGAATCAGCGGCCGGAACAGGCACGGGAGCGACAGGCACAACGGGTGCAGGCACTGGCGCCACAGCAGGCGGAGCGACTTAAGCGACGTAAATCCTCTTCCCAAATCAAAACATATATTCTAAAATATAATCGTCATAAGTAAAGTTATGGCAAAGAAAACAATACAACCAGAAGTGGACAAAAATGAAGAGGGTAAAAAACCCCTTAATTTCCATGAAAGAGAGGAAGAGAGGCTCACCGCCAGACGCTTGTACACGCTCGAAAATAATCATTTATACAAGTGGGCGAACAAAAACACTGGTGTGAGCGAAGGAAGAGTTGGAAAATTATTATCAAAAGTCAAAAACGGAACACTAAAACCCGCGGCCTTTAAACGCGCGATAGAATTATTAAAAGATCCAAACAAAAGAGAAGACGGAGACTGTAAGAAAATGATTGACCACTTGATAAAAGGCGAATACAACGGTTTTGGTGACAACTTCATAGAGATAGCGGACGCATTCGAAAGCGACAATGAAGATATCAATAAAAAAGCATTGGCGTTCGTCAGGCAACAAGAAATTCAAGGTGAAAGGTCTTTCCTCAAGCAAATCACAGCAATCAAAAAATCTCAATTAAGTCCTGAAACTTTGGTCAATCAAACGAAAGGAGCTCTGGCAGTCGCAGGAATCGATAAAACAACCGGCGACCGTCCTCATGAAGAAAAAGCGGTTGATGTGGTCAGACAAGGTGACATAGGAATTCTACCACGACCACCTGAAGAATTGGTTGCGGAATATCCGGCGTTGACGAGAAAAGTCACAGAATATGTGCAAGAATCAACGGCGAAATTAGACGAAATAAGTGAACTGGTAAAAAAATCCGGAGAGCTTGCGGCTGCAAAAACAACACTACAAGCAAAAATGGAATCCGATCCAAATTTTGTTAGCGATTTTTTGAGAACTTTATTGAGCGATTACGAACTTTTGAAA
Source organism: uncultured Candidatus Peribacteria bacterium (assembly GCA_964525485.1). Classification (GTDB taxonomy): domain Bacteria; phylum Patescibacteriota; class Gracilibacteria; order UBA1369; family LOWO2-01-FULL-3; genus DAONBD01. Next base: position 37,863 of record CAZGHH010000002.1, on the reverse strand, counting down.
AAATCTGCGACACTACTGAGCCAATTTGAAGGAAGTCCGGAGCTTTTGAGAGTAATTAAAAAAACAGATGCGGAACGCAATGCTTATTTCAGAGAAAATCCAAGTAGATTGATTTCAAAAGAAGGGTCTCCGCACAGTATTTTTATGGAAGCCGAAGCCTCTCAAGGTGCACGTGAAACGTTATTAAAAACAGCACAAAAAAACATCGGAAAACTTTTAAATATCGCGGTTGAATTGGATATAGAGAGAGAAATCGATGGAGTTATTTTTGACGCAGAAAAATTAAAAAGAGCTCCGACAAGCCAAGAATTGCAAAAAGCAATTTCAAAAATAAGAGTGAAATACAGTCTCGCGCAAGATACAGCGCCAGACATTGATTTCTTGAAAGACTTGGAAGCAAAAGCGCAAGAATACATCTCACATGCTTTGGAAAATGAGGATTTAAGTGCAAAATTTTTAACGTCATCATTAACGGCAAGAAAGTGGGGAAATAGATGTTTGGATATTATTGATGATGTTGAGAGAATGGAATCAAAAAGTGGGATAAGGCTGTTGGATTCAGTAGGCAAAGGAAAAGAAGAATTGAGAATTTTTGAAAGAGATCCGTTTACACTATCGTATAAAAAATCTCGCAAAGAAGCAGTAGTTGAAGGGCTAAAAGTTATTCCTCAATACGAAGACGACGAGGATTTAAGCGAAAAAGAAAACATTCCGACAGTTGAAGTTCAAATGGAAATTGGAGAAAGGAAAATACCGGCGAGCGGAAGATGGTTCGACAGATTGACAGAGTACGACAATGCTTATGAGAAAATTGCAACAGTTGAAGATGCGGAAGAGGAAATCAAACGTCTGACAGGACTTGAAATAAAACTACAACCAGGATTGCAACTTTTGAATGAGTTCGAGCCTGAAAATGGACAACCAAGATACAGATTGATAGGCATTCGCGATATAGTCGGAGGCAGAGTTATATTGCAGCATCCGATTGCATACAAGGGAGAAGATGATATTCGAGATTCATTGAATTTGGGAGAGCTTTGTAAATTAATAAAAAGAAGAAATTTAATACCGTTGGATGATGGGTATTTGGGAACACAGTCTACGGCTGTAGATCTGCCAAACAAACCGACTCCATACAAACTTTATGATCGCAGAGGAGGAGAAGAAACAAAATGGTTTGCTCAAAGTGGAAGCTTGGGAGATGTATTGGAAAAATATGGTCCGGGAATATTTGTAGGTGCTGTTACAGACGATCAAATTAATAAATTTAAAAACACAAGAACTTTCCAAGAGAGTGGATATGGTCCAAACGGAATGCATTTCGTAAAAGAAAACATCCCGGCGGCAAGACTCGCAACAATGCAAAATAAACGTGATATGGAAGAAGACGAAGATGTTTCTGAAACAGAAAAACCAAGAAAAACAGCTGAAAATAAGCCAGATGTAAAACCAGATGCGGATCAAGGCAATGACACTCATGAAGGAGACGAACCATCTGTAGAAATGAAGCCACCACAATTAGGAAATCCAAAAGTCAGAGGAGATTATATACCTTTTGAACACACAGGATCTATCGTAGATATGCACAGAGGAGAAAGAGGATATATAGGCAGACTGTGGCAACAGTCGAGATTTTTATCGGTGGACGATTTAATAGGATTAGGGAAAGCGGTATATGAAAACTATCAAAGACGTTGGCATAGAAAATCAAAAGAAAGATTTGCGAGCGTAGGTAAAGGCCTACCACTTGGATACGGAGCTGAAATGTCCAGAATCAAGCAGGCGGCTGAAGATGAAGAAGTACATACAAATATGGAAGCCATGGAACACTGGGGTATCGATCAGATCGTAGAAGCCATGCATGAAGCGCAAAACGCTGATCAGTTAAAAGCATGTATAGAAGTATTATCAAAAAAAGGACATATAAGATGGGATGATTGTCACATGTGGGAGGCTATTAATAAATACGTCCCGGATCATCTCACTATCCCGATTCCGGCCAACCACAATCCTTATGCAAAAGACAAAAAAACCGGCAAAACAGGATTTTCTTATCTTGAAGCCGCTATAGATTCAATATGGGGACAATCCACCTACCAGGATTGGAAAGAAGCAAATAACTCGAACTACAATCACAAAGTCCAGGAAAACTTCGAACACGGTGAACAAATGGAGGGAGATCCAAAAGGTGTGGGAGGTGTTGGAGATGCCTTGAGAGAGCTTTTGGCAAAGCACAAAGCGGGAGAATATGTGGATCCACACGAGTATGAAGGTCTTTTGCAATTCATTATCAAAGCCGGAAAAACAGACGGCCCCGAATACAAACTGTATTACATTGTAGAAGGTTTAACAGCCGAAAACCCAAACACGGGCGAATCAATTATGTCATTTGAAAGATTGAGTAGTATAAATTCAAAATACTGCAACATATTCCCAATGCTAGATTATCTAACATCTAAAAGTATTCCGGATAAAAGCTCGCCTGATGGAACGCGTGCCTGGACGTTGGAAGATTTTAAAGCATGGGCAAAATATTGGGATGCAGGAGCACCTCCAGGAGGGGATAATATGCCAAATGAAAGGGTTAGAGATCACATGTGGCACTACACATTAACAGACAGAAAAGCTATTATCAGAAATAACAAAGGTCTCAAAAACGCTCGTGATATGGATCATGATGACATGCACGTCATTATGCCTTTAGCGGATTCAACAACTGTAGACAGAGCTTGTCAATTACTGTCACAGCAGTTTATATCTCAACCGGGTTATGCAAATGTTTTCTCAGGATACAGCCAATATATCAAAGTTCTTGGACAGAGACGTGATACTGGTAAATTAACAAAAACAATTCAAGGATGGGTGAGATTTGAATCAATAATGGACGATAGATACCAAAAAGGAAGTAATGGATATACAAGGCTTGGTCGCGCTCTTTGGGACGAAGGATCAGTAGTTGACGACGGACATCCGAGAGAACATAAAAGAGAAATTTATTCAGTGATAAATGCTATTGCTGAAGCATATGCGGATGTAAATCCTCGCTTTAGGGAACTTGTACATACGATGCAAATAAAAACACGATCAATACAGGACCCTAAAGAAAAAGAGATACAGGCAAAAGTTCAACAAGCACTTGAAGATTTTGATCAAGAACTTGAGGATACGGTAAAAACGGATGGAGGTAAAAAAATGGCGGATATAGTTAGTAGGGCAAACCTAAGGGGAATTGTCTCTCTTACAAAAGCGGAGAAAAAAGCCAGGAAAAAAGCCATGGAAGAAGCGGGATTTTCAGGGACAGATAGCGATGATTAAGGAGTAATTAAATCAACTTCTCCACATCTCCCTCCTCCGAGATTTTTTCGACGAAATCTGCGAGTTTGAATTCGACCTGTTCTTTGGTCGCGTAATCTCTCGCCGTCACGGTTTCGGAAGCCACTTCTTTTTCTCCGACGACAAGCATATAAGGGATTTTCTGCATTTCCGCATTACGGATTTTTTTGCCAAGAGATTCGTTTGAATCATCAATTTCATATCTCGCGCCAGCAGCTTTCAATGCCGCACCGACCTTCGCAGCATATTCATTAAATTTATCACTTACAGGAAGTACGCGTGCCTGTACAGGAGCCAACCAGACAGGAAACGCCCCAGCATAATGCTCGATCAGAAACCCGATAAACCTCTCATGTGTCCCAAGCGGTGCGCGATGTATGCAAAGTGGCGTTTCATTCTCACCTTTTTCATTTATAAAAGTGAGTCCGAATCTACCCGGAACCGCGAAATCGACTTGATTTGTAGCGAGCGTAAATTCACGACCGATCGCACTCCAAACCTGCACATCGATCTTCGGCCCATAGAATGCGCCTTCATTTGGTACTTCGATGTAAGGTGTTTTTGTCTTTATCAAAACATCACGTACCATATTTTCAGTTTCTACCCACAACTTTGGTTCATTAACAAATTTTTCTCCCAATTTTTTAGGATCATGAGTAGAAAATCGCATCACAAATTTCTCAATCCCAAACAATTTAAAATATTTCAAATACATCTCGTTCACCGCCTGAAACTCACTCTCGAACTGCGCGCGAGTGCAGTAAATATGTGCATCATTCATGTTCAAACTTCTTACCCTCATCAATCCAAAAAGCTCACCGGTCTGCTCAAAACGATAGCAAGTTCCATATTCGGCGAGTCTCAAAGGCAAGTCACGATAACTCTTTGGAAACGCCGCAAAAATCTTGTGGTGATGCGGGCAATTCATCGCTTTGAGATAGTATTTTGTACCATCCATCTCCATCGGAGGGAACATACTCTCCTTGTAATAAGGCAAATGTCCGCTCTTCAAATACATTGATTCCTTCGCCAAATGTGGAGTCTTCACTCGTTTGTATCCGCCTCTATCTTCCATCATTTTCCCCAAGTTTTCGATAGTCTCCACAAGCACTCCACCTTTTGGTAACCATAGCGGAAGGCCCGGGCCTGTGTCTTCATCAAAAGCAAACAATTCCAATTCTTTTCCGAGTTTCCTGTGATCGCGTTTTTTGGCTTCCTCAAGCATTTTTAAGTGCGCATCCAGCTCCTCTTTTTTTGCAAAACAAACGCCATAAATTCTCTGCAACATTTTGTTTTTTTCATCTCCGCGCCAGTAGGCGCCAGCGATCGAAGTTAATTTGAAAGCGCCGATTTTTATAGTAGATTCGAGGTGTGGACCTTTACACATGTCGACAAATTTCGGTGTCCCGTCTTGCATCACATTTTTATAAAAACTGATTTCTTTTTCACCTTCTTTTTTTAAATCTTCAGCTAATTCAACTTTGTAATTTTGGCCTGCAGCCTTCAAAAACTCGATAGCTTTATCTATGGGTTCACTTCTTTGAATAAATTTCTGATTTTGTTTTACAATCTGATTCATTTTTTTCTCCAAAAGAGTTAAATCCTCTGGAATCAAAGTCCTCGGCAAGTCAAAATCATAATAAAAACCATTTTCGATTGAAGGCCCTATCGCAAGTTTCGCTTCTGGAAACATATCCAAAACAGCTTGGGCAAGAACATGAGAGCACGAATGTCTCATTGCTTCAACATCGACTATCTTTTCAGAATCTTTAGACATTGTATAATTGGGTAAATTTATTTAATGCGCCGGGCCAAAGTCTAATATGAAACTTATCAAACTTCAACTTGTTTCCTTCAGAAGCTATGACAAATACGAGCTGGATTTGAATAAGAACACACTTGTAATCACAGGCGAAAACGGCGTTGGCAAGACAAATATACTCGAAGCCGCATACTTCCTCTCTACAGGCAAAACCTTCCGCAGCTCCGATCAGGACAATCTGATAAAAATAGGAATGGATTATTTCGTAGTAAAAGGGGAGGTGTCAGAGGGCACCAGCAAGAAAAATACCAAACCAGCCGACGCATCAGCCACGAAGCCCGAGTCAACCGCATCAGTCTCGTCACTAGCAAAGATCGCCAGCGAATCCACCCTTCTCGAAGTCGCTTACTCCAACTATCCGCGCAAACAAAAAATATTCAAAGTCAACGACGTCCCAACTCCACACGCAAAATATCTTGGTAATTTGATTACTGTTTTATTTCACCCAAAAGATTTGAATTTGCTCTACATGGAGCCATCTTTGAGACGAAAATACATTAACCTGCTTCTCTCTCAAACCGATCGCGAATATCTTGAAAGCCTTACCGCTTACACGAAAATTTTGAAGCAAAGAAACGCGCTTCTCGATGAAATTGCAGAAAGAAATGTGTCCGAATCAGAACTCGATACTTGGGACGAACGATTGGCTGACGAAGGCGCAAAAATTATTTTCAAACGCATAGAAGCCGTTAAAATTCTCTCAAAAAATCTCCACAAAAATTATCAAAAAATTTCCGGGGGATCAGAGGACTCAAAAGCTCTCTATTCATCTACAATCACACTAGCCGAAGAAGCTGTCGCCAGCGCAGAATCCGACGTGGCGGAACACGAATTTGCAGATAAAGATGAGCAGGCCATATCAATCATAAAAAAATCTTTCCAAAAAAAACTACTTTTGAAGCGCGACAAAGATGTCAGATTTGGATCTACCAGCGCAGGTCCGCACCGCGACGACATCAAATTTACATTGAATGATCACCCGATCGAAGAATTTGCATCTCGTGGCGAAAGTAGGACCGCGCTCATAGCGCTCAAGCTAGCCGAAATCGCATATATAGAGAAGAAATCTCGCACATCTCCGCTTCTTCTCCTCGATGACGTTTTTTCCGAGCTGGATGAAAACAGGCAAAAATTTCTTCTAGAAGCCATTCAAGGCTGTCAGTCGATTATCACCTCCGTCGACATCCCAAAAAATCTCCAAAACAACGACGAAATACAGGTGTTGAAGCTGTAAAAAACCACACTCGGATCTTCTACTTTAGTCCCTTCCAAAAACAAGGGAAATGTGTTATAATTATACATTGAATATTCGAATATTGTCTGTTTCCAAAAACTAAAACAAATATGCAAAATCTTCCTCAAATTATAGGTTCAATATTATTGGCAATGGTGCCGGTACTGGTCTGGGGAACACTGTTTTATATAAAAAGACCAATTAACAAATCATTTTCAGTAGTAACATTTATAGCTGGAGCTTTGGCCGTTTTCCCAATCCTTTTATATAAGACATCTTGGACTTATTTGCCTTGGGTTAACGCATTTAATTTTGCTGAAAAATACAAGCAAGATTATATCGGACTGGATAGAGTTGGGACGGTTTCGTTGAGTGTTTTAATTACATTTATGCTAGTCGGAGTTATAGAGGAATTAATGAAATACTTAGCGGTAGAAATGACTGACGATGACAAATTGCTTTCTATAGACGATTCAATAGCATTTTTTATAATTGCTGCGCTTGGATTTTCATTCACAGAGAACATACTTTACTTCTATAACATTTGGGTTCGCGACGGCGGACAAAATATATTTACACCATTTATTTTTAGAGCAACATTTTCCACATTTGCACATGTAATGTTTTCGGGAATTCTGGGTTACTACCACGGAGTTGCGGAGTTTGCAAAGCCGATTTTACAAGAGGAAATGAGAGCAAAAAGACGTCGTCCTACACTATGGTTTCACAAAATTGTGAATAGAAAAAAAGTTAAAGAATTCCACCAAGAAAAAATGTTTGAAGGCCTTTTGATCGCGATCGGACTCCATGCGATTTTCAATATTCTTCTTGAAATGACACTCACATTCTTGATAGTTCCATTCCTTGTGGCGGGATATATTACTCTCACATATTTATTCGCGAAAAAAGAAAACCAGAAAAAATACGGATTACTTCTGGAAGGTGAACGTAATCATATCAGAAATCCTCACAGAAATTACTTCGGATTTATCAGAAAAATTTTTGGGAAAGAGATGGATTAATATATTGCTTCGGCAAACCTCATAGTTAGTTGTTAATTTGATTTTTTGACGATTATATAGTAGAATCCCCGTCACTGTATTTGTATTAAGCACAAATGAATAAAGATAAAATAGTGGTTAGGGGAGCGCGTCTTCATAATCTCAAAAATATTAATGTTGAAATTCCGCGCGATAAGTTAACAGTGGTAACAGGCCTATCAGGTTCGGGAAAATCGACTTTGGCTTTTGACACGATATATGCAGAAGGACAAAGACGTTATGTTGAATCTCTTTCTACATACGCACGCCAATTCCTCCAAATGACCGAAAAACCGGATGTGGATTCCATTGAAGGCCTTTCACCGGCTATTTCAATTGATCAAAAAACCGCTCCGAGAAATCCGCGCTCGACAGTTGGAACGGTTACGGAAATTTATGACTTTCTACGTTTATTATTCGCAAAAATAGGGACTCCACATTGTCCTGAGTGCGGCAAGCCGATCAAGCGCCAATCCGCATCACAAATAACAGACGAAGTGGCTCGAATGCCTGAAAATACAAAAATTCTTGTACTTGCACCTGTAGTCAGGGACAAAAAAGGTCGCCATGAAAAGATTTTTGAAAAAGTACGCAAAGACGGATTCGTACGTATAAGAGTTGATGGGGAAGTGTATCCGGTAACTGAAAGTTTCGAAGATTTAGATGAAAATAAAAAACATAATATAGAAATAGTTGTGGATCGTTTGGTCGTAAAAGATCTCGGAGAAAAAGTCCAAAAACTATCATCAGGCCAAGAAATCGAGTTGCCAAATCCAAACCGTTCACGCCTCGCAGATTCGATCGAAACAGCCTTGAAATTCGGGGAAGGACTTGTAATCGTTCAGGACAACGATAGCAAAAAAGAAACAATCTACTCAGAGCAGTTTGCATGTCCGACATGTCATATATCAGTTCCCGAAATTTCGCCAAGAAGTTTCTCTTTTAATAATCCGCACGGCGCTTGTCCTGAATGCCATGGCTTGGGAACAAAACTGGAAATTGATCCGGATCTCGTTATTCCAAATAAAACTCTCACATTGGCAGAAGGAGCGATCATGCCATGGTCTGCGACCACGTCACATCTCGGTTGGTACAATCGTATTCTCGAATCAGTCGCAAAAAAATACGGATTTTCAATGAACAAACCGGTCGAAGATTTACCGGAAGATGCAATAAAAGTCATTTTATACGGACCCGGAAAAACTGAGAAATTTGCAATTTCAATTAACAGAGATGATTCGGACAGTTCCTTTGTAGGGGAGTACGAAACTGTTTTTGAAGGTGTTATTCCAAATCTCGAAAGGAGATATTTGGAAACTGATTCAGATTACGTTAGACGCAAAATTGAAGAATATATGAGAATTCTTGATTGTCCGGTTTGTCACGGAAAACGCCTAAAACCTGAAATTCTTTCAATTACAATCAACGGGAAATCAATAATAGACATAACTGAAATGTCAGTGAAAGATATCACAAAATTTTTCCAGAATATCAAATTAACAGAAACAGAAGAGCAGATAGCTAGATTGATACTTCACGAAATCAGAAACCGTCTGAGCTTCTTGGAAAACGTCGGGCTTTCATACATTACACTAAATCGCAAAGCCAATACTTTATCCGGAGGAGAAGCCCAAAGAACGCGTCTCGCGACACAAATTGGGTCAAAATTATCAGGTGTAATTTATGTTTTGGATGAGCCGTCCATAGGTCTTCATCAGAACGACAATGATAAACTTATAAAAACTCTAATCGCTTTAAGAGATATAGGAAATACAGTCATAGTAGTGGAACACGATGTGGATACCATGATGGTGGCGGATCATATTCTAGATATAGGTCCCGGTGCCGGTAAAAATGGTGGCAGAGTTGTAGCCGAGGGCACTCCACAGGAGATTATAAAAAATAAGAACTCTCTTACAGGCCAATATTTGTCAGGAGAGAAGAAAATTGAGGTACCTCAACAACGCAGAAAAGGAAATGGCAATTATATAAGGATCGTTAATGCCACAGAGCATAATTTAAAAGGAGTAACGGTGGATTTTCCACTTGGAATGTTTATAGGGGTCACAGGAGTTTCGGGTTCAGGTAAATCAACTCTCATAAATGATATTCTTGTCACAGCGGTGCACAACAAACTGTATGGATCTACGACTGTACCTGGAAAACACGAAAGAATTGAAAATTTGGAGCATATAGACAAAATTATTGATATAGATCAATCTCCTATCGGTCGCACTCCGCGATCAAACCCTGCTACATATACAGGTGTATTTACAGATATTCGCGATATTTTTGCGAGTACTCCGGAGGCCAGAATGCGCGGGTACAAAGCAGGACGTTTCAGTTTTAATGTGAAAGGCGGTCGTTGTGAGGACTGTAAAGGAGATGGAATTAAGAAAATAGAAATGCATTTCTTGCCGGACATCTATGTCCCATGTGAAACATGTAAAGGTAGAAGATATAACCACGAAGCTCTTGAAATTAAATATAGAGGAAGAAATATATCCGAAGTATTAAATATGACGGTCGATGAAGCTTTGGAATTTTTTGCGGCAATTCCGTCAATTAAAACTAAGTTGAAAATCTTAAGCGAAGTTGGTTTGGGATATATTTGCTTGGGGCAGTCAGCGCCAACTTTATCCGGTGGAGAGGCTCAGAGAATAAAACTTGCTACCGAGCTCGCAAAACGTTCGACAGGAAAGACTTTGTACATCTTGGATGAACCGACAGTCGGTTTGCACTTTGAAGACGTCAAAAAGCTCTTAAAAGTACTTCAAAAATTAGTTGAGAAGAAAAACACAGTTCTTACTATTGAACATAATCTCGATGTTATTAAATCTGTTGATTATGTTGTTGATCTAGGTCCAGAAGGAGGAGACAAAGGAGGAACTATCATCGCTACGGGTACCCCGGAAGATATTGCAAAAAATCCGGATTCAATCACAGGCAAATGGCTTAAAAAAGTTTTGTAATAAACAATCAAGCACATCTGTAAAGAATTAATGAAAGGTCTCAAAAAAGACCAAAAATCTTCAACAAATCTGTTATTTATCAAACTTCAACATACTATCTAACCTGTGAAGGTTTGATAAAGTTTAATAGAATTCAATATCTCTTATTAGAATTGTTTAGATTGTGTAAAGTTTAATAAACTTTAATCAAATTGCCTCAAATTAAATTAACTTTACAAAACTATTGTAAAATTATGTAAGTTATGATAAATTGCGCTCGCTTTGAAAAGAACTCGTTGGAATTAAAAAGAGTGCGTAGAATTAATTAAAGTTTGCTAAAATTTGTTCGGATGTGATAAAATCGATTCACGTTTAGTCAAATTGGCTAAAATTGACTGAAATTGAATCAATCAAAATGGAAAGATATCTAACCTCCGAACAAGTTGCTGCGTTACTTCAGGTTCATCCGTTCACGGTGCTGAAGTATCTGAAATCAAGGAATCTGGAAGGGGTAAAAATAGGGCGTGTGTATAGAATAAAAGAAAGCGATGTAGAGAAATTTTTAAGTGCAAACACCATCGGAAAAGGCAAAAAACGCCAATCTGACGACGCTACCCCCGAACCTATTTTCGGAAGAGAAGAAGACATCTCGATGAATCAACCGATCAAGCAAGAAGAAACACACGAAATACAATTCCAAGACGACGAACCAAAAAACGAAAACATATATTATAAAATTTAGAAAAATTTCCTCAAATTTTTCTAACCGCATTCCTCACCTCAAATTACCTATGATCATTCACTGTTTAAGTTGTGGCAAATCTATATCTTCGAGGCTACTCGCATGTCCATACTGCAGATCAGAGGTGACGGAACTCACATATGAAGAGAACGGTCTTGAAGTCGCGCCAAAAATTCCACAAAGAGGTTTAAAGATCAGTTTTTTGCAGGCACTGGTGAGGAGGTGATTAAACACACATTTTGATTTTCCCTTAAATATATATAAAAATCTTCAGCCCTTTATATAAGCCCTAGAAAAGCCCTAAAAAGTCCTTATTCCATCCCCATGGAGTGAGGGCTTTTTTCATCCGGCTAAACATTCCCGTTTGGCTCAATTACATTCACACATAAAACTACTTTTTACACTGTTTTTTCAGAACCTTATCTGCACATTTATTCAATCGATCAACAGTTATTGCCGTAGCCTTTAATGTATCGATTAGTGTATTTAAATTTTCATTAAATCCAAATACCGCCGCATCAGTTACGCCAGCGTACAGAGCGGTATATTTGGCCTCGATCATTGCGCGATCAAGGTCAAACTTATATCTTTCAGATTCATTAGATGTCGCGTTGAACAAACTACCTAAATCAGGTGATTGGTTGGCAGGTAAGTATTTAGTCATTTCATCATAGATTTCATTCAACCCGGTTGCAGGATCAACACCATTTATACTTGTTTGGAAAGTATTTGATAAAAAGTTTTTAAAAGCTCCCGCAGGTTTATTTGAAGCATTTTTACTATATCGGATCTTCATCTCTGCTGCGCTTTTCTCAATATTTTCTGCTTCTTGGCTAAGGCGTTTACTGGTATTTTCGATAGCTTTTTTTGTTCCTCCCCAATTTTCCGTAAATTCTTTCCATTTGTCCCCAACTGTTTTCCATACTTTTCCTTCTCCGCACAAAAGAAACTCATATTTACTTGTTTTGAACTTCACTTCGATCTCTTCAAATATATCATCAAAATATATATCTTCAGGTAAAATAGGAGCATATTTATCAGACATCTCGGTATACAAGTCAACAAACATCGCTTCGGCCACGGCAGGATTATCCTCTATATCTTCCACAGTTACATCCACATCTCCAATAATATCTTCCAAATCTCCATCAGGATTTATAATATGTCGAACATAATAAATTTCAGCTTTCGCCTGTATATATTTTTTCTTAAGAGGCGGGATTTTTTTAAGATTGCAATCAAGATAAGCTTTTTGAATTTGTTTCGTTATAGAATCTAGTTTTGAATCAAGAGACATTATGGCTTCCAATTGGCATGCGCTCCTCGAAACAATATCAACAAAATAAGCGGTAAAATTTTCAGCAAACCCTTCCGCTGAAATAATTGTTTGCATAAAAGTCGGGAATTCTTTTGCAAAAGTCGATACACAAGCTTTGATGTTGGAAGCCTTTTCTTTAGGAGGAGGATCCGCGGCAAAAACAACCTGTGAAGGAATTGCAATTAACAAGACCAATAATGTTGTAATAATTTTTTTCATTATTTAACTTTTGGTTTTTTTAATATATTTGGACAGGTCTCGTCAGCCAATTTAGTGAAAATATTATTAAAATTTCTGAAATAATTTGTCATTTGATCGACCTCTTTCATCACGTCTTGAGAATATGTGACAAAGTTTTCACCTTTGGAAATTGTTGAAAATAAATTCTCACCCTCTGCGGCTTGTTTTGAAAAAGTTTCTTTAATCGAATTAACTTCGTTCATTAATTCGGCATAACTGGCGGCTTCAGATGCATTTTGCTGAGCCGTAGTGGCGGCAGTTGCATTTATATGATCATCAAGAGAAGTCATTGGGACTTCTGGGAGAAGCAATGGATTACTTCTTGATACGAGTTTATTCCACTCTCCACTTAAACTCTTTAATTTATTTGAATCATCTTTTCTTGGGGTTTGGATCGGGGTCCAAATTAAATTGAATTTAATGTCTATGGCACTGCTAAAAGCAGATTTACACTTTGAAGGTTCTAAGAAATTTCCGGTGACTTTATTTGGTACAAAAGAATTTTCAAGAGTCTTATTCAAATAAGCAATAATTTTTTCAGTCTCACATTTGATGCAAGGTTTATTAGGAATTACAGTACCGTATTTGGCCCATTTTGTCGTAGCTTCAAGACATATAAAAAATTCCGCGGCAATACCTGATCCAGGGGCATCAGGTTTTCCATCATCAGGTGTTTCAGATTTTGGCTCTGCATCTGAATTTTCTGGTTTTCCAACCAGAGTACTTTCATCTTCACCTGTCATTTCTTGGGTAACTCGACCCTCATCTGTATTACCTTTTAATGAATAAAAGAATCCATTACATTTTGGTTTATCGGACCAATCGTCAGCGGGTTCTGGAATCAAAACATCCAATAACGAATCGGGATTCTTTTCGGCGATCTTTTCGGCTTCGGGAGATATCTCAGGCTTTTCTTTTGGTGCGGGTTCAGGGCCTACGGTACCTACATTATCAGGGTTTGTGGTTTTAAAATCATCCAAAGCAGATTCAATTTCAGTTTCGGGTTTAGGACAAATATCTTCATCTTGTACTTTAACTAATTCAGTAGGATCAAAAACTTCAAGGGCTGTTTCGGTTTCATCATCAGACTCTTCGTCATCAATATCGCCAGCTTTATTAAGTTCATTATAAACATCAGGTATATTTGGTTCAGCATCTTTATTTCCAGAAGCGATAAGTTCATCAGTCGCCTCCTCTTTGTCATTAAAACTACCAAAATCCAGAGGCCCGCCAAGGCTTGCATCGCTTGTAGTTCCAAATATAATTTCTTCGATTAATGTTAGATCATAAACCAAATCAAATCCGGAATCGGATACATCTCCATTTGAAAAAATTTCAGAGGCAACACCACCTATTATAAGCTCTTGTTCCAAAGCAAGCATCTCATACATTTCATTGAAATCAGCAACAAATCTAATACTCATGTCATATATAACTTGCTGAGAATCCCCGGGTTTATGGTATTTTGTCATTATAGGCTCGATAGACCCATCCAGAATAGATTTCGCCTCAGCAACACTGAATCCGTAAGCGGCAGCAATAGTTTTCAAAGCCTCATCTTTTGGATTCTCAAGAGCTTTATAATAAACTAAGAAGTATAAATCCTTATAAGTATCCGAAGAAAAAACGTCTCCATAATCCATATCTTTTGCTGTTTCGCTAAGAGATTTTTGATCCTTTGTATTATTAGCGGAAGCATAGTATTCGCTGACTGGTTTATAAATTATAAAAATACATGACAAAACAAGTCCTATTAAAATTCCTAATTTTATGTCATTCAATTTTTTCATATTTATTTACAGCCTTGGCTACTTGAATTTATAAATTTTGCAGGAAACGAATAAAGCGTCTGTCTTAATCCTCTTAATGACTTAACATAAGCATAAAGATCATCCATTATGAGTTTGTATTTTAAATGCATCGGCAAGGCGAGCCTGAATTCATTATATGTACTGACGGTCATATCCATCACTTTTATAGCATCAGCTTTTTCTTGTTCAACTTTTGCATCAATTGCGGATAGTGATGAAAATAAACTCGCGACTGTCCCAACAGCAGTGCCGGTCACGGGAGCTGTGGTATAAGTTTGAATATTCATCACGATAGGAGAGATAAGATCCAAAGTTTTTGAATACGCATAATACATGTCCAAAGCCCCCATTGCCACGCAATAAGTGCTTACATTCTTTTTGCCACATTTTTCACCTTCAGGAGGTATTACATAATTCTCATCATCTGGATCAGTCTCCAAAAATAGTTCGATTTTATTATTAAAATATTCATTGATTTCATCGTGATATAGCTCCTTTACCAAATCAAAACCCAAGACAGGTTGTTCAAAAGAATAATCTTCAGCGGAAGCAAAAACACCATATATCCCATACACGACAAATATAGTTATTAGTGCTGAGGATAAAATCTTTAATGTTTTTTTAAACCTATACATAGTTATTAATTATGCGTTACTCTGTAGTTAAACAATCTTCCGAATATCCGGGAAATTTTTGATAAAATCCCTCAAATGCTCCCGCAATTTTGCCAATTTCAATATTTAATTCAGAAAGTTTAGTATTTATATTGCGATATTTTTCGATCATTATTTGTCCGTGTTTTAAGTCAGAAACGTTTTTAACTTTGTCTATCAACATTTTTTTTGCATCTTCCATTTTCTTAGTGGCAATTCTCATACAAGCATCTATTTGTACAGCTTGAGATTTAGTTGGAATATATCCTATTTCATATTTTTCCATTATTTCCAAAACACCTTTTTTGTATTCAATAAAACCCTTCACAGCATCTGGTATCAAATAAGTATTGTTTTTTTTGCTTGAAAAATGAATTTCCAAAAATGCGGCAAATTCTAGATTTCTCCATTCAACGGCGGCGGTAAGATCAACCATACAATTATCAATACTATAAGCAGACGCGGAAAAATTATTGTTTTGAATAAAATAATAAGTAGCAGAAAGTCCGCCTGCGAAAAGTGAAAGCAAAATGCCAATCACAGCCAGTCTTTTATTTAGAAAATTTTTATTCGACTTTTTGTTCATTACTTTTTGAATAAATTTTAGTTTCATTTTTATTTACGATTATCGTATATAAAATATCGCCTTTTCTCAAATCTGATTTATATCCGACGGAAGAGATACAAGGACATGAATCACAGTTCCCAGGGACGAGATAAACTCCCGCCTCAGTTTCATACACCTGTAATACTTCCGGTTTATCATCCAAGGTGTAATCATCGGAGCCGTCCAGAGGATTTGTTTTATTTGTTTTAACCTCTGTTCCGTCATTTATACCACCATTGTCGGTATCAGCTTTGTTTGGATCTGTTTTATAAACATTTAATTCTTCCTGATCCGTGAGTCCGTCTCCGTCCGTATCATTTTGATCGTCTATCGGGTCCAGAGGATTTGTACCGAGTCGCACTTCATCTCCATCTTTTACGCCACCGTCATCGGTATCGGGATTCGTAGGATCGGTGCCGTACCTACATTCGTCTCTATTAATTAATCCGTCATTATCGGTATCTGCATTCGGATCGGTAATTTTGTACTTTGCCTCACAATAATCCGACATGCCATTATTATTTTTATCAATAATTGTACAGTTGTATGCGTCGAGAACGCGATATGCTATTTCCAAAGATTTTCCTCTTGTTAATTCTTGACCCGGATTTACAGCTTCATCTTGAGTCACTATGAAAGAATTTTTTAATAAAACACTTGGCAATACATATTTATTCAAATTCAAAGCGGCATCCATATAAACTTCATACCAGCTATTGGCATTGTCTGCAGAAAGTTTTTCTCCATCTATTACTTCTATTAATTTCAAGCCGTTAACAATAATGAAAATAGCTTCAGCCAAATTAATTGTTTTATCGGGCATGAAAGGATTCAAAGAATTATCATCATAATCTTCATAACCTTTTATCAAGCCAAGCATAGCGGCTTCCTTGATCCAAGGATTCGACCGAACATCACTGAAAACAGGTGAGTCGGTGTACGCTTCATCTCTCGGAACAATACAAAGCATATTTAGAAGCAAAAGAACGAAATCCTGGCGTGAAATCAAAGCATCGGGATTAAAATTAGTATTAGGGCCAAGTAGTCCTTGTTTATAAAGATTCATCGCAAACTCATACAGATCACCTGAAAGGTCTGTGAAAATTTGATCTGTATTTTGTGATCCGGAAGATTTGACTATATTCGGATCTAAAGATTGTTCTTCAAATAAATAAGCAGGGGACACACCGTTAGGGAATTTTTTCGGCACATCGTTTGGACCGATTATTTGGACTTCATCGAATTTACCTTTTGGTGAAATATAAACCTCTGCAATTTTGACACCATTAAATCTAATGACATGAATAAATGGATCTTCGGTATAATTATTTTGTTTTTTACCGATTGTAATTCTCTTATCAAGAGAGAGAATATTTCCAGCTGTATCGATTGCTGCAACTTGTTTGCCTTCATTTAAATAATATAAATAAACTCCGTCAGGATAATTAGGATCATTTGCAGGATATTTGCGGAATTCAAAATTATCATCTGGCAAAGCATCATTCCCCGGCTGTGAAACATGCACACCATAAAATTCATTCACGTTCTCAGTTGTAAATTCTTCCACATCCTCAACACCGACTTCAAAATTAGGATCTCCCACAAAATACATTGTTCCAACGACGTTGCCGTCAGGATCTTTGAATATCACTTTTCCGCTTTCAGAAGGCGGATTCGCATCGTAAACGGAATATTTGTATCCATCTTTTTTGATTTCAAAATTTCCGGTTTTTAGATCGATTTCCACGACAACATTTCCGGCAGAATCTGTGATATAAATAATATCATCCAAAGCAAAGTCATTCACTTCATAAGTTCCATTTTCTTTTGTTTCATACTGCCCGTCCGCATTTGCAGAAGGAGTCACAAGTTTTGAATCATTTAATACAAGTTTCAAGACACCATTTTCAACTCTTGGAAGATATCTTTTTCTCATGAGTGTATATGGCATGTCAGAAGTTCCAGGGTTAGTTGAACCGGTAATAAAAGCGGAAGAAAGTAAAACAGGCTCCAGCGCGATTTTTGGTATATAAACTATTATTTTAATATCTTGCTGGGCGGCTATATTTGCATTATTAACTACATTCAATGTTACCTGCATTTCTCCGACGTCTTCAAAAGGTCCGAGTTTGAAAATTGGGTTGGTCATATCATTTGTGAGATTTCCATCTGCATCGGGGCCATCCAAAGACAAACTCAAATCGCTCCATAAATCGGGATCGTTTGTTTTATCACCATCATCGTTGTTATCTTTTGTCAGGTCGGTATCAATATAATAAGCCTTAATTCCTGCACCAGACGGATCAAAAGAACCCTTGGCATTAAATTCAACAACTTTTGTCACAGGTACTTCAAGAGACGCAGGAGCGACAGGCAAAGGTGCCATTGTGGTTCCGCATATTTGAGGAGAAATAGCGGAAGGTGTTGAAGGTAAACTTCTTGTACCGTCTGCATGTAATGAATAAATAACACCGAAATAATTTCCGTTTGGAATATTTAATGTAATAGAAGGAGACTCGGGAGAATTGAGCTTCATCATTTCAAAACTTTCATTTTCTTTTACATCGATGGTCACTCCGTTATCAAAACTCAAAGAAGCTCCGCCATTATTTAGAGCGCGTATTTTTTCTCCATAAACAAATGAAGTTTTGGTCAACAATCGGTCAGATGGTTCTGTGTTTTTTTGGATGTACTCAATGGTACCGAGAGCAAGACCAAGAGTCGGCGTCTCGATATCGGAAGGAATTTTATAAAAACTGCCGGCAGGAAGACCAATGTTTTTACCATCGATAACTATACCGGCCTTGGAAATTGTATAAATAATATCTCCGGCGCTGACATTGAATTCGTCAGGAGACTGATGCACAACTTTCTCCAAGCCGTTTATAAAGTTTTTACCAACACCTACAACATCTGTGACTTTACCCAAAACAGAATCAGGCTCTTCAATTAACAGATATCTATAAGTTCCGCGATATACGTCATTATCTATGTCGGTCAAAGAAGGGTAAACAACAACTTCATACCCAACCAAATCATTATATTTTTGAGGAAGGAATGTAAAAGTCGAAGAATTATTTTTATTAATAGAATCAGACGATGTTTGGACGGCAGATTTCACAGATCCGGAATAAGCACTTACAGAAGATATCATAAACACATCAGGATTTGATGGAGGGGCCTTATTAACTTCATAATTCTTTTTCCAATAAACATCATTTCCCATCGTATAAATAATGTCGGTATCGGTGTCTGCGTCCACATCGCCAAACAATATCTTCGTATTTTTATTTATTTCAGCCGTGTAACTTACAACATTTTCATTTTGCAAAGATGGATTTCCATCTTCATCAACACTTGTCATAACAAATATCCCTTTTGGCGTCGTTTGTGGAATAGAGCCTAAATTATCAGCAGTAAGTCCACCCTCTCCAATATATTCATTTAAAGTGGTTGGACCTTCATTCAATACATCACTCATTTCACTCAAAGGCATTGAACCCAAATCAGCGGCGATCGAAACTTTTTTCACGACTATATCGTCGCTGTCGGAATTCAAAGTCCCTTGTCCCAAATCATTCGCAACAAATTTCTCATCGATATTAAACTCATTTTTAGGCAGAGAAGCTATCAAAGTATTCAAATCCTCAAGCCCATTAATGTTTTCAAACATATTACCTTGTTCCTCGAGCCCGCGTGCGTAAGCCAATAAAGAATTTCTTAATTCAACTATTTCGGAAGATGAGCTGTCGGTCGCTAAAATCATGTCAAAATCTGAAGCGCTTTTTTCCAAGAGAGGATTATTGTCGGAGATGAAATCCTGAGTCGCAGCAAGATAGTAATACAAGTTATCCGGGTCATCCATATTGAAGTTATAACTACCCTTCATTTCTTCTTTCACTTTTTCCAAATCAACACTCCAATTAGGAGACACCCCTGTTTGTTCCAATAAAATCCTGTCAACTTGAGTAGCACTGGAAGCGGCATTGGTAGCGGCTTTCATGTATTTATTAAATTTACTAGACCAATAACTCAAAGTCTCATTCATCATGTCGGCGGCATATTTAACATATTCATATATACCATTCGTATCGATACCAAATTTTGTTTTCAAGGTAATATCAAATTCAACAGGCGCATCATAAGAGAATGAAGGCGGCTTTAAATTTAAATTCAAAGTGATAGGTAATACAGGCTTCACTCCGGGCTCGGTCATGCCTTCAATTTGCCCTTTAACTTTCCCTTCCGGATATATCATCAAACCTTTTTTAATTAGACACAAAATTTTGAAAATTGGTTTCAAAGACACAGCCAACTGAAAAACAGGTTTTGGTATTTTTGGAATAGTGGGCGGACGAGGAATATCCGGTAATTTTGGTAATGGCAGAGGCGGCAGATCAGGAAGATCAAAATTTATATTTGGTAAAGGAAGTTCAAAATCAGGTATCAAGGAATCCAAGTCTATATCAAGGCTTGGTTTTATATTTGGAATAGTTACACTCGGAAGATCAGGAAGATTCAAAGGCAAAGGCTTGAACACGAAATCCGGCCAAATTACAGTCATCCCCATTTCTATTTTTGAAAAATCAAACACAAAATCCGGCCATTTAGGAATTTGTATAATAGGAAGTTCAGGGAACACGCTTCCAAACACTTGGAATATCAAACCTATTTCACCATAACGTTCATTTTTACACTCGTCACAACTCACTTGATAATCCAGTACTAGATCAAGAATAGCTTTCCATCCTTTAAATTGATCTATTATTTCACGTATGGCTCTCAACCAGGACTGGATTATTTTTCCTTGTCGATTTATATATCCACCGGTCAATTCCATCACTGCATCTAGATAACAAACTATTTGTAAGGCGTATTTTGACAGCGCGAAACGCAGTTTCGCCAAAGTTTTTGGTAAATCCTTATACGCTTCAAGAGTGTCTAAAAGTTTTTTGAGATTAGCTATTAATTTATCTAAGCGAATAAACAATGATTCACAGATAGTTTTTTCCTCCGAACTTTCATCACAAGTCCAGAATTCTTTTATATTTTCGGCTTGAGATTCCAAATTTTCTACTAATTGTTTGGCTTGTTTCTCGTATTTCTCTATTTGTTGTTTATTGATAATAGGAATATTGATAGTAACTTCTTCAGGCTGAATTTTGAGCAAAGGAATTTTTTGTATTGCCTCAAAGAAATCATCTACATTTTTCATGCCTTTGAAACTGCCTGCCAAATCTTGACTATTAAATTCTTTAAATAGTTGATCGAAGTCAGGGAGGATCAAATAGAAATCCGGTAAGTCTAGCAGTTTTGTAAAAATTTCATCGATCTGAGCATCCATCCAATTTGTAAAGAATCCGGGGAATCCAGGGACTTTCAAATTAACGGAATCTTTAAATGTTAACTTTGAATTATCGCTACCATAAGCTCCATTGTGGTTCACAGCATTAGATCCACTGTTCTCAGCTGTAGCGTCTGGACTGTCATCACCGGAAACGATAGCATTAACTTTATTAACAGCATCGTTTACAACGCTTACGGCTTTATTAATAGCACTTCTAATTTTTGAAACTACGAATTCAATGGCATCACAAATAAACGGAATTTTAGCGGCCGGAACAGCAGCAACAAAACACGCTCCCTCAGGAGATGGCCCCATACACACAGCTACACCCAATCCCATTGTGAGCGTGGGGGAAACATAGAGTCTGAAATTAGACTGCGCAGTAGTAGGGTACAAGAAACTGAAATACGGCATATTAGGAGTGCCAACCGCCAGCATAGCGATGCCATTCCCAGGATTTTGATCACTTGGTGCAAAGAACGCATAATTCCAAGGGATAGGAAGACATCCGGCGCCTGAACATCTCATTTGATCAAGTGCATCCTCAACTTTATCGACGATTTTTTCAGCCATATCAGCAATATCACTGAAGACTTGGCCGACAGATTTCGAGCCTCCGCCAGATGATTTAGAATCAGAATCATCACTTCCCGGAGAATCATCCCATGAGTCAGGTAGCATATCTCCATCCAAATCTTCATTTAACACAGACAAAAATTCAGCCATCGATTCAGGACTGCCATTTGGCAAAGGAATGTCCAAAGGGTCTTGACCATCCCCATTAGGATCATCGGCATCCACTTCACTTGCATCTTTAATAAATTTATCAGGATCTGCCGTGCCTTTTTTTACTGCCTCGGAAAGTGCAATAGCTTCATCTTTTACAGCGTTCTCTTCATCAGTGAGACCTTCGACAGGGGCGGTGATATCCCTGTCAGTTGCCCCTATATCTTGATCGTATTTCACATATGTTACGTGCTTCATTTCATCTCTATCCTTTTTTGAGAAGAAGTAGGTCAAAGATTTACCATCGTTTATTTCAGGTTTAATGAATATATCAAGAAATTCATCGTTGACGCTTTCATCGGCTCCGATTTTCGCATTTGCATTTTCAATGTCAACCAAATTGGCAAAATTACCAATAACAATATTTATATCAGGGATTGCAGTTATTTTCGCAGTGTAAGTAAGATTTCTCACTCCATTAGCAGGGACATTCAGCCCTTTGATAGCAAGCTCTCTCAAAACAGCATCGGTTCCAACCCATTCAGGCTTATTAGCTCCATTGGCACAGTCAGGATCAATACATTTCAAAGAATCCATATCTATTTCTTGAGCACCCGGAGTGATATCCGAAATTATCAAATCTCTTATTGCGGAAGATGAATTGTTTTTAATTGTAATAGTATACTCAACAATATCACCAATCCCCATACTGCCTCCGTTTTGATCCACGACTTTTTTCACAGATCCATCGAAAACTCCATCGGTATATTTAGCCAACAAGAAAGGAAGAGGTTTTATCAAAGGTTCAGCATCAGGATCGTATTCGGCATTATCGCCAAACATATTATATACAGATGAAGCGTCAGTCGCCAAACTCTCTTGAACCAATTTAATCTGCACAAATTTTCCGTAATTTTCACTGTAATTTTTTTGATCATCAAGGTTGCTGCTTCCAGCCTTTGGAATAGCGGGCATCGAAGGATAATGGAACAAAATATCATCTATCAAATCTTCGCTGTTCAAATCAACACCGAAATTTCCAAGTTTGTATTCATTTGAATTTACTTTTCCGTCATCGACCCAGAATATATATACATTCCCGGCACCGTCTGAAATAACCAAATCCTCTGTCCCATCTTTGTTTAAATCCGCAGTCTTAACGGAAGAAATTTTATCAGCGGTATTCAGCTCAAGTTTTTGTCTTTCAAAACTACCGTTTTTATTCGTATATAAGTACAAACATTTTTCACCCTGTACGCAACTTTCTTGTGTACCGACTATCAAATCATCAAACCCATCTTTATTAATATCAATTTTCGAAAGACTGTTAATTTTATTTGATATATTCAAGATGATTCCGCGATCAACAAATCTTTGATTACTGTTTTCATTTTCAAGGAGCTTTATACGGCCGTCCAGGAACGTCATCAAAAGGTCATCAAATCCATCGCCGTTATAATCAAAGAATTCAATGTTATCAAAAGTATCCGCATCGGAATGGATCATTTGACCGATATCTTTTGTGTAATTTGAAAACCCTATCAAATCTTCAGTGGCGTTATCAATGCGAATAGTAGGATCTCCAAGAATTATTCCGGACTCGGAAGCGTAAGGGATATTTGACTCTCCGACAGAATTCCCGGCGGTAAAAAGAAGCATATTTTTATTGTCCGTGGAGAATCCCACCTCGGTATTTGTTTTCGCAGATTCGATGGAATCCACACCACTTCCCGGAGCCATTGTTCGGTCGATATCCTGAGTTGTATCAATTATATAAAATCCTCTTTTGAATTCGGTTGAATATCGCGAGAATGATTCTTTTAAGTCAAAAATTCCTTTGTCATTCGCGAGTTTAATGTATATTCCAGCTTCAAAATTAGTATTTTTGTCGGATGATTTTAATGTGGAAACCGGGACCGATTGTCTGAATTGTATTTGAGCGATAGGAACATTTTTCCATGTCAGTAGCATTGAGAAATAAGACTTGTCCAATTTCAAAGCCGAGTCGGCCGCCTGAGGCAATCTCAAAACGACATCATTTGATAATAGAGAAACGCGCCCGTATCTATCAATTTTTGCGAATTCAGTGACTCCTCTTTTTAACACAATTGAATTTGAAGGAAGGTCGGAAATTAATTTCGGAGAGATGTCTTTTTTATCATCCGGAGTTATATCTTTTACAAAAACGCCTTCACCATATTTTTCGAGGTCATCTGTGATTAATCCAAAAGGCAAATCGTTTTTTGGAACAAAAAATATCTCACCAACATCAACACCAAAAGTCTCGTCCCTGAATTTTATTTTATTGAATTTAAAAGTCTCTGTAGCAGGTACAAAATTCATTTTTACATTTTGATCGAGAACATCGACTTGCCCAAATCCATCCACAGAAACAACGCGTTTTTTATCATTTAATACGGACGTGGAAGTGAGGACAGCTTGAGATTTTCCGTTGAAAAGCATTTCACTCGCAAGGTCGTTTTTCCCCATGTCATAAAAAGCTCCGCCAAGTAGATTGATATACAAAGCGCGTGGAGATATTTTTGCAAAACTGTTTGAATTTTCATTTGAAATTCGTTTTTTGAAATCAATAAGTAGATTAGATTTTTCGAGATTCGGAGCGGTAGCTGAAATAGAAGCCTTGCCTGAATTTGCTGTTGATTTTATGTTAACAGTTGCAAGTCCGGTAGAAGTAAAGACCTCATTTGGACTATCAAAAGTTAAAATACTTCCTGAGCTCCTTGAAGGGGCAAAAGAAACGTTAGCTGAAGACGTGTAGGCCAAATTTCCATATTGATCGAGCAATTTTGCGGTTACAAGTGTATTATCGATTCCACCGGTGAACAAAGTCTCGTCATCGCTTGCAAGTGAAAGAGAAGTCGCAGGTCCGGGAAGAGTTGTAATAACAAAAGTAATACTTGCAAAGCCCGGAGCGGAAACTGTGATAGTTGGATCACCGGATAATGTGGTAGATTTGAATATAGCTTTTGAAACACCGGCAGTCATAGTTTTACCGCTATATACGTCCAAAGTTCCATAACTACTATCGTTTACATCCCAAACTATTTCAGCATTATAGCCCGGAACTTTTATTCCATTAGTTTGTTGTAATTCAACTGAAATAGCGGAAGCGGAATTTCCATCCGCATTTATCTTCTCATTATATATAGGTATTAATTTCAATGATCCATCGCCGAGTATTGAAATGTTTCTGGAAGCACCGATACCGCCTTTGAAATCAATATCATCTTTCTCCATAGTTGCTGAGAGCATTTTTTCTTCGATTTCATCACTCATCAAAACAGCATACACATTTGCCTCACCTATTTTATCTCCGGATAAAATTGAAGCATTTGCAACTCCGTCGGTAGTGTCTTTTTGTAATCCGGGCATCAAAGAATTACTGTCGCCGGTCATATCCAGTACCACGTCTCCAAATGCAAATATGGAAACTGTTGAAAACTGATCCGCTGTTAAATTCCCATATTTATCCACAACTTTTACAGCAACATTTGCTTTGGATTTTTTGTTTGCAAGAAGTACGTTTGTATCAGTCTCCAAAGCTAATTTTGCCGGCTCTCCGGAAGTTATTACCAATTCTTTTACTTCAGTCGCGTAAAAAGGTCCATCAGTTACTTTTGCTTCTACTTTTATTATGCCGGACTTAGTTAACGGTTTAATTGTAGCCTTTGCTATCCCATTAACAGCTTTTTTAATATTTCCACCTTCAAAAACAGCACTGTCTTTGCCATCTATTATTGTAAAAGTTACTTGATTGGTGGCAGTACCTTCTATTTCCTCGTTCGCCATCAAAGCAGCGGAAAGATTTATAACTTCATCAGTACCAACTTGCGCACCACTCGTATCCGAAGTCAGAGAAACTTTTTTCCCAGCGGACTGTACGAGTAAACCTTCCGTCTCAACAGTTGTTTCCTCAGAAACAATTGCTTGAACAGTGATAGTGACTGATCCTGAAACATTTGTGGATCTGAGCCTTATGACGCCAAGACCACCTATTAAAGTTTTACTTGAATAATTTTCATCAACAACGAAAGATGGATTTAAAAGATCTTGAGAAAGTGAGTATGTAAGTGCAGGTGTTGAAGCGGCATAAGGTTTGTCATTTTGATTATAACCTTTGACTTGGACGTCGACATAGTCTCGACCGTCGCTATAAACAACGCTTTTTGAAGGGATTAACTCAAGCTTTTCCAGAGTATCATCTTCACAGGCGTCATCACATCCTATGTCCAATTCTCCACAAGCAGAATCTAGTCCGACCTTGGGATCAAAACTTGTAATCAGTTTACTCAAATCTTTGAAGAAATTTATTAATTCCTCAAAAAATTTCTTCAAAGAAACAAATTCATCATCGTCGCCATCTTCCGGATATCCGTCGTCTCCTATGCCGGGTCCGACGAAATCTTCATATTTCATGCCATCTGTAATAGCGCTCAATTCAGGATCATTATCGGTGTTTTCGCCTTTATTAAAAGCAAAATCTATATAGTCACTGCTATCGCCACTACCTCCGTCAAAAATTAAATAAGCGGCCTCATACCCAATCCCATCATCATTTATATAAGCAGGGTAGGCGGATGAATCATTTAAATAATAATTCAAAATGTATTCATGCTTGTCATCGATCGAAAGCGAATTCCAATTTATCGCATCGCGCAAGATTTTTTGATCCGCACTCAACATAAAGTCAGCATGGTTCTTTGTTGTGTATGCGG
The DNA here is from genome assembly GCA_964525485.1 of uncultured Candidatus Peribacteria bacterium. GTDB lineage: Bacteria > Patescibacteriota > Gracilibacteria > UBA1369 > LOWO2-01-FULL-3 > DAONBD01. The sequence continues at coordinate 11,303 of CAZGHH010000002.1, read as the reverse complement.
ATTTTTCGGAGTTTATTGTCGCATTAAAAAGTTCCGTTTTGATGTAATCTTTTGCAGTCAAATTTAACCCTTCTGATTTAATAAAATCATCCAGCTTCTTTTGACTGCCGGGAATCTTTAATATTTCATCTGCAAGTATGCCAAGATCAATTATGAACTGTGAAACATTCGGAGCGGATTCGGTTGTGGGAGATTTTAGTAAATTTGGATAATTTACTTTTGAAGTCTGACCTGTCGAATCCATGAAGGCCACATATCTCGGGTCGTCTATCGGGAGAGAAGGAGTCACACCTGATTCGATCTGTTTTGAAATAGTGTAATTAGTCGGCTCGTTGTGAAAAATTAAACTCGAAATGCTTTTCAAAAGTTTCGGTTTAACTTTCAAAATCAAATCAATATCTTCATTAAAAATTCTTGTACCTTTTCCAAAAAGGACTCTTGGTAAAGGATACCAATACTCATCATTACCGGGCTTCCCACTCTGATACGGAGGGTTTTTCCAATTCAATCTAAACCCAAGCAAAGCCCTGCTTACTTCAGGAATATTATTTAGGTTCAACCCATATTTGGGATCACTTTCATCCATATCCAACTCAAATCCACTATCTTTCCCCTCGGCATCTTTGATAGGTCTGAAATCAGGAATCCCGTCACTATCATTATCGATACCATCATACAGTCCATAGTATCTAGCAAAAATCCCCAAAGAAGTCTTGGTAGATTGATCCAAAACCATTTCATTTGTAGATTTATACAAACTGATATTGTCTCCCTTTCCTCCGTAAGGAATATTTTGATTTTTTCGTCCTTCACCATCGACGAAACTTTGAGCGCTATTAACAAAATTATTATAAAAATAAATATCTACATAAGCATTACCAGTAGTTCCAGGAGGAAAATCATCAGAGTTTGAAGGAAGCATATTGAAACACGCATCCATATACATATCATCTATATTTTCAGCCAACTCTTGTTTTGTAGTTATGTCACTTGGGAGCTGAAAAACTTCAGCATGTGTTTTATAGGCGATATTATCATTTTGGCCTTCCACCAAATCTCCTTCTTTACCTTCGACCACTTTTTTACCTATTGGAAATTGATGTGAATAAACTATTGAAGAATTATCGACATTACCTGGCATATAACCTTTTGTATAAGAAAAAGTTCCATCATCATTTTTTACAACAGCACCAACATTTGAAGATAAAAAAGGCTCAACGCTAGCCGCAGGATCTAAAACAGGGTAAGTCGCAAACATAGGCAGACATCTATCATCATGCATAACGGTCGATAAGAAAAAACAACCTGAGAGTCCATTTTTCCCACCATTAATGGAGTAAGTTTTTTTATCGGATGAAAGATTGGAATAAGGTGAAAGACTTTCAAAACCAATATCAACAGTTTTTTTCGAGCCGGCACTGACATCATAAAATTCAACTTCCAAATGACTTTTATCATCTTCATACAGTCCATCTTTATCGTTTCCACCATTTTTTCCGGAAGCAACATTTTGAACAAAACCATTTACAATCGAAGTCATCACACCATTGTTTTTTAACAATGCAGGAGTCGGCTCCACGTCGTAACCTGTAGGCAGGTAATAGTATTCGTCGCCGAATTTTGTAGCATAAGGCAAAATACGTGGCTCGTGATTTAATACTCCATTAGCAAAAGCATCTTTTATTTCTTTTTTAATTTGATTATCTATTAAAGCTTGCGGAAATCCTTCGTCTTTCAATTTTTGTTTCAAGTCTTCTTCTAATTTTTCTGCATATTCTTTACATCCATC
>CAZGHH010000002.1:0-9414 GCA_964525485.1 uncultured Candidatus Peribacteria bacterium | reverse complement strand
TCGGAATTTCTTTCTATCAAAAGCCCATAAGAATGATTGTTGTTTGTGATATCAAGTATTTTATCTTTTCCGAGAGCAATAGTATTTACACCAAGAGTGTATGAATTTTGAGCGGCAACCATATTGTCAGAAGAAATAGCTCTGACAGTGTTAGTAGAGCCCAAATAAGGCAAACAGAGTTTTGGAGTTGTTAATAATTCGGATGAAACGCCATTAATATAAAAACTATCTCCATCTCTATTAACAAGATTGCGAAAAGTATAAGTACTAATACTAGGAAGAGGTATTGAATTACCAACAAATGGAACAGGGGCAGGTAATTTTACATTTGGAGTGACGCTGAAATCATCTCCCCCCACAGACCCGGTCACACGAGTTTCATCAACGATTTTCAAAGGCTCGGATATCTTCTCAGCAATTTCGTTAACTTTACTCTCCAAGGCGTCATTGGCTTGTCTCAAGTATTGCGTTGAAAATTTATCCTTCATTGTAATTAACGCCGGGACATAATCCACTCCACTTTCTTGAGGGTTGTATCTACCGGTTCCTGATATGAGATCATTTGAGTTAGACAAAAAACTCGAGACCAACTGAACATAATCTTTATGAAAATTCATTATCTGACTTCTGGTATAGATGTCAGGCACACCGGAAATTGCACCGGCATTATTCTTTATTTCATCAGTATTGGCGCCGGCATCCCCAATCGTTTTCATTACATCAGTAGTGAGCTCTCCCGCCCAAGTTTTATTAAATCTCATATAAGCGATATCATCCATATTCTTTATGAGATTTTGATATAGTGTGTATTCGTCTTCATTCAAATCCGCCTCCTCAGTGATAAAATCCCCAAAGAAAAGTTTTTCACCAAAAGTCGCAAAGTCCTCATGTCCAGCATGATACAAATGATTCTTATCAAAAAATTCAGCGAGTCTGTTTGTGTCGCTATTATTCAAAACGCCATGCCAGATTTCCGGCTTCTGCAAGGCCACCGCATTGTTTAAGTCAAAACTTTGAGTTGAAGGATTATATGTATAGGATTTATCGTCAAAATCCGTAAGAGGTAGCATTGAGATGAATCGATTTCCGTTTTTATTCACTACCGGAAGAGGAACATCTCCTATCAGCACGACACCTCTCAGCCTCGAGTTCACATTTTCGTCACCATTTTTATAAAGATTTTCGAGAGCGGAAATGATATCAAGCAGAGTCTCTTTGTCGCTGTCGTATGTTAAGATTTTTGTAATTGTCTTCGGAGAATTTTTTTGAATGTCTTTTGCAAATCTTTTAATGCGCTCAGGCATGTCATAAACATTTGCCAGCTCGGGGTATTCCTTGATACCGCCTATATAAGAGGATGCATCTTCCATTAATTTTTTATCCACCACCAAAGCAACGAGATCGTAAAGATCTTTTATTTTATTGTTGTCAGTGGACTCCGCATAAGCTGTGTCCGCATAAGCCGTTTCGGCATTGTCGCCGTCAAAAAAGCCAAACGCCTCAGCCGTCTTCGCTCCTATCAAAGGAAGGCTTTCCGCAGTCACTTCCGGCAGGAAAAAAAGCGTTTGTGTAAACGCTATTGCGAAGGCCAGAAATGAGGTTAAGGCTTTCTTCATAACTCAGTTAAAAAATATACTCTTTTCCCACACCAAAAACTACCAAATTTAATCTGTTAATCTGACTTCGAGTTGACATATAAGGAAGTGTGGTAAAAAGCCAAAAACCACAACAAAAAAAAGACCACCTCGTACAGAGATGGTCTTTTGAATAAAAAGATAAAATTACTGAGATAAAGCTCCGTAGCAATCGCCGCTACCAGCAGACAAAGGTGGAGGAATGGCAGCATCACCAATTGTTGCATCTAAACAACTAACGTTTCCAGTACCTGCTTTCTCTAATTTTGCAAAAACACCATAAAGTATAGGCTGAGTACTAGAGACAGTATATTTCATAATACCTATATTATTATCACACATAGTAGTATTTGGACCTTTACCAGCAGTGCCAGCCTGTGGGTCTACAGGAACTTGTCCTCCACCCATATAAGGCAAAAATGTTGCAGGAAGTTTAGCTGTATCACTTACGCATCCTTTAGTTATTCCGGTAGTAACAACTCCAGCCAATCTACCAGCTTCAATACCTTTTATAATATTGTTAACTGCCGCTTGCCTAGAAGCATCTCTTGCCTTTGCAGGAGCATCCAATACCGTCGGTATAAACACAACAGCCAAGATACCGATGATCGTGATAACGATCAGGAGTTCGATCAGGGTGAAACCCAGAATTCGTTTTTTCATATAAATGAGGTTAAAAAAAGATATATATAAAAACTTACATCTGCAGAAAATTATACATACCTGTAAAAAAATAGCAAGAAACCTCCGGATTCCCGGCTTTACATACCGAAGTGATTAAAAAGCAATCCCAGAAAAATTTCAGAAAAACTTTAGAAAAAATTTAACTTTTTGAAAGTTTTATTTAAGGGCTCATCTTTATGATTTAGACAATTTTTAAAAATCTAAATCATGAGAACGGCAGATCATACAAAAGATAAGATCCTCGATAAATGGAATATTAAGAAAAAAGTAATAGAAAGTAAAACATCTAGAAAAACAATAAAAGAAAGGGATGTTTTATTTATTAGCATTGGAGAAAATATTGGATTTGAACAGAATGGTAAGGGCGAAGACTTCTTGAGACCAGTGCTTGTATGTAAAAAATTCTCCAGCAATGTGTTTATTGGTATTCCGCTGACATCTAAGTCAAAAGAGGGAAAGTTCTACGCTGAATTTTTTTTAAGAAATAAAAAAAGCACAGCTATTTTGTCCCAGCTCAGACTTTTTGATACAAAAAGAATTTCATATCAATACGGGAGGGTAAGCGAGGGCAAATTTAAGGCCATAAAAGAAAAACTCATCGAACTGCTTCAATGAGTCTTTTTACTCCCTCCAAGTAGGAGGGAGAGAGGACTTAACGTCCATTTGTAAAATAATTCTAGCAAACCACAGTCGAAATGTCCACCTTTATTATCTCAACAGCATAATCACCTCTTTCTTCAAAATCTTTCGTATACTCGAGAATTTATCAGGTGGCAAAAGCGTATTCAAATCCTGATCGATAATCGTCTGCGTAACCTTTTTCTCAATAAATTTCTTTAGTTCCAGTATAAACACAGACGCCTTTTTTCCAGTTCGTTCTTCAATAATTTCAGGTCTGTATTCCAAGCCTTTTATAAGAAAAGTATGTATATCAAAAATATCTCGTCCCGCTATTGTCCTAAACTTTTTAAATCTTTCCATGATGGCGACAAGTTTGTTTGAAAACATTGTAGGCACGGTTTGACAATAAATAATACGATCAATATCGGTAAAGCGTATCGGTTCATATTCATTACTTTTGGGCGGAGGATAAGTTATATCCAATTTTAGAGTATTTCGGTGTCCTGTTTTATTATCATATTTAAGAAAATACTGAGGAACGGTTTTGCTCTTATCTTTGATTTCCAGCCCCAGTTTCTCAAAAATCTTTTCAAGCCGTTTTCTAATTTCGTTAGAAACTTCTTTATCAATTAGGTCAAAATCAAGATCAACCGAAAAACGATTTATAATATCACGCATCGAAGCGCATGTTCCTCCCTTAAATCTCAAATTTGCCACCAAAAACGCATCGTCGGAAATTGCGGTGAGAAGTCTATAAAGCCACATTTTGTGAATTGCATCAGTCGGCTTAGGTAGCAACATATCTATGAGGCGTTAAAGGATATTGTATTTTTTTTTGCATCGACCGAATTTTCTCCCAATCGACCGGTTTGTCAAAATTATAATTTGAATTGAAATAAAGCATATCGCAAATTGCTCTTTCAGGTGTTGCAGTCAAAACCTCATTTACCATCGAAATTCCATCAGGATTATAAAGATATTTATCACTAAGCTGACGACTTTTGAAATTAGTTTCTCCGATTGTAAAACTCAATGATTTCGAGCTAACAAAAGTATTGTAATCAATTACCTGAGAAATATATCCAGAATGATACAGGACGGTCTCCGTTGAAAGATAACAAAACCCATGCAATGCCTTTACTCCAAGTAAAATAGGATCTATATCTCTTATTGGTGATAGAGAATAAAATCCTCTATAAATTCTGTAAATAAGTTTTTCATCCGCATAGCGTTTCAGAGTAACTCTTAGGGTATTTTTATTTTGAATATTCCATAAATTCGCCAAGTCTTTTATATGAAAAAGCCTCTCGTTTTTTGTTGCGAGTATGGCTATCCTTTTTGCGGTTATGTTATTTTTAAATGTACTCATAAGTACATTATAACGCAACCAAATGACAAATTCAATAAAAAAAAGCTCGCTATAAACGCAAGCCCAGTACAAATACAAGTCCTCACTAGTACAAACTCCTCCCTACATCGACCCCGCCATATTACTCAACTGCATAATAGGAAGCATGATCGCTGCGACGATAACCCCGACCGACAAACCGATCATCACCAGTACAACAGGCTCAATGATTTTCGCGATACCCTGAACGGTAGTTGAAACTGTTTCATCATAATAATCCGCGACTTTATTCATTATTGTATCCAGCTGCGCGGTTTTTTCACCGACCTCCACCATATTCACGATCATCGGCGGAAACAAAGAACTCTCAGAAAGCGTTTCCGCAAGCGGAATACCTTGCTTGATATCTTCCGAAGTTAAATACAATCTCCTTTTATATACTTCATTGCCAATCGCATTAGAAGTAATATCTACTGTCTTAACAATAGGCACGCCGCTACTTACGAGATTGGCTATGGACCTGGCGAATCTCGCGATGTATGCCATCTTGAAAAGTTTGCCGAAAATAGGGAAATTAATTTTCAATTTATCCCAAAGATATTTACCTTCTGAAGTTTTTTTACCAATCCATATCCCGGCAACCAAAGCGCCGATAATGACAATTAAAAGAAATTTATAGTCGATCAAAAAATGGCTTGTTCCCACGACAATTTTTGTCACCAAAGGTAAATTCGCCCCCTGACTCTCAAAAAGCCCCTCTAGTTTCGGAATCACGAAAACCATCATCACTATAAGCACCGCGACCAACAAAAGCATGATAGCGATAGGGTACATCAAAGCACTTTTGATTTTGTGTTTGATGTCGTTTCTACGTTCGATATCTCTCCCCAAATTATCCAAAGTTGCGTTCAATTGTCCGGCCGCCTCGCCGGCTTCGATCATACCGATTTCCATATCGGAAAAATCTTTTGGATGATAGCTCATCGCTTCACTCAAACTCTGTCCTTCCTCGATTTTATGGTAAAGACTGTTGATTAATAAATACATGTGAGAGTCTGTAGCAACCTGACCCATTAGCGATTTCAGCGCCTTCATCACGGGAACTCCGGCATTCACCATTACTCCAAGTAAATGAAAGAAATTGGATTTTTCTTCTGATTTTATACTGCCTCCGCTTATTAATTTTGTATTAATTTTTTTGTACCAATCAATGAGAAAAAAGCCCGTAGAGTCAGACACGAATTGAGGACTTTTTTGTAAAAATCTTTTTCCTTGTTCAGAAATCACGACGTCATCCGCATCGATATTGAGCACCACGGAATCCTTACTTTTTTTAGTAAGTTTATTGTCGAGATCAAATATCTCTTTACCGGCAAATTGAAATTCTTTAGCTTGCTTTGTCGGCATCTTTTTCTTGGTTAGTTTTTGAAGTGCCCGTCTCCATTTTTTTAGCTACTCTATAGACTTCATCGACGCTTGTAACGCCCTCAAGAGCTTTCAAAATTCCGGCTTGCTCAAGAGTCAACATTCCGCCTTTTAAAGCGATTTCTTGTATTTCAATAGCGGAAAGTCCATCAAAAATAGCTTTTCTTATACTATTATCTATGCGTAAAACTTCATACAGTCCGACACGTCCTTTGTATCCTGTATTATTACAAGCTGGGCATCCTTTACCTTCATAAAATTTCATGTCATTCAAAAATTTCGAATCGATTTCTCCATTCAAATCCGCAGTCGCGAGCACAGCCTTCATACCTTCTATAGTTTCAGGATCCACAGCTTTTTCATATTTGCAATTATCACAAAGTCTTCTTACCAACCTCTGTGCTATAACCAACTCCAATGTTGAAGAAAGTAGGTAAGGAGCCGTTCCCATATTCAAAATCCTATTAATAGTTTCAACAGCGCTATTCGTATGTATGGTAGATAGTACCAAGTGTCCGGTTAATGCGGCTTCGATAGCGGTATCTGCTGTTTCTTTGTCACGGATTTCTCCAACCATTATGATGTCAGGATCCTGACGCAGTGCAGATCTCATTCCGTATGCAAAAGTATATTTAATATCAGGATGAACCTGACTTTGATTGAGTCCGTCGATTTGAATTTCCACCGGATCTTCAATCGTCAAAATATTTACTCCAACTTGATTTAACCGCGTCAAAGCGGAATACAAAGTAGTAGTTTTACCGGAACCGGTCGGGCCTGTATTCAATATAATTCCATTTGGGGCTTGCAAAGCCTCTTCAATATTTTTCAACGCCCTTCCGGTAATTCCAAGGTCCGGAAGGTCGGGAATTTTTCGCGATTTATCTTGTATACGCATTACAACTTTTTCACCACTCACAGTCGGCAAAGTCGAAACACGAAGATCCATATTTTTACCTTCTTTCGTTGTCACTTCAGTGCGTCCATCTTGCGGAATTCTTTGTTCATCAATTTTCAAATTCGACATAATTTTAATTCTCGAAACGACAGCCGGATGCAAGTTCGTCGGATACTCAACTATTTGCTGTAAAACACCATCAACTCTGTATCTAATCCTTACACGATTTTCTTCAGGCTCGATGTGAATATCACTGGATCTTAAATCCAAAGCATAGCTGATCGCCACCATCACGAGCTGTGGAATATTCGCCGCCAAAATGGCATCTGTAAGCTGTTTTAGCTTTTCATTTGCGACCGATGCCTGCGCTGTGATCGGTGCAGATGCTCCCGCCACAGGAGCAGGCACTCCCGCAGGCGCTACCGCCACCGCTGGTGACACATTCTGATTTTGTAATTCTTCAGCCATTATTATTTATTACCCTGAAAATAGGCATTAATTTTAATAGAAAAATTGATCGTATTTACTCCGTCATTTCCATTGTCATTCAAGCTCAAATTGATGGACTGTATGTCCATTAACCTAACTTTTTCACTCAAAGATCCGGATTCTTCGATATATTGCATAAACCTTGTGAAATTATCATTTGAAGCGCTAATAGTCATACGCAACGGCAGATATTTATAGGTACCGTCCTCACTTGTTTGAATTTCTTGATAGTCGATATTTGAAATCAAAAAAGGATCTTTTACTCTGTTTAATTTTGATTCAAGTAGATCAAATGATCTAGTAAGCTCGGTGTAATTATCACCGGATGGAAAGACCTCTTTGAAACCGTCTTCCATTTCCCCAACCAATTTATCGTATTCGGTTTTTGAATTTTGAAATTCAACTTTTTCGCCAGCGACAGAGTCCTTCAAAGTTTCCAAATAACTTTGGTTTTCGATAACAGCCGCTTTGACGACTATATATTCCGAGTATTTGAAATATCCGAGAGCCAATGTGCCCGCTATTACAGCAAGGCAAAGCATTAAATAAGCTCGTATATTTCTTTTTTGTTGCTGAAGTATTAGTTGATATTTTGTTGCCATTTTTGTTTAGTTGTTAACTGGAGTTGTTATTTGTGGTGCCAAAAAATCAGGAACGGAATCTATGTTTAATTGCGTATCTTCTGCGCTTAATTCGTCTTTTTGTAATTGAAGACTAAGCCTCAAAGTCGCAGTATATCCGTCTTTTGCAGAACCGGTTTTTGCGAATGACTTCATTTCCACGCCCTGGAACAAAGGACTGGCATTTAATTGGTCTATCAAATCGGATATTGTCGTGAAGTTTGCAGAGTCGTATCTCTTTGTTGTTCCTGTGATTGTTATGCGTTTTGTCCCTGCATCAAAATCATAGTTTGTATATTGAATACCACCTGCTTCGTCATAAAGCCCTTCATTGAAGAATTGATCCACAATTCTCGTCTGGCTTTTAATCTCGGCTATTATTGCCGACCAGTTTATTTTTGAATCTTTAATTTTTTGTATTGCGCTCAATTCATTCTCAGCCAATCCGTTCAATTTAACAATGAATACAACCAATTCTTTGTCAGTCATTGTGTCTATATCGGCAGTCTTTAGCATATTTTTTAATTCCGCATTTTCTATCAATTTTTTTGCTTGAGCATAAGTTTTATAATCACGAGTTTCATTTATATCTTTTTTAGCCTCTCTTGAAATAATCTCGGAACCCATTCTTTCAATTAATAAATTTTTGAAAATATCAGGATACATATTTGCATCCAACACATCAGGATCTACAAGTGTCACATGATAGTCTGCAAGCAGTTTGTCTCTTGCTCCGATCAATTCGCTTTTAAGTATTTCTCTTATTTTAGTCATTTCACTTTTTGCTGTATTTCTTGCGGATTCAGCGACTGATTTATTTGTGTAAATTTGATAATTCCTTGTAAATTTATCTCCTTCAAAACTAAAATTATCAAGATGGAATTTCCCTTCCAATAAATTATAAACGTTCAAGTCGGTTTTAGCCGATTTTAATTCATCATTCGTATTTTTTAATTCATTCATTGCGGCAGGCACGTGAAGCACATCTGTCAAAAATGTAAGTTTCGTTCCGAGCTGTGTCGCGAAGAATAAATATGTTCCGGATCCGATTATTAAGAAAACCAAAAACACTCCCTTTAATATATAAAGCAAAATACTTTTTGGAGGCTCAATTTCATTCAATAAAGACTCGTCAATTTCAGGTAAATCCAAAAACTGTTTCATTTCAGCTGTCTCGCCCTGTATAGCGCTTTCAATCAGAGGATTTGAAGCGGAAGAATCTTGATCCAAAGGCGATTTCGCGGAAGAATTGCCTGAATATATCTTGATCCCGGGAAAAGGTTCATTTAACGTCGCTCCCGTCGCAGTACTTGAATTTTTTTTCCCCCCTTTGATTTTTTTCAGAAGATCTCCGAAACTGAACTTTTTATTATCGTCGACATTTTCAGTGGAATCTGATGCAGACGCTTGATTCAAATCTGATGAGGCCATCTCATTCAATTGATTCACAGAAGTTCCAATATCGGTAGCTTCTTTATCAAGTGTAAAAGGCAGCTTAGATTTTATTTTGTCCAAAAATGACATATCTGTATTTATTTTTATTTTATTCCAAATATTGTATCAGATTTTAACCTGTTTGTAAATACTCCAAACCCACCAAACCCAGCCCGGGCTAGAAAAAGTCCCAGGTTGGGGAAATCTACCCCGGGCTAGAAAAAGTCCCAGGTTGGGGAAATCTACCCCGGGCTAGAAAAA
>CAZGHH010000001.1:0-82181 GCA_964525485.1 uncultured Candidatus Peribacteria bacterium | reverse complement strand
ACTCCGCTTGAAAAATTATATAAGGCCGGCAAACATAAACCTTATACGGATAGGCAATTGGTTGATTTACTGGTTAAATTTAAAGAAATTGTTCCACATTATTGTAGAATTACCAGGCTGATTCGTGATATTCCTGCGGAGAGTATTATTGGAGGAAGTAAGGTGTCGAATCTCAGGCAAGTCGTACAAGAAGAGATGAAACTTCTCGGGGAAAAATGCAATTGTATCAGATGTAGGGAGATTAAAGATTCTTTGTTTAAAGCTTCGGACGTAAAACTTGTTACTCGAGAATATGATTCTTCAGATGGTAAAGAATATTTTTTGAGTTTTGAAGACCAGAAACAGGACAAATTGATAGGGTTTTTGAGGTTAAGAATTCCTTCGCAACATTTTACAGGCGAAAAACATCCATTGAAGGATTTGCAAAACGCCTCTGTGATCAGGGAAATCCATGTTTTTGGTGAGCAGGTGAAGGTGAAAGGGCAAATGCAAAAAGCCGGGCAACACAAAGGCTATGGGTCAAAATTAATAGAAGAGGCACTTAAAATTACCAAAAAACACGGTTTAAAAAATCTTGCTGTGATAAGTGGAGTTGGAGTTAGAGATTACTATAGAAAGCTTGGATTTAAAGATGGAAAATTATACCAGGTATATCATATTTAAACCTTCGATTGTTTCGAATGCTTGAGTGGGATTTATTGACTAAATTTTCTTAAGCGTTTAGGATTCGTTCTTAACTTTAATATGTGTAATGTCTTTTGTTGAATACAACGAAAATGTTTGTGATTCAAAACCTTTATCTCTCAAAGATAAAGCTTTTGTTTCAGGTGTTGTGCTGTTTTTGGCTGGAATGCTTGGTAATGAAGTTTTAATGCTTACCGATTCTTATCGAGATCGTGTGATCAGTTGTGTTGCTGATTCAATTCAATCTTCAGGGCAAAGTGGTTATAAATTTTTGATTGATCCGCGTAGTTTTGAAAAACTCTCCGAATGTGATGTTTGGGAACTTTCATCTGCGAGACGAGCTGAATTGTTTTTTGCTCTTGGAAGTGATGGTTTTTTGGATTGCGCTGATGAGAAAATAGATGTGGCTGAAAGAAAAGGTTACATAAGAGGGGATCAAGATTATTATAGATTTTTGCATACATGTTATCCAAGGTATAAAGGATTCGTGAATCCGCTGGTACAAAGTGAAATGAGACAGTATTACCATTCAAGATTGAGACAAGCGAGTGCGTTGCGTAGATACCAAAAAGGGAATAGGCTTTAGGTTTTATTAAGAAACACATGTTAGTTTGCACAATGTATCTTGTGCGAACTACTCCCAGGGAGAAGGTTGACTTCGGATGGTTTTGTTACTTTACTCTTCGTTTTGGTTTTTTGCTCTTTTGATGTCAATTTGTAATTGAATTACCTACTTTGTTTTTCCTTTTTAGTGTTACAATGCGTCTATGATATTACTTATAAGCATTTCGGCTCTCGTCATTATAGGAATCTTCGTTGCTGTGGCGGTATGGGCTTCTACAAGCCATAAATAAAAACTCGCGATTTAACGCGTTTTGTAAAAAAAGTTGATATTCAGGTCGTCTTAAATTTGTTTTGGAATGCGTTTTTTGTATTTTTCGTTCGATTGGGGCTTGCTTTTTTGTTTTTTTGTCCTATAATATCTGCTAAGTAAATTTCAATTAATTAACAAAATTTTTATGTCACACGGAAGTTTTGGAACTGCGTTAAATTGTATGGACGGTAGAGCTCAGGATCAAATTGAGGATTTTGTCAAGAATGAGGCTGGGGTTCAATATGTTGACGCGATCACGGAACCTGATATTGATGGTGTTTTGGCTAGACAAGATGACCCGACTTTATTGGCTCATATTCAGAAGAAAGTTGGTATTTCTGTTAACGGTCACGGATCTAAATATATAGCTGTAGTTGGGCACGGTAACCATTGTGCTGGTAATCCAGTCAGCAAAGAACAGCATTATGAAGAAATTCAAAAGGCGGTTGATTTGGTAAAATCTTGGGTTACTGAAGCTGTAAAAGTTGTTGGTTTATATACAGAAAGTGTTGACCCTGAGCATCCAGAAGGAGAATGGAAAGTTGAGACTGTTTGCTAGAGTAAAATGAATTATTAAAAAGAGACTTCATTCTGAGGTCTCTTTTTTTAGTCTTGAATATACACTTCCGGTAGGTTTTCGAATTTCTCGAGGAGTTTTGTGTGCTCTTCGAGGTCTAGATCTTTTTGTAATAATTCTATGGCTTGGCGACGAGCTCTGGCTATGAGCTCAGAATCTGTTAATGTTGCCATTTTGAGGTCAGGAATTCCACTTTGCTTAACACCGTAAATTTCGCCTGGACCTCTTAACTCGAGGTCGATTTCTGCTAATTTGAATCCACTGTGATGTTGTTCCATCGCTTGCATGCGTTTCGCACCTTCGAGGGAGAGTTTGTTCGTGAATAGGAAACAGTATGACTGGTGCTCCCCTCTTCCCACGCGTCCACGGAACTGGTGAAGTTGAGAGAGGCCAAAACGTTCTGCCCCCTCTATGATCATAATTGTTGCATTTGGGACGTCGATACCGACTTCGATAACTGAAGTAGAAACGAGAATATTTATTTTATTATCCTTAAAATCGGCCATGATTTGATCTTTTTCGTCCTGAGGCATGCGACCATGAAGTAGACCGACTGTGTCACGTTTGAAAATATGTTCGGAAAGGTATGTGTATTCATTTATAACAGATTTCACTTCGAGAACGTCGGATTCATCTATAAGTGGGCAAATAATAAATGCTTGGCGTCCTTTGAGGATCTGGTCGTCGATCCAGCGATATGCGTCCATGCGTTTTTCTTCCGGGACGACGCGAGTTATGATGCGTTGACGTCCTTTTGGCATTTCGTCGAGAATAGAGAGGTCTTGATCGCCGTAGATCGTGATCGCGAGTGTGCGAGGTATCGGTGTTGCAGAGAGGCTAAGGAGGTGAGGGCTTTTCCCTATTTCTTTCAATGCCGCGCGTTGCTTGACACCGAAACGGTGTTGTTCATCTATAATTGCGAGGCCGAGATTCTTGAATCCGATTTCGTCCTGGATAAGCGCGTGCGTGCCGATTGCAATGTCACAAGTTCCGGTTTTCATCTGTTTGATCGCCTCTTCTTTTTCTGATTTAGATGTACTGCCGGAAATGAACTTAATGTTTAGTGAACGATCTCTAAAAAATTTCGCGAATGAATGATAGTGTTGTTTTGCGAGAATTTCTGTCGGCGCCATTATCACGACCTGAAATCCGTTTTGTATAGCATTTAGTGCTGCGATGATCGCAACTATTGTCTTTCCTGAGCCAACATCTCCTTGCAAAAGTCGGTGCATTGGGAATGGCTGAGCAAGATCTGCGAGAATTTCATTGATAACTTTTTTCTGTGCTTCGGTAAGTTCGAAAGGCAGGCGCTCTACAAAATTTTTAATTTCGGCTGTTTCTATTTTCATTCTTTTTTCTTCTTGCTGTGAAACTTTTTGCCAGTTCTTTTTCTTTTGTAAAACTTTTAATTGCAGCAGGAAAAGTTCATCGAAACTCAGGCGTTCTCGCGCTTTTTTGAGCATCTCGTCGTTCTCGGGAAAGTGAATATTTTTGATTGCTGTTGGCAGGTCGATGAGGTTCTCATCGCGAAGGATTTCAGCTGGCATATATTCTTCAAAGTATTTGTAAAATTCGTCTGCGAGAGGTTTGATTTTTTCGCGAAGCCATTTGGAGGTTAGACCTTCTGTCTCATGATAAACCGGAACAATGCGGCCTGAGTGAACTGTTTCTTCATATTTATTCACTAGTTCGTAGGTTGGAGCTTGAAATACGAGTTTTCCTGCGGATAATTTCAATTTTCCTGTGAGAATTATTTCTTTGTTGCGTGGAAGCATTCGTGTGAGGAATGGCTGATTGAACCACATCACGTTCACGGACCCCGTCTCGTCCGCGAATACCGCTCTCTGGATCGATTTGCCGCCACGTGTGCGGGTGTTGAAGAGAGATTTGAGCGTTCCTAAGACCGTATTCGTCTCATCTAGTTTCATATCGATAATGCGTGTGAATTCGGATGAGTCTGTGTATCCGCGCGGGAAATACAAAAGGAGATCTTCGACTGTTTGAATCCCTAGAGATTTAAGTAAATCGAGATGTTTTTTTGTGGTACGAAGTACTTGTGAAAGCAGCGGACTATTCATGTCCAGATTTTACTATATTAATCGATATTAATCGACTAATATGAATTTTTACCCTCTATTACCTCCTCCCTCTGTCAGGGCAATTTTCTCCGTCTTTGTTGCAGGGCCCTCCGTGACCTTGAACTATGGCTCTTCTTGTAAGTGCGCACACTCCCATTATTCTTACTGTTACTAATCCCTCCCCAGGGCCTGTTGATACGTCTATCATTTCACCCTGGTGTATTATATTATCAGGATGAGGCACTTTAATTGTTATGTCTTGTGCGCCTCTGTTGTTTAAATATGAACAATGCCCCATTTTTTTAATATTAAAAATATTGGAGACGTATTTTATTTTCTCTGATTCAAAAAAGCAATGGTGATTTTATTTTACTCTTAAAAATTTCCTTTTTCCTACTTGTAGTAAAGTCTCTTTTGAAATGTCTAGTTCCAAATCGACTGAGGTGATTTTTTCTTGATTTATTTTGACTCCGCCTTGTTCAATCATACGTCTAGCTTCGCTTCTACTTGCGACCATGCCGGTTTCCGCGAGGAGGTCGACGAGTTTCCATTTGGTAGCTTTTAATTTTCTCTCTTCGATCAAATCCGGAAGCTCTTTCTTTTGGAACATATTAATAAATTCAGATTCGGCTTCGTCGGCTGATTTTGCCGAATGGAAGAATTTGACCAATTCTTTTGCTAATCTGACTTTTAGGTTTCGTGGATTTTCACCCGCTTTCAAATCTTTTTCTATCTGTTTTAGTTGATCGTCCGAAACGTCTGTCGCGAGTTCGAAATATTTAATAATCAAACCGTCTGGAATAGACATTGTTTTGCCGAAAATTTCGGTTGGAGATTCATTAAATCCGATGTAGTTGCCGAGTGATTTGCTCATTTTTTCTATTCCATCAAGACCTTCGAGTATTGGACATGTAATTACATCTTGAATTGTTTTACAATCGAATGCTTTTTGTAAATCGCGACCAACCAGCATATTGAATGTTTGATCTGTTCCGCCGAGCTCTACATCCGCTTCCAAAGCCACAGAATCGTATCCTTGCATTAACGGATACAAAAATTCAGTGACAGCTATTTCCTGCGCGTTCTTCATTCTGTTTTTAAAATCTTCTCTTTGAAGCATTTGGTTCACAGTTTTTTTCGCGGTGAGCTCTAAAATATCAACCATATTCATCTTGCTAAACCATTCGGAGTTGTATCTGATCTCGAGTTTTTTTAGATCGAGAATTTTGGATGCTTGTTCGATGTAATGTTCCATGTTTTTTTTTACTTCAGCTTCGGTCTGCATTTTCCTAGATTCAGATTTGCCGGTGGGATCGCCAATGCGAGCCGTGTAATCACCAATGAGTAGGATAGCTTGGTCCCCCCTGTCTTGAAACTGACGAAGTTTTCGCAAGACTACTCCGTGTCCAATGTGTAAATCTGATC
The DNA here is from genome assembly GCA_964525485.1 of uncultured Candidatus Peribacteria bacterium. GTDB lineage: Bacteria > Patescibacteriota > Gracilibacteria > UBA1369 > LOWO2-01-FULL-3 > DAONBD01. The sequence goes on along the minus strand of CAZGHH010000001.1, from coordinate 76,543 downwards.
CCGTTGGGTCAATTCCAAGTTTTACTCTTAATTTTTTCCCCGAATTTAATTTCTTCTCCAACTCACTTTTTATAATTACCTCTGCAACTCCGCGTTCCAAAATAGTTTTATTATCGGTTTTCATAAAATTTATTTTTAATTTTCTTTGAATTAAAGGTTTTAAAACAGGTTAAATATAGTGAAAAACGCTACCAAATGCCATCTTAAACATATAAAATACTTGACAAATAAAAGAATCCGTCTATAATCTCGGGTTCCTTCCAGGAATTAGGAAAAAGATACATCAAAAGGAATTTCCTGGGATTAACACGCTCTTGATGCTAAAAAATACTCTCTGTCAAATCGGACTGACTCCCAATGAAGCCAAAATCTACTTAACGCTTGTAGAAATAGGGCCTCAGCCGGCGAATATAATCGCCAAAAAAACAGATTTAAAAAGGCCAACAGTTTATCCAATATTGAAGAGTCTACAAAAGAAGAGCTTAATAGGCTCTTTTTTAAAAAATGGAATTATTTATTTTACAGTTAATGATTTGAAAAATCTTGTTTGTTATGTTGACCGCAAAAAACGGCTTCTGGAACATCATCGCGACTATGTGATTGATATAATTCCAAAGATGGAAATGTTGAAAAAAAATTGCATCGTTCAGCCAAAAGTTCACTATTTTGAAGGCAGGGATGGAGTTGAAACTATAAGTAACGACAGTCTAAATTCGAAAGGCCCTATTTTGTGTATAGCATCTGTTGAAAAATGGCTGAATTCGGATATGAAAGAAAGTTTGCAAGACTATATTCATTCAAGAATTTTTATTAATAAAATCCAATTAAAAGGACTGGTAAAAGACACTGAGGAAACGAGGTGTTTTTTAAAAGAGGCTTATTGTGGCGATATATTTTATTCTGATGTAATGTACGTAAAGGATAATGATCAGCTTTTTGATAATGACGTTAATATTTATGATAACAAAGTTGCTGTTGTATCGCTTGAAAAAGGTTTTGAGTTTGGGGTATTAATAGAGAGTGAGGAATTCGCAAAAACCCAAAGAAGCATTTTTGATCTGGCGTGGAAGGGTGCGATGATTCATAACAAAGAATATGAAAATAGTTGTAAAAAAAGATTTTGATAAATTTAGATTGGATAAATTTTTGCTTGTTTCGATGCCTGATAGGACTAGGGCTTTTTTGCAAAAGCTGATTAAGGAGGGATATGTGAAGGTTTTTAATGCCGGTGAAACTGTGGTCGCAAATAAGGCGGGATTGGTTTTGAGAGCTGGGTCTATTGTCGAGGTGAGTGTGCCTGAGGCGAAAATGATAGAGGCCAAGGCTCAAGATATTAAATTGAAAATTTTATTTGAGGATTCAGAAATAATTGTAATAGATAAGCCTGCAAAGATGGTTGTACATCCATCTGAGACTGGCGGACATACAGAGGGCACTATAGTAAATGCTCTGTTGCATCACTGCGGAAAGAGTTTGACCGGTATATCCGGTGAATTAAGGCCGGGGATTGTTCACAGGCTCGATAAAGATACTTCCGGAGTGCTGATCGTAGCGAAGACTGACGATGCGATGCAGTCTCTCATGAAACAATTCAGCGAAAGAAGAGTTGAGAAAAAATATATTGTTTTGGTTCGTGGGGAGGTCGTCCCTAATAAGGCTGTGATTGATTCCCCTATCGGGCGAAGTTTGCGCGACAGAAAGAAAATGTCTATCCAGGATCGTGGACGAAATGCCATTACCGAATACGAAGTTTCAAAAGTATTTAAGACAGGAACTGGGAATTTGATGGAATATTATTCTCTTTTGGATGTGAATTTGAAAACAGGGCGAACTCATCAGATTCGCGTACACATGACCGCTATCGGACATCCTGTAGTTGGCGATATTGTTTACGGTGATCCAAAAGTTAACAAGAAATTTCAGGAAAAGTTTGGTCTGTGCAGGCAATTTCTGCATGCTGCAAAATTGACAATCATTCATCCGAAGACCGGTAAAAAAATATCTTTCGAAAGTAAACTCCCGAAAGATATTAAATTTGTAGTGGATAGTCTCAAAAAATAGTAGGATCTGTCTCGACTAAGGCGTGCGCCTGTAGAGTTCGTTGGCTAAAATCTTTTTAAGCCTTTATCTCGGTTATTTCGACTACTGTAAGGTCTTGTCTGTGACCTTGTTTTCTCTGATATCTCTTCTTTGACTCTTTTTTGATAACTATGATCTTTTCAGCTCTTGTTTGATTGAGAACTTTGCCTTTTACTGTTGCTCCTTCTACTAAAGGTTTTCCGATCTTTGTAGTTTTGCCATCAGATACCAAAAGGACTTCCTGAAATGTGACATCTGCGCCATCAGCGCCGTCAATCTTTTCAAATTCAAGTTTGTCTCCTTTAGCTACTTTGTACTGTTTCCCTCCTGTTTCGATTATTGCGAACATATTAAATAAGATTAAAATTGCTAGTGTAATTTACGGAAAAGGCCTCCAAAGGTCAAGGTGATTTTTCGATTATCTCGTCTACAACTTCGTCTATCGCTTTATCTATTAAAACTTTTTCTTCGTTACCGAAGTCTGAAAGGACGAAGCTCGAGGTGTCTTGCTGTTCTGAGGCGAGTGTTCCGCGAGATTCGATCCCTATGCGAATTCTTTTGAATTCTTCTGCCCCTAATAGTTGAATAATTGATTTCATTCCGTTGTGTGTGCCGGCAGAGCCTTTTTCTCGAATGCGGATCGTACCGGTTGGCAGGTCGAGGTCATCGTAGATCACGGTCAAGTCTTGGAGATCGGCTTTGTAGAAATTTAAGATTTTAGTGACGGCTTCTCCCGAAAGATTCATAAAAGTCAGAGGTTTCACCAGAAGAGTTTTCTCCCCTTTTGTGACTGTCTCCGAAATCATTGCCTTGAATTTCGATTCTTCTTTCCAGTCTGTTGTCTCGAGTTTCTCTTGTAACGCATCGAGCGCCATAAAACCCGTATTGTGACGGTTGTTCTGATATTTTGAGCCTGGATTTCCGAGTCCTACTATTATTTTCATATTGTATGCGAAATTTACAGAAATTTTGGTGGCAACTACTCTCTGTAAGGAATGCGTTTTCCAGCTATTTCAATCTGATCCTCGTGTGTTGCGCCGAGTTTTTTTACGGCCTTGAGTATACCCATTTTATTCAGGAAATGATAGACGCGCTCGAGTCCTTCCAGATTGTCAATATTAGTCATATTTAATAGCTGGTCTATACGTTTTCCAGATACAAAGAACACCTTATTTTTCTTCGTTTTTTTGACTTTTATGATTTTAAATTTCACTAATTCTTCGTGTGGTTTTAGTACCGGCACTTCCAAACTCAGTCTTTCTTTTTGTTTTGTTGCTTTTTTTGATTCTTTTAATTTGTAACTTCTGATTTGTTTAAGCGCTTCAAATAATAGTTCTTTTAACCCTTCTCCTGTCACTGCCGAGATTCTGTATACTTTGAGTGTTTTCTTTTTGAGGCGTTTTTTTAATTCATCTTCAATTTTTTCGAGATCTTTTTCTGAAACTGAGTCTATTTTGTTTATCGAAATTATCAGCGGTTTTTTGACTAATTTTTTATCGAAAAGTTCTAGTTCTTTTTGAATTTTGAAGAAATTACCAATCGGATCCTCTCGAAGTGGGTCGATCATGTGAAGAAGTACTGAGGTACGAGATACATGTTTGAGAAATTGAACTCCTAGACCGCGGCCCATGTGAGCTCCCTCGATCAATCCAGGGATATCCGCCACTACAAACGCATCTGAATGCATTCCACCGAATCTGGTCATATTCACTACGCCTAGGTTCGGAATCAAAGTAGTAAATTCGTATGCAGCGATTTTGGGTCTTGCATTACTTACGACTGAGATTAGGGTCGATTTTCCAACCGATGGCATTCCGACCAGGCCTAGATCGGCTACGAGTTTAAGTTCAAGTGTAATTATTTTTTCTTCACCTGGCTCACCGCTTTCTGCGAATGTCGGAGCTTGGTGAATTGAAGATACGAAATGTTGGTTACCTAAGCCTCCTTTTCCGCCTTTTGCGATTGTAAATTCTTGACCGTGCTTATTTAAATCTACGATTATCTTTTCTTTATTTTCATCCCAAACTACTGTTCCTACCGGCACTTTCAAATAAAGGTCTTGTCCATATTTCCCGGCCATATTTTTTTTGCTGCCATTTTCTCCGTGACTTGCTTTGTATAGTTTTTTTGAATTTATATCTGCGAGAGTGTTGATGTTTTCATCTGCTACTAAGATTATGCTTCCTCCTCTTCCTCCGTCTCCTCCTTCAGGGCCACCTTTGGCCACAAATTTCTCACGACGGAATGCAATGGCACCGTCGCCACCTTTTCCAGCTTTTACCGTAATAATTGTTTCATCGCAGAACATGCGCGCATTGTATCTTATGGAATGCCGTTTGACTAGTGGATGAATGAATCTGTGTTTTTTATTTTCAATTAATGAGACTTTTTTCAATTTGATTCTTTTCGCCTTATTTGCTAATTTACCACTCGCAGTTTTCTTGCATGCCCAGATGGCGGAATTGGTAGACGCGTGGGACTCAAAATCCCATCTTCGCAAGGAGGTGAGAGTTCAATTCTCTCTCTGGGCACCATTTGTTTTTAAGCGTGCATATGGATAAGTATCTGATTCTGCATTACGGTGAATTGGCATTGAAAGGTGGGAACAAAGAGCATTTCCAGAAAACTTTGAGGAATGATTTGATCCGAAAACTTCGATTGATTGGCGTGAAATCGGGCGTGGATTTGGTGTTGAGTAGGTTTGTCGTGAAGATGCCCGCTGGTTATGATGAGAATCAGATTTATGAAATGATGATGAATGTTCCCGGAATTGAGAATTTTGGTTTTTATTACAGATGTGAGCTAGATTTCGATAAAATTTGTGAGGTTTTGAAAGAGACTTGGCCGGCTTCGTTAGTTGCAAAGCGTGGGTTTAAGACTTTTTGCGTAAGGGTGAAGAAATCTCAAGAGAATTTACCTTTTGAAAGGCTCGAATCGGAGAAAAGGTTCGGGGCGTGTTTGTTGAAAAACGATATTGGATTGAAAGTGAAAATGGATGATGCGGATATAGTTGTAAATGTAGAAATTTTTGGTGAGAAGGCTTATGTGTGTTATGAAAAATTCAAAGGGCTTGGCGGGCTTCCGGCAGGGACCGGCGGAAATGTTTTGGCTTTGATTTCAAAAGGCTTTGACTCCCCCGTTGCGGCTTTTCGTATGATGAAACGCGGAGCGAAAGTTCATTTTATTCATTTTTCAGGACAGCCTTATACAAAAAGAGAAGAAACTGAACATGTGAAGGATTTGGTGAAGATTTTGGCTCGATTTCAGAGTGATACGAAGCTGTTTATTATTCCATTTGGTGAGATTCAGAAGAAAATTTCTTTGAATTTAAAAGTGCCAGCGGGTTTGAGAATTTTGATTTATAGAAGATTGATGTTTCGGATAGCGGAGAGGATGGCTAGATATATAGGGGCGAAGGCACTGGTGACCGGCGAGTCTTTTGCGCAGGTTGCGTCTCAGACACTGAACAATTTAGTTGCTGTCGACGAATCTACCAACATGCTTGTTTTGAGACCTCTTATTGGAAATAACAAGGTCGATATAGTGAATGAATCGAAGAAAATAGGGACGCATGATATTTCGGCTTTACCTTGTACTGATACTTGTTCTCTTTTTAGCCCAAAATCACCTGAATTGTCGGCGAAAATCGAAGATGTCTTGAAGGCTGAGGAGAATATAGGTGTGCAGGAGTTGTGTGATGATGCTTTTAAGTGGAGGGAGAAGGTTGTGGTGGAGTGAAGCTGTGCGGGAAATGATGTCTTAAGATTTTAACCTTTTTTCTCTTAAGTTTTTATTGAATGTGATCGCGAATCTGTGAGCCTCATCTCTTAGGCGTTGGATCAGTTTTAACATTTCGTCTGTTTTCTCGAGTACGATCTGTTGGGATGTCAGCTTTGCTCCTCTCACTGTGGGTATAAATATCTCTTCTTCGCGTTTTGCAATTGAGATAATTGAAGTTTTGAGATTGTATTTCTTGAGGACTTCGACTGCGGCTGAGAGCTGACCTTTTCCTCCATCTATTATGATTAAATCAGGTTTGGACTCAAAAGATTTGTCGCGTAGGCGAGAGCGGTCGTAGGCATACCAAAGAGTTGTTTCGGCTTTAATTTGATCCTGTACGGCTGATGCCTCTGTCACGCATTCTATCCCTTTCAAAGATTCCTCTATTTCTTTTGGAATTTTTTGAATTTGCTGGAAGCCGACTTCTTCGTAGTAGTTTGCCAGTGAAAGTTTGCAATTGATGTAAATTCTCTTCGTTTTCGCGTGTTTTAATGCGTACTTAAGAAGTCTTTGTCCCAGTCGAGCTCCTCTGTATTGAGAATCAATTTCGAATCGCGAAATCCTTTCGTATTGACCGTATTTTTTTAACATTAATTGGCCGCAAATTTTTTCTTTGGATTTTTCCTTAGTAGTGACGATGTAGTAATTTTTAAATTCTTTACCTAGTTGATTTTCATCTGTTTTCTTGCCTTTTCTTATAGAAAATTTATCCTTGATTTCTCCTATGTAACTAGCTCTTCTGCTAATTACTTCAGCGATTGACTTGAAGTCATTGATGTCATTGATGGATTTTCCTACTGTGCGAATTTTGAAACGGCGATAGTCGGAATTTTTTGGCACACCATTTTCAAAAACGACCATCGATGCGACTGTGTCCGTACCACTCAAATGTGAAATGTCGTAACATTCGATTCTCTTCGGTTCTTTCGGGAGATTGAGGAGAGCTTGTAGGTCTTTGAGTATGTTTTTCTTGTCGTCGCCCTCTTCTCTCCAACTCGCTCGATTTCGGTCAGCGAAGATTTTTGCGTTCTTGTGGCTTAACTCGAGAAGTTTGTTTTTTTGGCCTTTTTGCGGGATTAGAATCTTCACTTTTTTGCCCTTTTCCTCTGATAAATAATCTTCTAATTCATCCCGCTCTTGGAACTCGTGAGGGATCAGAATTTCTTTCGGGATGTTTGTAGTTTTTTCATAATACTGTTCGAGGAATGCGCTTAAGAGTTCTGCTTTCGCATCCTCATCTTCGTCCGTCACAGATGCTGATTGTACTGCAAAATTTTCTTGATTAATTAATTTTCCTTCACGAATTTGGAAGAGATTGAAGAATGCTTTTCCGGAATCAATCACATAGTTAAAAATGTCTTTGTCTTCCTGGTTTGGGTCCGAGATGCTCTGTCTTTCTAGAATGCTTTCTATGCTTTGTAGTGTATCCCGAAGTCTTGCTGCTTTTTCAAACTCTTTGTTGGTTGCGAGCTCCATCATTTGCTTTTTGATATTCTTTATAATTTCTTCATGATGGCCTTCAAAAAATCTTTTAATATTTTCGATCGCTTCGTTGTATTCCTCTTTTGAAACATTCGCTATGCACGGAGCTGAACAGCGTTTAATGTAATAGTCGAGGCATGGATACTTGATCGTTTCATGAGTGACTTTTACTGATTTGATAACGCCTGTGCTGGTATTGTTCTTTGCATTTTTGGCGGTATTTTTTTCGTTTAACTCTTCAATATCTAAGTTGCAATGTCTGAAATGGAAAACCTTCTTCAGCATTTGGAATGTTTTTTCCACTTTCATCTTCGATGTTTTTGGGCCGAAATAAGTAGCCTTGCGATCGTCTATTTTGCGGACTATTTGAATGCGAGGAAAATCTTCTTTCGTGATCTTGATATATACGAAGTTTTTATCGTCTTTTAGCAGGATATTGTACTTCGGGCGAAGTTCTTTTATCAGATTTAATTCGAATATTAATGCTTCCAGCTCACTACTCACAACTGTATATGAGATATCTTCGACATTTTCTATTAATTTCTGTGTGCGAGGCGAGAGAGTTTTTGTTTTTTGAAAATATGAGCTAACGCGTTTCTTTAGATTTTTAGCCTTACCTATATAAATTACTCTGCCTCCCGAATCTATCATCTTGTAGACTCCGGGCTTATCCGGCAGATTTTTCAACACTGTTTTGATTTTTTTGCTTGTTTCGTTCACGTTGAAGATTATATTTAAAATAATGATTAAAATCGATGTAAAAAGTTTCGAGAAAGTCAAAAAATGGTCTTTTTTGATGAATTCAGTCCCGTTTTTGCGTGGATGCTTTGTTTGCAATAGTTACGCAATGGGGGTTTCGAATGAAAATAGTGATATAGATTTATTCGTCGTAACGAAGCATGGACGGCTTTATACAGCCAGGTTTTTTATGAATTTTTTATTTCGAATCTTTGGCGTAAGGACGTATAGAGAGAATACTGCCGGAAAATTTTGCCTTAGCTTTTTTGCTGATGAGGATAATTTGAATTTCACTGCGCTGGCTAAGAGAAAGGATTTTTATTTCGCTTACTGGGTTTATACGTTGAGACCGATCGTGGATAGAAAAATGTCCGATGAACTGAAGGTGTCTGAGAAAATAATTGGAAGAAATTTTTGGGCCAGAGATTTGATTGGAATGACTAATTCTTCACTCCAGCTAGACATGAGTTTCTATCGAGAGAAATTCTTTTTTAGCACTATTTTTAGAAAGTTCTTTGAAATACTTTTTGTTAGTTTTATTGGTACTTTCTTTGAAACTGTTTTTCGTAAGTATCAATTGAGAAAGATTAAAAGAAGACTAAGTCGGCATGGAGTCGTAGGAGAAGATGTTGTATTAAAAAGAGGCCTTCTGAAGTTACACGAAAATGACAGAAGGGTTGCATTTAGAGATGCTTATTTAAAGGAATATGGTGAGGAGTTTAATGAAGAAAATTTTATTTCTCTTTTGAAGAGTTTTCGCGGAAAGTAAGGCTAATGGGAGTGCCGTAAAACCCAAACTCTTTGCGCATTTCGTTTTCTATATAGCGCTTGTATGAGAAGTGCAGGCTTTTTGCGTTTTTAAAAAACAGATAAAATTTTGGTGGATTGATGTTGACTTGGTTTGCGTAGAAAAATTTACATTTAATGATTCCTGTGGACGCTGGAACGTTTTTTAGAATTGTTTTTTGGATGAATGCGTTGAGACGAGATGTCGGGATTTGAGTCTCTCTATTTTTGGCAACTTCCAGTACGGAATCCATTATTTGAAATATATTTTTTTTGTTTTTAGCTGATACGAAATGTAGTGGCGCCCACGGAATAAAATCACATTTGTAAGCAAGGGTTCTCTGGATCTGTTCTTTTTCTTCGGTGTCGGCCAAGTCCATTTTATTCACAGCTATTATCAAGCCTTTCCTAGCTTCGGTTGCCATCTGAATTACATGTAAATCCTGTGCTGTTGCGACTTCCGTCGCATCCATTAAAACCACAACTATATCTGATCTATCTATAGACTCCTGCGTGCGCATGAAACTGAAATTCTCTATCCCTTTTTCTATCTTCCCGCGACGCCGAATCCCGGCTGTATCCACTATTGTTATTTTATTATCCTTATATTCTATTTCCGTATCTGTAGAATCACGTGTAGTACCTGGGACATCTGAAACCACGACTCTTTCTTCTCCTAATAAACTGTTTAATAAAGACGATTTTCCGACATTTGGTCGGCCTATAATTGAAACGTATAAACTTTTATCATTCTTTTCCTTTTCTATTTTAACCTTCGGTTTTTTGATTTTCTTCACTAGTCTTTCGATTTCTTCTTCTAATTCAGTAATTCCAATTTTATGAATAACCGACATCATCAGTGGCTCCCCAACTCCCAGCTTGAAAAATTCGTATGTATTTTGTTCAAATTTCTGATTATCGCATTTATTGGCTATCAATATTACGTTTCTCTTTGAGCCTCTCAAAAGTTTCGCTATATCTTGATCTTCAGATGTGAGGCCTTCACTCGCATCGACCAAAAACAATATTATATCAGCAAGTTCTATTCCTTTTTTGGCTTGTTTTTCTGTGCTTTCTTGGATCTCCGATTTGTTTTTTTTCTTTGCACTCATTAGTCCTCCCGTGTCTACCAATTTTACGGATATTTTGCCAATTTCTATGATGTGTTCTACTCTGTCTCTAGTCGTGCCGGCCTCCTGAAATACTACAGATTTACGTTCACCTATCAATCTGTTAAATAGAGTCGATTTTCCGACGTTTGGGCGGCCTACGATCGCTATAGATATGTTCGTTTTTTTTGTCTTCTTCAATGTCATGCTTGATAACTTATATAAATTATATTTAAATGCAAGAAGAATGATGTTAAAATTCACCTATGAAAATAAAATATATTCTTTCATTCGCGATCCTTTTATCGATTTCATTTTTTGATTTGCAGCTGGCGTTGGCTGATGGGAATGATTTTTATGAAGGAATTTGTATTCCTGGAGAGATACCAGTTGTTGACAGTAATAATAAGACTGTTTGTGAAAAAGATGGAGTTGGTTATTGTAGAAAAAAAGGTTTGGAATACGATAAACAAACCATGTCTTGTTATAAATCCGGACAAGGGACTATCCTGCCTTTTACTCACTTAACTGTTGAACAATGCAATAATGTATTTAATGACATAAGTCTTAATCCTGGTAGTTTCAAGATAATGTTTGAGGGTGGCGTAGAAGGTACTGGAGGTGATGGTGTTAGTGGTGAAGATTTGTCCGTAAATACTTTGCCAGTCAGTGGTGTCGGGGAAGTTTCTGCGGTAGATGTACTTGGATGTGGTATTAAGACTGGGAAGATGAAGTTGTGGATGATTCCTTATTATATAAAGTATTTGCTTCAATTTGTTTTGAGTGTTGCGGGAATAGTCGCTGTGGGAGCTATGGTGTTTGGAGGATATCTTTATATGTTTGGAACGGTGATGGACGACAAAGAAAAAGGGAAAAGGTCCGTTATGTATGGAATAATGGGTTTTGTGGTTGTGCTTTTGGCATGGGCGATCGTGAATGTCGTTATATCTCTAGCGACGATGTAAAACTATCCCATTTTTGTTGTATGTATTTGAAGAATTTTCGTTCGAATTCTTTTTCGTCGAATATATTCGCCTGTTCTATGATTTTATCTTTTTTGAATAAATGTTTTTCTTTTAAATACTTCTCGACGGCTCCTTTTAAATGAAGCTCGTCTTGTTTGGTGAAAAACACACCAGTTTCTCCATCTATTACTGTCTCGAGAGCTCCGCCGTCCTTGTATGCTATCACAGGCCGTCCGCTTGCCATGGCTTCCAGTGGAGTAATTCCGAAGTCTTCGATCTGCGGGAATATCAATGCTTCGCACTCACTGTATAATTTTTTCAATGTTTCGTCGTCGGTGAACCCCAAAAATTCAATGTTTGGTTTAGCTATTTTCTTTAAATCATTTTCCGCGATACCTGTTCCTACTATTTTTAATGGAAGGCCAAGAGTGTTAAATGTGTTTACTATTAAATCGAATCTTTTGTACGGAATAAGTCTCCCGACTGCGAGGAAATACCCCTTGGTTTTGGAAGAAGTTTCGTATTCGTTCGCGTTAATCATAGGATGAATAACTGTTGAAGGACGTCTGTAGTATTTGTCTATTCTTCTTTGGGTGGTTTTTGAGTTAGCGATGAAATAATCCACTCTGTCTGCCGCTACTTTATCCCACATTCTTAGGCGATGAAGTTTCTTTTTTGCGTATCTTTTAATAATTGAAGGCATTTTGTAATCACGAATATATGTATGCCAATCATCCCAGAGATATCTCATCGGTGTATGGCAATAACATACGTGCATAGTTTCGGGTTTCGTGATTATACCTTTTGAGCATGAATGTGAGCTTGAAATCACTATGTCGAATTGGCTTAAATCAAAAGACTCGTACGCATACGGCATGAAATTCAAATACCATTGATGTTTTTCTTTCGCGAAAGGAAGTTTTTGTATAAATGATGTACGGATATCCGCGTCTTCGAATCCCTCCCCTATTTTTTCCGCATTAAAAATAGATGTAAAAATCGGAGCTTTCGGAAACATCTGATGCAGTTTCAAATTAACTTTTTCTGCGCCTCCTTGATTAGTCATCCAGTCAAAAACGAGGGCGACTCGAGCGTCTTGTCTAGCCATGCACACATCTTAAATTAAGACGTCTTTTTTTCCAAGTATTTATCTATAACGCTGCGATCGCGTGTAGACAGATCGTCTTTATCTTTCAAGACGGTTGTTAAGATTTTTTGATATACGTTACCGCCTTCTATCTGATCAGTTGCTTTTGCTTTGAATAATTTTACTACATTATTGTCTGGGTCTCTTTCCAAAAGTCTTTCACAGATATGTATTACGTCCACGTATCTTTTGTCTTTGAACCACATTCCGAGAAGTTCCAACACCACGTCTTCGTCTTTCTTTCCAAACATTGATTTCTTTTTTTCCGATATATCGGTAATCAGAACCAAATGCCCCGTTTTTCTTTTCAACAAAAATCTCAAATATAAAAATCCACCAACTACAAACAGAATCACAGGAATCAATATGTTGTACTGAAGCAGATAATTAAAAATCGCATGCATTACTACAGCTATTAAAAGTCCTTTTAAAATCATTTTTTCCTTGTAGCTTTCTGCGAGAGGCTTGTTTGTTACTTCCGATATTATTTTTGCTATTCGGTCTTCTTTTCCAACTAATTTTTCTTGATTCGTTATATCAATTGAAAATTTTGAAATGCCAAAATAGTAACCGAATATTCCGGAGAAAATCATGTGAGCACACATTGTAAATCCACTTCTGAAAACATATACGCTGAATAATTCTCCTGCGCTTAAGTTGTTCCACAACTGAGAAAGGTAATAGATGTTTTCAGCGAACGAAAATCCGAGAGCTGATAAAATACTCAATCTCAGGGCATCATTAACTGTTTTTACAGCCAAAGTTCTTTTATCTATTATTCTTACGGCAAAATGTTTTATTACCTCTTCCAACATTCCAAAAAACACAAAAAGGACCATATACATCACGCTCACTTTTTCTATAGATGTTTCTATTAAACTCGCTACATCAAGAGTCGGATAAATTTGCCATACATATTGAATTCCCAATAACGCCGGCGCTGTCAAAATTCCTATAAAAAATAATATTCCGAGATGCGTTTTGGAAATTCCGGATTGCTTGAAGAATAACGGGATCCATATTGCTACCGGTATCGCCGCCACAAGCGTTGAAATACCAAGTATAAGAGCTTTATTATCCATTATAAGTTATATGTTGTTGTTCCTTCCTGGCCTTGTGCCGGCGCTGCTACGGCTGACTGCCCATCGTTTACAGACGCTTTTGCTTCGTCCAGTGATTCGTAAATATTGATTAACTGCGTGAGTCCGACAACTTGAAGTATGTCTTTTATATTTGGCTTTGCTCTTGAAATTACAACTTTTCCACCTCTTTCCGTTACTTTTCCGTACCAATCCGTCAAATATCCTATGGATTTACTATTCATATATTCGAGTCCTGCAAAATCAAATACCAAACTCAAATTCCCCGGAATTTCTTCAAAAATTTTGTAAACTTCCTGGGCTTTGTTGTCGATATTTGTTTCGTCAAGCTGCCCGGAAATAGTTAATAATTTTGCTTTTTTATTTGGATCTTTCAGGAGTATATCCTCCGTGATAATTGTTGCTTCTGCCATATATGTTTAGATGTTAAGTACTAGATGTGTCGGAGTTGACTCCGGAAGTCCGGAATTATATCTCGGATCTTTTAAGTATTTTTTTACTGTAACTATGAGTCCTCCCGTTGGTTTGTCTTGAAAAACTAGTTCGTCTGTCCATTCGGCTACGATTTTTGGAAGCCCTCGTCCTCTTATTCCTATAAATTTATATTCAGCTTTTCTCCTCTCCTCCATTAATTTTTGCATTTCCTCAGCTGTTGTTTTAATTTTCCCTGTTCCGTTATCTTCTACTTTTATTTCGATATATTTGTCTTTTTTGTGACAAAGAGTTACTTTTACTTCATCATCTTCTGATGATCCATGCTCGATTGCGTTATTGCAAAGCTCATCGACTATCGATTGCATTCTATATGCCCATTTTTCTGCGAAATTCGTCGTGTTTTTGATGAACGACAGAGTAAAATCTCTGATTCCTGAAATGAAATACGCGTTTGTGGGAAGCGTAATTGTGATTTTTGTTTCACCCGAATTTTTATTTTTGTTTTGGTCCATATTTCTTTGATATTATATCAGAAAATGCCTTCTAAATCAACTAGCTCGTGAGATAAGAGCGAGTGTTTTGTTCTTTTTGCGTGTATTTTTAGCGCTGAATTTCTTTCGAAATTTTAATTATTGATTTGAATATCTTTTTGACGTATAGACTTTTGATCTTTTTTAAAATTTCTCTTTCTCGAACGGGGTCTTCAGTCTTTATATAGTTTGTTTTTTTGATTTTTTTGATTTTTTTAATCAATACTTCCCTTTTCGAGAGGTATTTTTGAAGTTTTAAATCAATTCTGTCTATCTTTTTTCTGGTTCTATCTAAAACTTTTGTCATTTTTACTTGATCTTTAAGCACTTTTACAATAGATTACGTTAGCCAACTTTTAATTTCAAGGAAAACTAAATAAAAAATATGGTTAAAACAATCTATGATGACATGGTGAACAACACGGTTCACTACGGACACAGAACCCAGAAATGGGATCCAAGAATGAAAAAATATCTCTACGGTGAAAGAAACGGTGTTCACGTATTCAATCTAGAGATGACGGTCAAAATGCTTGAAGAGGCTTGTGCTTTTTTGAGTAAAAATGTCGCCGAAGGAAAAACTGTTCTTTTTGTGAGCACAAAACCTCAGGCTATCGCTTTGATCGAAGAATCTGCAAAAGCTTGCGGGATGCCTTTCGTTGTTTCCAGATGGATTCCGGGGTTTTTGACTAACTTCCCTACTGTTAAGACAAGAATTGATTATTTAAAGTCATTAAAAGAACAAGAAGCCAATGGTGAATTTGAGAAATATACTAAAAAAGAAGCTTCTCAATTAAAGAAAACTATCGAAAAATTAGAAACTTCTCTTGGTGGTGTTCAAAACCTTACAAAAAAACCTGATGTTGTATTTGTTGCCGATGTTGTAAAAGATGAAATAGTTGTGAAAGAAGCAAAAGTGATGAAAGTTCCCGTAATTGGTATTTGTGATAGCAATGCGAATCCTACACAGGTTGATTACCCTATTCCCGGGAATGACGATGCCGTTAAGTCATTAAAATTCCTTATCGGGAAGGTTCTCGAAGCAGTTCAATCTGCTAGAAAATAAATTCAATAACTTAAAATTTTTTATGACAGTAAATATTGAGCAAATTAAAGAATTGAGAGAGATGACCGGTGTTTCTATGTCTGCATGTAAATCTGCCCTTGAGGAAGCTAATGGAGATATGGATAAAGCTATCGATGTTTTAAGAAAAAAAGGTGAGGCTAAAGCTGTAGATAGAGCTGCCAGGGAAACTCATCAAGGTGTTGTTTCTATGAAAGCTGAAGGCAACAAAGTTGCTATGGCTTCACTTCTTTGCGAAACCGATTTCGTTGCGAGAGGCGAAGATTTTAATTCTGTTGTTGATCTTTTGGCTCAAAAATTATTGGACGGAAGTTTAAAACCCGAAGATACTGAAGTTCCTGAAGTGAAAGAATTGGTATTGAAGGCTGGAGAAAACATTAAAATTGGCAAAATGGCCTTGGTCGAAGGAGGTAATATTGGAACTTATATCCATACAAATAAAAAAATTGGAGTTATTATTGCCCTTGAAGGTGGAAATACTGAAATAGCGAGAGATGTTGCCATGCACGCAGCTGCTACAAATCCGACTTGCGTTTCTCCTGACGAAGTCCCTCAGGAAGCTGTTGATAAAGAAAAAGAAATTTGGAGAGAACAGCTAGCTAAAGAAGGAAAACCTGCAGAAATTGTCGAAAAAATAATGATGGGTAAAGAGAAGAAATTTAGAGAAGAAAATGCTCTTTTGAAACAACAATTCGTGAAAAATCCTGAACAAACTATCGAGCAGGTTCTCGCTGGTGCTACTATTAAGACTTTTGTTAGAATAGCAGTATAGTTGTTCCGAAGCGTGGAGACTTTAAAATCCCATATGCACAAATTTGATTCTATCGAAAAGGCTGTATCTGACCTCAAGAAGGGTAAGATGATAGTCGTTCTTGACGACGAAGATCGTGAAAACGAAGGTGATTTGATCTTGGCCGGTGAAATGGTTACCAAGGATGCTGTCAATTTCATGATGAAGGAAGGACGTGGTCTTATTTGTGTCCCGGTTTCCGAAGATATTGCAACTAGACTGGATTTTTGCCCGATGGCGGGAGCGGATGTCGAGGGTGAACGAGCTGTAAATGGATGTAATTTTACTATCTCTGTTGATTATAAAAAAGGAACTACTACAGGGATTTCAGCCTCGGATAGAGCTAAAACAGTTTCCGCTATTGTAGATCCGAAATCCAAAGCTAAAGATTTTTACAAACCAGGGCATATTTTCCCTCTTATTGCGCGAGACGGCGGAGTTTTGGTGAGAACAGGGCATACCGAAGCCGCTGTTGATTTTATGAAAATGGCTGGATTAAAAGAAGTCGCTGTGATTTGCGAAATCGTTAAGAACGATGGTGAAATGGCTAGGCGTGATGATCTTTTTGTTTTTGCGAAAAAACACGGATTAGCGATTGTTACGATTGAAGAATTAATTGAATATCGAAGAAAAAAAGAAATGCTTGTTGAGAACGTAGCTTCGGCAAAACTCCCTACTGAATATGGTGAATTTAATATGAATGTTTATAGGAGTAAAATTGATGAAAAAGAGCATATAGCTCTTGTTTATGGAAAAGTTCGCGGCAAAAAAAATGTTTTGGTAAGAGTTCATAGCGAGTGTATGACTGGTGACTTGTTCGGCTCTCAAAGATGTGATTGTGGTCCGCAGTTGCATTCCGCGATGTCAGCTATCGTCAAAAAAGGCGCCGGGGTTTTGCTTTATATGAGGCAGGAAGGACGTGGAATCGGACTTATTAATAAATTAAAAGCCTACAATCTACAAGATGCCGGTTACGATACGGTGACAGCAAATCACAAACTCGGATTCAAAGACGATTTAAGAGATTATGGTATCGGAGCTCAAATCCTGGCTGATCTTGGCCTCACTGATATATTATTAATGACGAACAATCCTAGAAAAATAATTGGGATTTCGGGCTATGGTTTGCAGGTTGTTAAAAGAATCCCGATTGAAATCGCTCCGAATAAAAAAAATATAAAATATTTGAAGACAAAAAAAACGAAAATGGGTCATGTCTTAAAAGGACTGTAATTATTAATCGTTCATGTCGTGGAAAAAGATGTTTTATACATGAAAAAAGCTATAAATCTCGCGCGAAAAGGGATTGGGAAAACTAGTCCAAACCCTCTGGTTGGATGCGTCATAGTTCTTGATGATATAGTTATTGGCAATGGGTATCACAAGACTTTTGGTGGACCGCACGCCGAGATAGTCGCAATTAATGACGCCATAAAAAATGGCTATGGAGATAGCGATTTTAAACGATCAACTTTGTACGTAAATTTGGAGCCCTGTTGTCATTTCGGAAAAACTGGGCCGTGCTGTGAAGAAATTGTTAGACGCGGTTTTAAAAGAGTAGTGATAGCTCATTCTGATCCGTCTAGAAAGGTTAACGGGAAAGGAATTGAGTATTTAAAAAATCACCGTGTTGCAGTCGATATCGGAGTGCTCGAAAATGAAGCGAGAGAAATCAATCAACCATTTTTGAAAACCGCTTTGACTGGTATTCCTTATGTGACATTGAAAGCCGGAATTACTTTGGATGGCAGGATTTCAGCCGGGAAAGGTGTGCCGGAGTGGATCACAAATGAAGTTTCCAGAAAACATGGTTATAATTTACGTTTCACGCATGACGCAATTGTTGTTGGAGCAAACACCGTAATCGTTGATAATCCAAAACTAATGAGTGGTGCCGGCGGTAAAGGTAAATTGTTTCGTGTGATTCTGGATGGCAAATTAAGAGTCGATCCGTCTTCAAAAGTTTTTCGTGACGAGAATGTTTTGGTTGCACATACTGATGTTGCGAAGCCTGTCGATATCAAAAAATTTACTAATGCTGGAATTAAAATCAAAAGTTTTGGTAAAGAAAAAATTGATATAAAAAAGCTTCTGAAATATTTGCACAGTGAGTTTGGGATTATGTCTGTTTTCGTAGAAGGTGGCGGTGAAGTAAACGGCTCTTTTGTAGATGTGAAACTTGTCGATAATGTCTATTTCTATATTGCTCCGGAAATTTTGGGAGGAAGGAATTCAATTAGTGTTGTAGAAGGTACCGGAGTCAATTCTGTCCAAAATGATCTGAAAATTAAAAAACTTAATGTCAAAAAATTAAATGGTGATATACTCCTATTCGGAAATATAAATGAGTATTAATGAATTTTTGGCAGTATATTAAATATTTTTTTCTTGTAATTTTCATACCTCATTCAAGGGTAAGAATGGAATGGCAAATGTTGCGACTTTTAAATAAAGATCGAAAGGATTTTAATTTATCCACTCTTTCGATGCAGTATGATCTGCGAAGGGTTGCTAGAAATCATAGCAGGGATATGGCCGAAAAAGATTATTTTGAACATGTTAATTTGAAAGGTGACGATCCTGCTGACAGGCTAAAGCTTGCTCGTGTTACAGACACTATTTCAGGGGAAAATCTAGCTAAAATCGGAGGTTATGACAACCCTGTTGAAGAAGCCGAAATAGGACTAATGAGAAGTCCCGGACATCGTGCTAATATTTTAAATAAAAATTTCAATTGTGTTGGCGTTGGCATTGTTAAATCGAAAGAAGGTGTTTATTACTTCACTCAAAATTTTGCTCGCAGATATTTAAGATTCACAAAAAAAGTGCCAAAGAGAATTCTATTAAAAAAAGGTCTTAAAATCAGAGGTGTTTGTATAGAAAAAGTTTTTGGTATTTACTACAAAGTGACTAATGAATTTACTGGAGAAACGGTTTTTCGAAATACTGTAAAAACAGTAAATCATGGATTTGATTTTGATATAAATTTTACAGAAACTGGTAGGTTTGAAATTGAATTTTATGTTTTGTTGTCAGCCAATCCCTCTGATGCTGTGCTTTCAAATAGTTTTGCGGTGAAAATCAAAAAATGGTGGTTTTGGTTTTAGTTTTGTAACTGTATGCTTACGATGTCTCCTCCTGCTGCTTGCATTGCTTCTAGGAATCGTGCTTGCGGATAACTATATGACTCCCCTTTTCTAGTTCCGTTGTCGTTTGTGATGATCATCTCTTCTGTGTAGCCCGTCACTATCAACATATGGTATCCGGGATATGGATAATTTGGATTTTTTAATATATCTCCCATTATCGGAACTATAACCGGATGTCCTGTATCGATTATTTTTTTAATATCTTCAATACCTGCATCGTATACGATTTTTATATCGGACTCTTTTATGCCGTAATACCCGATGATGAATTGTTTCAAATCATCTGCATATAAATCTTTGTGTGTTCCGAAGTTTTGTCTTTGCCACTCTATCATTCTCAGTATTTCTTCGTGCGCTTCTTGTTTTTCTATTGAATTTTTTGTCTCATATAAATAGTTTTGCAATACAGCAGCTTCTTCACAACTTTCTTCGTGATATTTCCAGTTTTTGGTTGTTTGTAGCGGAGCCTGGCATATGAATTGAACTTTTAATAACTTGGAACTTTGTTTTGGAGTTTGACTTGAAATTGGACTTGTCGATTTGTTAATGGTTGGCGGGGTCTGAGTGGGTGCCGG
This sequence comes from uncultured Candidatus Peribacteria bacterium, assembly GCA_964525485.1. Lineage (GTDB taxonomy): Bacteria > Patescibacteriota > Gracilibacteria > UBA1369 > LOWO2-01-FULL-3 > DAONBD01. The sequence goes on along the minus strand of CAZGHH010000001.1, from coordinate 56,794 downwards.
AAGGTGTGTTTGCGGGGATTTATTGGCTTCATCTTTTGCTATCTCTTTTAATACAACTTCGTTTCTATGATTTTGAGTATAGATCTCAAATCTATTCGCCGTTTTAAAAATCAGAGATTTTCCTCTGAATATTAAAAAGATGATTATAAAAGCAATGACCGCTATTTTTGCGCAAAATTTTAAACTCTTTTTGGCCATATTCTTTTGAAAATAACTTTAACGCTGGAGATTTCCGAAGATTTAAAGAATCCAGTAATTATGAAATATATACCTGCGGCGATAACGATTTCCAAACAAGTGTATATTTTTGCCGGGATCTGTAATTGAATATAAAAATCACGTGTGAAGAATATAAAAGCTCCCATAATAATGGATGCTGTAATTATCTTTAAAAGACTTTTAGAAAAATCTTTCCATTTGAAACCCGACAGTCTCTTGTTTAATGCGGAAATCAACATTATACAATAAAATAGATACCCAATGCTGTATCCTATAGAAAACCAATTTATTCCATATTTTGGTGCAATATAAATAGTGGTCAGTCCCATGATCAAAAAGGCGAAAATGTTTATCAATGTTGGCGTTAATGTATTTTGAGTGGCGTAAAAAGATCTTGTATATAATTGGGTCAAGCTTTCAAATGGTATTGAAACCGCGAAAAATATTAGCAATATCGATGTGATGGCGACTGAATTTGCATCAAACATTCCTCCTCCGAGTACCAATTCTGTAAATGGTTTTGCCATTAGCGTCATCCCGACCGCAACCGGAATTGTAAAAAATAATATTCTTTGAGTTGTCACTTGTGTGTCTAACGTGTATCTCTGCTTGTCCCCATTACTATATGCCGCATTCAAGCTCGGAAATACAGCTGTGGCTAACGCAACTCCGAACAATGTAACTGCAAATCCTTGTATATTCCTCGCGAAATTAAACGCGGCATAACCACCTTCGGCTAATTTCATTCCGACTGTAGCGAATATATACAGATTAATTTGCCATGCAATTAAACTGATAGCTTTAGGGATCATTAATTTCACTGTTTTTTTGAAGCCCGGATGTTTTAATTTTAACTGAGGTCTGTATTTATACTCCGTATATAAAGTGTCTATAATTCTAACACTTGCGTGCAAAACTCCTCCAATTAAAACCCCTATCGCCGCGCTGTAAATTCCGTATTCTTCATTGAAAAAAAGTATTCCTGTGATAATTCCGAGATTGTATAAAACCGGTGACAAAGAAAAAGACATGAAGTGCCTGTAGGTCATTAGTATATTCCCTAGAGCGTTGCTGATTGAAAATAAAAACGCCGACGGAAGCATTAATCTGGTCATTTTTATTATATCTTGTTGCCCTTCTATACTCACTTCCGGAAATAAGACCGGTATGATTTGTTTGGTGAATATGAATGCCAAGATTATTAATATCGCTGTTAAAATTGATGCTCCTGTGAGCACTGTGTTTGCCAAAACTTTTGCTTCTTCTTTGTCCTTATTCACGTAAGACGCAAATATAGGCATGAAAGATGCCGTCAAAGCTCCGGCTATGAATAAATTAAAAAGAGAATCGGGAATTAAAAACGAAGCGTTATATGTATCTGTCGCCGTAGTCGTCCCAAAATGTACTGCGATGGTTCTGTCTCTTATAAGTCCGGCGACGTAACTTAATAGCGATGTAAACGCAATTAAAGCACTTGCACCTCCGGTACTAATAGGTTTGAAAAACTTTTTTAACATCGCGGGATATTCTACCTAAAATAATGCAAAAAACATCTCCTTAGTGATTGCTTTATACTTGATTTTATTGTATAATATTTCATTAAGATAAAAACAAATATAAATGAATATCAAACCTGTATCTTTACTCGAAAAGCTTTTCAATATCAATAGAATGGAATTCTCGAGAGTGGCTCTTTCTTGGGGAATTAATTTCTTCTATAGAATGGGGTTTGTGGTCGGGTGGACTATGATCGTAGGCATGTTTGTTGGCAGATACGGAATAGTGAATTTACCTATTTTATTTATCGTGAATGGAGTTTTTACCGTCTTGGGATCTTTGTTTTACATGACTTTTATAGATAGATTTTCTAAGGAGAAAATAATGTTTTGGAGTATTATGTTGTCTTGTTGGATATTGCTTTTTTCCGCTTTTTTTAGTGGTAAAAACGATGTTGTTTTTTTTGGATTACTTTTGGGGGCAATTTCGATCTTCCTGGTGCAGTTTAAAATCATATTAAACGGGTTCGTGGAAAACTTATTTACGCCACTTGAAAGTGAAAGGACTTTTTCTTTTATAGAATCAGCCGAAACTATAGGAGGCATCATTGCAGGTCTTCTTGTTGTTGGGTTTTCCGCTTCTATAGATCCTGTGAAGTTTGTTTATATTTGGATTCTGGCTCTTTTGTTAATTCTTCCCTGTATTTTTTATTATAGGTTTTCTTTAAAATCTGTCCCTAAAATTTTTATTGGTAAAAAAACAACTGAGCATGAACATATTTCGATCTTAGAAAAATTCAAGGATATATCTCACCAAATAAGACAGGTATCTTTTATTAAAGGGCTTTTCTTTGTTGTGATTTTTCAATGGATCTTTTCGAATTTAATAGAATTCCAATACACAAAGGCTGTTGTAAAAAATATTTCGACTGCCGTTCTCAATTCCGGAAGTGGCTTTGAGCACGCTTTGGTGCATGATTTGGGAGCATTGTTTATTTTGTTTAATGTTGCGGCTTTGTTTGTTCAGTTCTTTGTCGGAGGAAGACTGATCTCGTCTCTTGGTATTATAGGCAGCATGTTGGTTCACCCTATCCTGATGCTTCTTAGCATATTTGGTTTGACTGTCAGGTTTAATTTCAATACCGCTGTACTTGCCCAGGCTAATAAAACAATAGGTCAAATTATTCATATTAATGCTTATCATTCCGCTTACTATTCAGTGAAAGAGCATTTCAGAGAGCATACCAGGGAATTTTTGGAAGGCATGGCTAGGCCGTTTGGAGCTATTCTTGGAACCGGTATTTTAATATTATTACAAAATGTTTTTAAACTAGATTCTGACCTGACTCTTGCGATCAATCTTACGATGATTTTTGTTTTAATCGGTCTTTTTGTAGTCACTTATGCCCTTCAGGACAAATACACAAAAGTTGCGGCTTCAAATTTACTAACCTCCGAAGACAGGATTGATAGGATTGAATCAATAGATATTCTCGCGCAAAAAGGACACAAATCCGCTCTTCCCGTTCTTTTAAAAGTTTTAAATAATTCAAAAGAGCCCGATTTTATACGACTAAAAGTGCTCTCGGCTCTAAAAGAATTACAAGATTACGATGCTATTGATGATATATTAAATGTTTTGGAGTCGAAAAATCCTGAATTCAGGATGGCCGCTTTGGATGCGATATTGGGTTATGACGATATTAAAAAGTTTTTGCATAAAAATATATTTTATGAATACAAAATAGCTGAATCTTTGAAAAAACTTTATAAATCTGAAAGGAATCAGGAAGTGAAATCATTAATAATACATTTGCTTTCAAAATTAAATCCAATAGGGACTTTTGGATTCTTGATAAACATACTAAGTAAGGCAAAAAATTCATTAAAGGCGGATGTGATTTTGGCTCTTGGGCAGTACAAGGATAGAAGTGTTATTTCATACATACAGCCGTTTTTGAATTCAAAGAAATCTTATGAACGAGCGGCGGCCATTATTTCACTTTGGAAATATGATGATTTTTATGATGCTCTTGTTTTGAATTTGAATCTCATGCTCGAATCAGAAAATAAAAAACTGATAGAGGCCGGCGTTTTTGCAATAGGTGAATTGAAATTGAAATCAAAACATTCATTTTGTCTAAACCTACTTAAATCCGATGATCTAAAACTTCAAATGTTCTCAGCAATCGCTATTGCGAAAATGGGATATGTAAAATCTGTGGAAAAATTAATTGAATTATTTTTTGTAGCGGATGATGCGATGAGAAAAAATTTAAAAAAGAATATTAAAAATCTGCCTTATAAAATGCGTACTACGATAGAATCTGAATTAAAGCAGATCGTTTCAGCTAAAATAAATAAACTATTAACAAAAACTCAATCCAAATCTGCAGAGTATGTCGGCAAGAAGTATTTAAATTATTTCAAAATGCTGTATAGTTTGGTGGACGAACCAGAAGAAATCGAAAGTATAAAAGGATTTCTTCACTCAACAAAAAAACATTTTAACTATAAATAATTATGGAACCTACTTTGACTATTGAGATTGGGAATTCTGATAATGATAAAAAATATCAGGTCATAAAATTCACAGGGGAATTTGATAAAGCCGGATATATCGATACTCACAAAGAAATAAATTCGATAGTTGAATCCTTTAAAATGGATACTTTGGTTTTCGATTTTACTTCTTTGAAATTTATAAATAGTGAGAGTATTGGATATCTCGTTGAATTACATACAAATCTCGATCAAAAAGGGAAGAAATTGGTATTGGTTGGCGCAGATGCTCATGTAAAAGATGTTCTTAAGACTATAGGAATTTCAGAAATTATACCTATTTATTCAACTTTTAAGGATTTTTTAACACAACCTAATTAATGTTTTTAAGTAGAAGTATCACATCGAAGTTTGCCGCTGTTTTACTCCTATTGATAGTTGTTTTATTCGGTGGATTTTATTTCTATTTCAACGGACGGGAGGCTTTGCCTTCAAAAGTTGTGCTTATCGCTTTTATTGTTTTTTCTTTTTTAATTCTTACATCTTTTGTTGTTATTGTTCTAAAGCCTTTAAAAACCGTTTTAGGTCAAATACAACTCGCTTTGGCCGGAAAAAGTATTAAAAAAATATTTACGACAAGGGTGGATGAAGTAGGAATCATCGCTCATTTTTTCAATAAAGTTACCGAAGGATTTACCGAGGTTGCCTCTGACATCAAAGATCGCAAACGAATGTTGGACGAGCTTACCATGGCTTATGAACTTCAAAAAGGTATTTTCCCTGGTGAGCCACCGAAAGTGGACGGACTTGAAATTGTCGCCAAAAATCTTCCGGCGAGTGAAATTGGAGGAGATAGTTATGATTTTATAGATTCAAAAGAAAATTTGTATATTTATGTGGGAGATGTTACCGGGCACGGAGTTCGCGCCGGGCTTTTAATGGGTATGATTAACGCAATGATTAATTCTTTTGCCGATTTTTTACCTACTGCAAGAGATATTATCGTAAATGTGAATAAACATATAAAAAAATACTCTCTGCCTTCGATGTTCATGACTCTTGTGATGCTTTCTTTTAACAAAGCTACAAAAAAAATGACTTACGTTGGAGCTGGGCATGAACATTTGTTGATTTTTAGAAAAGCTACCGGTCAACTCGAAGCTATTCCTAGTGGAGGAACTGCTCTGGGTATGATTCCGGATGTTTCTAAGCTCGCCAAAGAAATTGAACTGCCTTTTGAGGTCGGTGATGTTATCGTGTTGTATAGTGACGGAATAACTGAAGCAAAAAGCAAATCCGGCGAGTTGTTTGGACTGGAGAGATTAAAAAATTCTTTCAGAGAATATGTTGAGCAATACAATGCTTCTGGTGTTAATTATCATATCTCAAAAGATTTGGCTGACTTTGTCGGAGACGAATCTCAGCTCGATGACATTACATTGATTGTTATTCAAAGAACATGAGATTATCCGATTTCGATTACGCTTTGCCAGATAGTTTTATAGCCAAGGATCCCGCTAATCCTAGAGATTCTGCGAAGCTTTTGATATTTGATTCTAAGACTTTAGCTGTTAAACACTGTCTTTTTAGAGATATTGTTAATTATCTTTCGTCTAAAGATGTTTTGGTTTTGAATAGATCGAAAGTTATAAAAGCCAGAATTTTATTTGATGGATGTGAGATTTTTTTATTAAAATGTGTAGCTGATAATGTGTATGAATGTCTGGTGAAACCCGGAAGAAAATTCAAAAAAGGGTTGAAAGTCTCTGTTAAAAAAAATAATGGAATTTTTATTTTTGAAATTCTCGATATTTTGTCTAACGGCACGAGAATCATTAGATTTTACTCTGATCACAATATAGAGTCCTTCGGAGAAGCTCCATTTCCTCCTTATATAAAAGACTCACACGCTTCTTTGGATGATTATCAAACTGTCTATGCTGTCGAAAAAGGAAGCGTGGCCTCACCTACTGCCGGACTTCATTTTACTGATGAATTACTGAGAAAATTAAAGTCCAATGGTGTTGACGTAGAAACTGTCTTATTACATGTGGGACTGGGCACTTTTTTACCAGTCAGAACTGATGACGTTGTTGATCATGAAATGCATAGCGAATTTTTTCAAATTGATGATACCACCACTGAAAAATTGAATCGCGCAAAAAATGCGGGAAAAAATATCGTTGCTGTAGGGACTACCAGTGTGAGAGTACTTGAAACTTCTTGTGAAAAAGGAATTTTGAAACCCAAAGCTGCCGATACTAATATTTTTATTTATCCAGGATATCAGTGGAAATTTACCGATAAATTAATTACAAATTTTCACCTGCCCAAGAGTACTTTGATCATGCTTGTTGCTTCATTTATAGAATATAAATGTCAGCAGCACGGACTCAAAATTGATGGCACAAAAAAAATTCTGGAATTATATGAAATTGCAAAAAAAAATGAATATAGATTTTTTAGCTTCGGTGACGCAATGATAATTATTTAACTTCATCTAAGCCACTTTGGTAAGATTTTCGGGTCCGTGAGTCCTTCTAGTTTTTTTATTAAATCCAAATCTTTTAAATTGAATTTTCCTATATATAAATCTCTCATTTCACCTCCGTTTTTTATAAATTCTTTTATTTGTTTATATCCACTGTAGTACATCATATCCTTTGTGAACGCACCTTTTGATGATGTATCCGTTAGGCCTCTTTTAACTTTCAAGGTTATTCTAAATGAATCTTCTATTGAAAGCCCAAACGATAAAATCTTCTCAAAAACTTGATTAAAAGATGCTTGATGAGCCGTTGCTATAGCTATAATCAACGCCAATGCCTTATAACTTCTTGAGATATTTTTGTCGAGTTGTTCGTTGACGTTGTAAACAGCCAGGCCTTCTTGCGTTTCCAAGTAATTTGCCAGTCCCCTATTAAATATTTCAAAAGGTTGATTTTTTCCGTTTTCAGCTGTCAATATGTGCGTTTCGATCTCGTGGATTATTAACTTTTGTATTTTATGCTCGCTGAAAGTTGCTTTTTTTCTGACGAAAAGCATGTTGTTTTTCCCCGCCACACAGTCTGTAACCATTTCATCTTTGATTTTCACGTTCCAATTTTTGAGTCCATATTCTTCGAATACTTTTTTGAATGCTTTTGCTGCATCGTCGGAGGATATCATTATTTTATCTGCATCTTTTTTGTAGCTTTTGTCGCTTTCTATTAATAATTTTTCGCATTCATTGATAAGGTTCTCATCCGGGCTTCCAAAAAGTTCAATTGATTTTTGAGTGAATGACTCTTCCCCTATGTGATCCAGTAAATTTATCTTTTTTATTATTTCTTGTTTTTTTGCTTCAAATATTTCTCCAAGTATACCTCCGTAGTTGTCTATCAATGCCAATCTTTGCTTCAAAGTGTCTGAATTGAACCTAAGTTCCGGATATATAAATTGCGGGTTGTAAGTGTAATTATTAAAAAACTTTTGTCTCTCTTCTTCTAGATTTACCGGACGCAAATGGAAAAGTAATTTAATTTGGTTATCTATTCCAGTGATTTCTTCGTCAATTTCAAAATGGTTTTTCTTTCTTTTTTTAATTACTGCTTTTTGATGTTTTTTTGTTGTGCTTGATTTCGCCTTGATATCGAGCAAAAAACCTTCTAGGTCTCTTTCACCTATTATCATTTTGAAATCTTCGTTTTGAATTTTCTCTACGTCCACGACTGTTTGTATTTTCTTGTCTTTTAGTGTGAATTTTAATTTTAATGTGGATTTTTCGTCGTCATATTCCGTAGATTTCGTAAGGTTTAATTTTTCAGCGATTTTGATATCCAAAGTACTTCGTTCGTGAGATGGATCTATTATCGCTTTGAGTACATGAGATTCGTTTTTTATGTTAATTTCAACGTCTTCTTCTTTTCCGATTATTTTCTTATTTACCGTGATTTGTTCTTTTTTCTCAAATCCCGCACCGAACATGTCTTTTGCTATCTGAACTCCTTTTTCCGGCTTGCCGACTTTCACGCCTTCTATTCTTTCCAATCTTTTTCTTAATGGTGCCAAGTTCGCATTTTGAACTCCTAGCCCTGCTCTAGCATTGATTTCCAAGAGCAAAGGTCCTGAATTTTTATCTATAGCCATGTCTACCGCCAAATATCCTAGATTTGTAGCCATCTGAATTTTTGATGCAGCCAATAAAATCTCATCCCAGAATGGCACTTTTAAGTCATCTAACTTCCCGATACCTTCTATTTCATCAATAATTTTATTACTTTTGACTATGTATGTTGCCTTCCCGGAAGCTAGGTCCAGCCCGACTCCGCACGCCCCTTGATGCAAATTTGCCTTGCCATTTGATTCTTTTGTCGGGAGTCTTAGCATCGCCATCACCGGAACCATGTTGTAAACAATTATACGGATGTCCGGTAATCCTGAATATGAATACTTCCCCAATGATTTGTCGGGAATTATCAATTGTTCAAAAAAAGCTATGTCAGATATATTTGATATAGAAAATCTTCCGTCGAGAATATCCAATATCTGATCGTATAACATTTCTTTTGTATAGATCTTATCGTTTACCGATATAAAATCGTTATCTTCTCTGGATTTGATCGGAATTATTCCTTCTCCTCCAAATCCACTGTTTGGTTTTAATGCGAATGCATTTGGTAATGTCTTGAAGTCTAACTTCTCCAATTCTTCGTGATTTTGTATGACTTTTAATAATTTGGGCACAGGAATTCCCCTTGTCTCAAGAAATTTTTTCGTTTTAATTTTGTCATCGGCTAATTTTACAGCTTTTGCCGGATTTAGCGGTTTAATATAAAGAAGATTTCTCGCATTTATTCCTAAAATTCCGTATGACTTAAAAAGTTTCATATTGTTTTATTATTCTTCTTCTATGTGTCTTATGACTTCTTTGAATCTTATAAATTCCAACATTCTAAGACCTGTCCATCTACCAAGCAGCACATTAACTATAACTAGCGCAAATACCAATTCCGGGAAGTTTAACATCAAATCCCTGATCCATCCGAATTGAAATTCAACTATTCCCAAATCCATTTTTCCCCCAACTATAATATATGCAACTACTGATACTATTATCGTTTCAATCATCAGCACTATTGCTGTTTTCAGTCCGCGCTCGGTTTTGATACTGATAAAACGTTCCACAAGAGTACTGAGTATCACCATCGGGAATATACTCAATGATATGAACGTCGCGTTAAAAACATTCAAATACAAGCTCAAAATAAGCATCAATAACAGCATAATGGCTGTCGATGTTATAACTATCGCCATTTTCGGTATATAAAGAAGTCTGGCTTTGTTTAATAGTTGCCTCACGAGTGTTCCTACCGTCAGTATCATTAAAAGCACCAATAGTCCGAAGTTAACACCTATTACTAAAAACGAGAGAGTGATTACCATTGGAGTGAATATCCCCATAGTCGTGAGTCCAACGAATTGCTTCATGAATGTTATGACCGTCGCAATAACCGGAAGCAGTAAAAGTAATGCAATCGTATTGTCCGGAATCCCTTTTTCTATTAGTACGGATATAAAATACGACAAGAAGTTCCACGGCATTAGTCTGAAACTGGCTTCTGTGATGATTTTGTATTCATACCCTTTTTCTTTTAAATTTTTAGTTAAATCCTCGAAGGTGAGATTATCTATAATTTGATATACTCCGGCTTCGTTGACCAAAACTATGTTTTTTGGGTTCAATAGTGAAAACTGGTTTTTTATTCTTCCTGAATAAGATTCTATATCGCTCGTTACGACTATGATTGATTTACTTGAAAGGTTTATAGGCTCTTTTGATCGCGATTCGGTTACGAGTCTAGAAAGAGCGTTCAATCCGGAATTTTCTCTAGTCCATGTCAAAACTTGCGATGATTTTTGAAGATGAGAAAGTGATTCGGACAGCTTTTTGTACAAGATTTCTTCCGATATAAATTCAGAGCTCGCTCCAAAACTGTCTACAATTTTTATGTATACGCCTTTGTCTTCGCCATACGCCTTTACTGTTTCCAGGAGTGCTTTGTTTGTTTGAGAATCTGTAAGTACAAGTATTGATTTGTTGTATATAAAAATTTCTTTTTTTGTCACAGATTCTTCTTTGTCGTTGTAAATACGCAACGACACTGTATATCTTCCAGGTTTATTATATGAATGAGGAGTCTCGATTCCCTGGTCTCTATTTCCATCTCCAAAGTCCCATTCGAATTTATATTCTTTTTCATTTTCCGGCATGTAACTCTGGGAAGCGTCGAATATCATGTTTCCTTTGACAGAATTCGTGTCTTCACTTTTGATAACCGCTTCCAGTAATGTCTTTTGAATGTTGTTCGTTACGACTTTTTCTGTGTCAGCAAATACTGTAGTCATGCTCAACATCGGCGATGCACATAACATGAAAGACAGCGTAAAAAATACAAATATTTTTTTAATCATAATTAATAGCTTTATTGTCCCGTAGAGTTTATACGAATTCATCTGTTTTTACAACTCTGGGGACGTTTTTATTAAGACTTGACATATCTTCTGAATCTAGGGGGGTATTCTTGAAGAAAAAAGCTTTTTGGTGTATCATTTACTGATTCAAAAAATAAATATGAAAACAAAAATACTTAGTTTGGTCGCCGGTTGGATACTTATATTATCGTTATTGACGGTTTCCTTTGCTTACGATTTCGAATCTGTGAAAGCCGTTGAGCCTTCGACTTCTACGGTCGCGGCTTCGGCTTCTGTAAATACAACAGTTTCCGCGAATTCAACCTCTGCAAACTCGACTTTGTCTGTTTCTAGTGGCGTTGTTTCGGATGATTTCTCTGAGGTTTCACCTTCGGAGCAGGTTGTACGTATAGGCAAAGATGATGGAGAACTTGAGATCATATTAAGAGATTCAAATGGTAAACCTATATTTGGAGACGTTTTAACTTTGATTTCCAGTAGAGATTCGGACATCATGCCGTCGGCGAAAATGACTGACGAAAACGGCGTGGCCGTCTTTAATGTGAATTCAAAAACACCTGGCGTTTCAACCTATTCAATATTTGATTTGACTAAAAATAAAGTTTTAACATCAAGAGCTAAGATTGTTTATTTCAATTCTACGGATGAAATTTTTAATACGACCTCTTCGAATTCTTATGCGACTCAAAGGTCTTATTCTCCGTATTCGGCTTCTGTTTTGAATAGTCAAAACGCCGTGATAGGCCATGCTGTCGGAAATTCAGCAGGACCGGTTTCTCATTTGGCTTTCAAAGATTTGCCTCAAACCGTTTCAGTTGGTCAAAATATTTCATTTACTTTGTCGGCGATGGATCAATCCGAGCAAATTGCTATGGAATACGATGGAACTGTTCATTTTGCCGTTACGTCAGGAGATGCTACTTCTGTGAATTTGCCTTCTGACTATACATTTGGAATACAAGATGCCGGTGCTCATACTTTTTCATTAGCACTGTCTTTTAATTCTCCCGGTACATATGTAATAGAAGCACGTGATATAATTGACATTCAAATTTTCGGGACGTTGACTGTAGTCGTTTCCGGCACTTCAGGTTCTGCGAGCGATCTTATAACTCTTTCAAATCCTGTTCCCGGTATCTTTGCAAATAAAACACAGGTTGTTTCAGGAGTAGCAACTCCGGGAGCAAAATTAAAAATATATGATAATAATTCTGAGATAGGATCTGCCACCGCTGACTCGACCGGTAATTTTATGTTTGTTACTGCGGCCATGTCTGATGGCGATCATGAAATCTTTGTAGCTATTATTAATGATGGAGGAACTATCGTAGCTTCTTCTTCAAAAATTAAATTTAAAATAGACACGACTCCTCCAACTTTCGAAAAACTTGAATATGTACCTGCAGGCGTTGCGGCATCAGGTGAAGTTGAAGCAAGAGTATATGCCGAGACCAACTTATTAAAAGTCCTTTTACAGGTTGGTGATGGCACTTATGAAATGAAAGATTCCGGCAACGGTTATTATTCTGCGAAATTCAAAGCTCCCGTGACTGCCGGACAATATCTTTCAGTTGTAACGCTTAGCGATAACTTGGGAAATCAAACTAAAAAAGAAAAAGAAACTCCTTTGCTTGTTGGCGTACAAGGTACTCCAGGCCTATCTGATGTCCCGGGTGCGACTTCAGCTCCATTGGTTGGCGATGTAGCTAACTTAATCGCATATCCCGGTGATCATAAAGTTGCTTTAAAATGGGATGCTCCAAAAACAGGCAATCCTGTTAAATTTTATAGAGTATTTTATGGTATCGCTCCAAATGATATGAGATACGCTGTGGATACTTGGACCGCCGCTACAAACTGGTATATTCCAGATTTGATAAATGGTAAAACTTATTATTTTGCAGTTGTTGCCGTCGATAATGAAGGTGGAATTTCTTCACACGTAAGTAATGTTGTCACCGGCATTCCCGGGTCTTCGACATATTTACCTCCCGACGTATTGGAAGGCACAGCCGGTGCAGAGCATTTGGCCGAGATACCAAAAGACGTCTCTGAAAGCGGACCTGAAGTTGCATTCCTGTTTGCCGTAGCCGGTTTGGGCGGAATTGCATTTTCTCAATTTTCAAAAAAGAAATAAGATGCTAGAATCTGGCCAATGAATTTTAATTGGCTATGAATATAGATATTACACAGATAAAAGTTTTTGCTGTTAATTTTATTACAGTTCTTGGCAATATCATGTCTTATGCTATTTTTGCCAGGATTATTTTGTCTTGGATTAATGTTGGAGGTATGAGAAAACCCGGAAGAATCACTTATTTTGTACATGATATTACTGAGCCGATTTTGCGTGTTGCCAGAAAATTACCTCATAGGATCGGCATGCTCGATCTGTCACCTTTTACTGCTATGCTTATCATAAACATTCTTGTTTATGGATTGATTAAATTGATTACGTTTTTATAATTTTTTTTAAATAATGGGGAACTTGAAAATTAAAAATACATTGACTTGGAAAAAAGAGAAGTTCTCTCCTGTCGACGCTGAAACCGAACCTGGATCGAAAAAAGTTTCTATGTATGTTTGCGGACCGACTGTTTACGATCACGGACATTTGGGACATGGCAGAAGCGCTGTTTGTTTCGATATCGTTCGTAAGTATTTGATTTATAAAGGATACGAAGTGCGGTTTGTTTCAAATTATACGGATATCGACGACAAGATGATAAATCGTGCGAATGAAGAAGATATTAGCGTGGAGGAATTGGCTGATAAGATCATTCCTTCTTACCAGGAAGATTATGAGGCGCTCGGGATAATGGCGCCGGATGCAACTCCTAGAGCGACTGAATACATACCGGCGATGATCGAGTTTTTGCAGAAGATGGAGAGCGCCGGCGTGACGTATGTTATCGATGGTGACGGAGTTTATTTTGACATTACAAGAGATCCTTCATATGGAAAATTATCAGGACAAAAATTGAAAGATTTGAAAATTGGCGCTAGAGTTGCTGAAAATACGGGGAAAAGAAATCCTTATGACTTTTGTGTATGGAAATTCAAGAAAGATGGCGAGCCGTTTTGGGCTTCTCCTTGGGGAGACGGTCGTCCTGGTTGGCACTTGGAATGTTCCGTAATGTCATGGAAACTTCTTGGCGAAAAATTTGATATTCACGGAGGTGGTGCTGATCTACAGTTTCCTCATCATGAATGTGAGATTGCTCAGAGCGAGTCTGTGTTTGGCATTGGAGCTTTTGCTAAATACTGGATGCATAATGGATTCATCACTGTGAATAAAGAGAAGATGAGTAAGAGTCTCGGTAATTTCTTTACATTAAAAGAGATTTTAAAAAAATACGATGGTCGCGTAATCCGCTACATGATTTTGCAAAAGCACTACAGTTCACCTATCGAATTTAGTGACGAATTACTTGACCAGGCGAAGGCTGGCTTGCAGAGGATTCATGATTTCGTGAGAAGTTTAAAAAACAGTAACGGAGAGAAAGATTTCGATGCTGAATTTTACGCGAAAAGATTTGAAGAATTTATGGACAATGATTTCGATACGTCTGGCGCACTTTCTGTAGTTTTTGATTTAATTAAAGATGTTGGATTCGAAACTGAGTATAAGAAAGACCAGGTTATTGAATTGCTTAAACGTTTCGATTCTGTTTTCGGGATTATCTTCGTGCAAGAAAAAGCTTTGGATTCTGACATCGAGGAGTTGATAAAAGAAAGAAACGAGGTTCGTGCTACGAAAAACTTTAAAAGATCAGATGAAATCAGAGATTTGTTAAAAGGAAAAGGAATCGTTCTGGAAGACGGCCCAAACGGAACGATCTGGAAAAGAGTTTAAATCAAACTTCAAGCGCTATATTAACTTATACAACTTCTTGATATTTCCTGAACCCATCGCCACTACCACGTCGTATTCATCGCCGTGAGAGCGAACCCAGTCTGCAGTGTTGTATATATCGGTTGTATGAAAAACGTTTTCTTTGTGTTTCTTTATTTCAGTTAGAAGTTCTTCGGTTCCGATACTCGCCATTTGCTCTGGAGTGTCACGATTACGGAGAATGTCCGGGATAAGCACGTCATCTGCGGCTGAGAAGCATTCGCCGAATTCTTTTAAGTAATTTTTGATACGAATGAATTGATGCGGTTGGAAAACCGCGAGGATTTTTTTATCTGGATATTCTTCACGAATTGCTTTCAAAGTATTGTCGACTTCGGAAGCCAAATGACCGTAATCATCATAGAATAACGCGTGTTTAAGGTTTGTTTCTTTTAATTCCATTCTGCGCCAGCTACCTTGAAAGGCCGCGATACCTTCTTCAATTTTTTGTTTTGGAATATCTAAATGAACACCAATAATTGCAGTATGTGCTGCGTTGCGAATATTGAATTTGCCTGGCACGTTTGGATTTATCTGTAATGTTTGCTCTGTGCTGTTTTTATCTACGTAATAAAGAGTATTTCCTTCGAGATAGTAGTAATCTTTTTTAAATTTATGCTCAATGTTGCTTGTAATCCAGACCGGGTGAGCAGATGCTCCGTCTTGGATATGTCGGCTATTTGCATCCTCTGCGTCTATAATTAGGAGACCATTTGGTTCAACTTTTTTTGCTGCGTTGTTGAAAGCCTGAACGTAATTCTCCTGTGTTAAAAAATAATCAAGATGATCTGAGTCGACATTAATTGTCGCGAGAACGTCCATCTTGTAATTCAAAAATGCATCTCTAAATTCACATGCTTCAACTACAAGATATTTACCTTTTCCAAGGCGATAATTCTTGTCACCGAGTTCTTTCATTTTTGTTCCATCTATTACTGTCGGATCGAGGCCCGCGTTGAGAAGTAGAAGTGCTGTCATACTCGTCGTCGTAGATTTGCCATGAGTTCCCGTAATGGCAATTGTGTAATAATCTTTACTGAACTCCCCTACTGACTGTGGATATGTGATACACGGAATGGTTTTTTCGTGCGCCGCTAATAATTCCGGATTATCTTTTTCAATTGCGAATGAGTAAATAACAAGATCCGTACCGTCCTCTAGATTTTTCGCGTCATGACCTATTGCAACGCGAATTCCTCCACTTTGAAGTTGATGTATGTGATCTGTGTCTTCAATGTCTGAGCCTGTAATTTCTTTCCCTTGTTCTTTTAAAATTTGCGCGATAGTACTTATACCTATACCTCCTATTCCTACGAAGTGTATCTTTTTTGCTTCCTTTAACATTTGTAAAAATTAATATTCTGACTGTGGTAATTTTAACCTTTTTATGCTAAAAATCTAGCCATGGATTCAAATACCTCAAGCCTCACGAAAGTGATACTTATAATCGAGTTTCTTCTCGTGGCGTATTTGATATATTCTTTGACTAAAAATGTATACAACAGTTACTTGGTTGATAGGTATATAGCTGAATATGAAAAGGAAAATGCTTTAATTAAAGCCGAAAATCAAAAAAAGACTAGTGACTATTTGTATTTCACTTCCGAGGAGTATATCGATAAAATCGCAAAACAAAATCTTGGGCTCGTGAATCCTGGTGAAGAAGTTATCGTTGTTTCGCCAGACAGTCTTACTTATGAAGCTAAAAATACAGAAAGAAATTTCCAAGAAATTTTAAGTGGGGAAAAATCAGAATTTGAGACTGTAGACAGCGTAAAAATTGAAACTCGCAGTAATCCTCAAAAATGGTGGGATTTCTTTTTTGAATGAAATTTGACTTTGTATCAAGTTTCTATTAATCTCTCACCGTTCCGGTAAGGTTTTTATCGACGCGGGGTGGAGCAGAGGCAGCTCGCAAGGCTCATAACCTTGAGGTCGGTGGTTCGAATCCGCCCCCCGCAACCAAGAAAGCTTTTTTAACTATCTTTAGACTTAAATTATTCTGTCCGTACGCTCCTTTTTTCGTTTTGCTGCTAAATATACAGCTATTATTTGTTTAATACTGTTTGGAAGCCCTTTGCTACCGTCACTTCTTGCAACTTTAAAACTCGATACGCCCAACCCTATTACATCTTTGAATTCTTCTTCGTCTTTGAAGAGACCTCCGTTTTTACATTGGCGACAATCTTTGTTTGGATTTGGCCTGAATCTATTATCTAGTCCAGAATATAAATCCGTATAATGTGCTTGGCATGCTTCTAAATCCACTTGTCCGCATGTCAAAAATGGGAAAATTACTATTTTCCCTATTTCGTTCTGAAATCTTCTCAAGAATTCTGCCGTTGTGTGCTGAGGGATTGGAATTACTTGGTCAAAATCGTTTAAATCCTGTCTGTATTTTGCTTCGTGCTCCTCTCCTGTTCTCGGCACTGCGTATCTGATAGTTGAAGCTGAAGTCGCAAGATTTGGAAATAATTCTCTCACGACTTCCAGAACCTCATCTCTATAGATAGTAACTATATTTTCAACTCCGTGTCGCGCTCCTTCCTCTGCTAGCAACTCTAAAACTCTTAGATCGTTTTTGAATCTTGTATCGTTTATCAGATCTATTTTTCCGGGTATTTGTAGCCCTCCATTTAATGCAATTTTAAAACTCATTCCCAATTCGTTCGCTCTAATTACACCTGTCTCCACTGTCTCCATATCTGGTGGCTGTTTGAACGGAACTCTGTTCGTGCCTCCTAAAACAGTATCTCTTACCCCATCATATGGAATGACTTTGACCGGTAGCCTGTACCCTTCTTGCTGTTTATAGGCATACTCGATGCCTCTCGGGTAATAATACCTATCCGATACGGAATCGAATGCATTATATTCTACTGTAATCCCTTCTTCCATATGACAAATTAAAGGTAGGATTTTAACACTTTCATCTCTACACGTCAAGTCTCACCTGAAAAACCTTGCTTTTTGCCGTATTTCCTGATAAAAATGTCCTGTTTTGATGTGTATTCGACAGGGTAGCATTCTGACAGGGTATCTATAGATATTCCTGGCTCATTCGGATCAATTAGAGAAAGTAAGCTTTCTCTCTTGCTCCTCACTTCGACAGGGTAGCTCAGTTGGTTAGAGCGCGGGACTCATAAGCCCGAGGTCGGCGGTTCAATTCCGCCCCCTGTTACCATTGTAATTTTAACAGATGTTAGACTCAATTCTTCAAGCAGTTTATTTTATGCTACCGGCGTATATCGCGAACTCTCTTCCGGTCGTTTTTACTAATATTTATATTGGTGATTTTTTTGAAAAACCTATTGATCTGGGGCGCAAGTGGCGAGGAGTAAGAATTTTTGGTGACAACAAAACTGTTAAAGGATATTTAGTCGGAGTTTTGGGTGGAGTTATTGTTTGTTTTGCTCAATTTTTGTTTTACGCTCATGGATATTTGCATCAAATTTCTGTCGTAAATTATACTTTTGTCGGATCTCTTGTTATAGGATTTTTACTTGGATTTGGGGCTTTGGTTGGCGATTCGGTAAAAAGTTTTGTCAAAAGACGTGTCGGCATAGCTCCAGGCAAACCTTTTCCTATATTTGATCAAATTGATTATGTGATTGGTTCTTTGGTCTTTGTTTTGATAGCTATAGCTCTCCCTTTGGATGTTTTGCTTGCAGTCATAATAATCTCTCCTATCTTCCCTATCGTAGCAAATTTGATAGCATATTATTTGGGATGGAAAAAAGTCTGGTGGTAAATGTTTTACACCAAATTCTATAGTAAATTTTGCTATTTTGCCGTGGTTTATGTTTGACCCGCAGGAGGCGTGGTAGGCTGAGTAGGTTGTACTGCTTCCGCTTTTGCTTGAGCCAGAATACTAGCCATTGGATTTCCACCTCCTGCCTGATCCGGCATACTTGGAAGTTTTGATATATCGACAGGCTCATCATTATAATCTATTCCTATTCTCGCCGCTATTTCTTGATCGACGAATTCTTTTTTACGACCGTGTTTCATTCTCGAATACTCTTTTACGATACTTCCGACTTTTTCATTCGCACCATCTTGATTGTATATAGTATTCATAGAAAACGGTCTCGAAGCTGTGTTATTGATGTTTAATTTAATATATTGTTTGTAGTTAGCTATTCCGATTAGATCTTGTTCAGTTAATGCTGGTGCAAATTCTTTAGCCAAATACTCAGCATCTTCAGCGCCAACTTTGAATGCACTAATCGTTCCGACGTTACCAAATACTGCATCTCTGATCTGGGTTGATGTACTTCCAAATTTAGTTGTAACCAACTGATTGATGTATTGATGAGCCATTATCAAAGCTAGTTTGTATTTTCTGGCCTCTGAAAGGATTGAACAGAATGAATCCGTAGCAAAGTTTTGAAACTCATCCACATATAAGTAGAATTCTTTTCTGTTTTTTTCTTCCATATCAGCACGACTCATTGCGGCCATTTGTATTCTAGCCACTATTACAAGTCCGAGTAATTGAGTGTTTAAATCTCCGATTTTACCTTTTGAAAGTTTAACAAGAAGAATCTTTCCCTCATCCATCACTTTTCTGAAATTAAAAGCGGATTTCGTCTGGCCAATCGTATTACGCATGATCGAGTTTGTAATAAATGGTCCGAATTTCGCACTGAAATAAGGTATCATCTCTTCTCTTTCGCGTGCTCCCGTGTTCGCATATTCATTTTTCCAAAATGATTTAACTATCGGATTGGTGACTTTTTTAACTTTATATTTCATAAATTCTTCATCCACGAAAATCCTCGGGACGTCTATCAACGTCGCGCCTTCTTCAAGATCTTCCATAAGAGTCAAACATGCATTTCTGAAATAGTGCTGGATACGTGGTCCGAATATCTCATCACCGAAAAGTTTTATAAATATTTCGGTAGCTTGACTGGACGCCATATCCATTTCAGCAGGTGTTGTCGCTTCCAGAATATTGAGTCCCATAGGACGCTCTGTGTCTGAAGGATCAAAGATAATCACGTCTTTTGCTCTTTCTTTTGGAATAAAATTTATTACGTCATCAACCAAATCTCCATGTGGATCAATTAAACAGACGCCTTTTCCGTTTTGAATATCCTGGCGAACCATATATGACAAGAAACTAGATTTACCAGTACCGGTCTGTCCAATCACATAATGATGACGGGCTCTATCTTTGTCCGGGAAATGCACCGGATTTTCTTTACCTCTGTAAAGATTTAATCCAAGTAATATTCCCTCATTCTTTAGATTTGTAGGAGCAGGCAAAACTTTGTATGACAACCATCTAATCGTAGGAACTTTATTATAATGAGAGTTCGGAAAATGAAAAAGTGATGCCAATTCTTCCTCACTTAACAATGATGTTTTCTCATCTAAAAAATCAAACCATCCTCTGTCTACCAGATATCTTTTTTTGAAATTCCATAACATTATCGCGTCATTCCATTTATCTATGAAAAACAATCTCCTGGTTTGATAATAATTCATCGAAGGATCTTTAAATACGTTTAGACCAACTATCATGTTGTTGGCAATTTCTTCGGCTCTGTTTTCTGTTTCCGCGGTCGCTAATAATCTAATCACCGCATCAAAACCGGCCTGTTGTGATTTTTCTCCAACCGCTTTTGCGATTTCTTCTTTTGTCTGAAGCATTCTCACATATCCGGTAGAATAATCTTGAGATGGCGCGTTTTGTTTATATTTTTCATAACCAAAAACTATACCTGTTAAAAGTGCGTAAATTTTACCAATAACGGGGATATCTGCTAATTTCCCTCCTGTTTTTCCTTGAAATAGTGCCGAGCCTTGTTTTTCAGCTTTTTTGTTCCATTTGTCTCTTCTTGGACGGATTACTACTTGATATATTCCGGTCTCTTTTTCGTGCATGTTTGAGAATATATTCGCAAGATCGTTTAATGGATCGTTTTCAATTTTTTTGTATGTTTTTGTCGGGTACCAATACGGACTATGCTGAAAAGCATACATTCCTTTTACTTTATTTCCTTCCGGACAGTGATCATACGCCGGAACCGGCAACACTTCTGCGTCGTTATAAAATGAAGTTATCTGTTTCTCTACTATTCCTGCGTAATACTTTGGCGTTGATACATAAAAATTAACCTCCTTATGCTCTGCCACCAATTCAAACGTAAAAATATTGTCTTTAAGAAATTTTGTTCTTATTGAGTTCCATATATTCATCTCTTTTGTTTCTTCCAGCGCTCTGTAGAACTGCGCCATCATTGCTATTTTTTCTCTGAAGTCTTTTTCGACCGCTTTTTCCTTGTCCTTCTGACTGTCTTCGCGTGGCATTGTGATCTTGAAAAAGATTCTGTGTTTATCGGAATTATACGCGACCCATCTCCTGACCGCTTTTAAAGTCCAATGACACAAAACCCATATCCCAATGATTAATAATGGGATAAATAGAGGTTTTTCTACCAACAGATCTACGAATTTATTTAGGAATTCCGCCATTTGTTTTTATATTGATTTAAATCTGATCATTATATCAGAAATCAGGTTTAAATTCAATACCTAAGGCGTGATCTTTTCTTCTATCTGATCAAGTTTAATTCTCTCTTGTTTGCTCGAGTCGCGATCTCTGAGTGTAACGGTTCCATCTTCTAGGGTCTGATAATCGATCGTGACACAATAAGGCGTGCCTATCTCATCCTGCCTTCTGTAGCGTTTGCCAATGGCCCCTCCGTCATCATACTCTACGGAGAATTTATCTTTAAGGTCATTGAAAAGTTTTTTTGCGGGATCAGCTAGTTCCTCTTTTTTCATTAATGGAAGAATTGCGACAAGGACCGGGGCTATTTTCGGAGAAAATCGCATTACAACTCTTTGTTCTCCTCCTATTTCGTCTTCATCGTAAGCGTCGAGAAGAACCGTCAACATCATTCTTTCAACTCCAAAAGATGGTTCAATAACAGCAGGCAAATATTTTTCATTCGTCATTGGATCTTGATATTTCAAATCTTCTTTTGAAAAGTTTTCATGTTGAGTCAGGTCGAATTGACCCCGATCAGCAATTCCCATTAACTCTCCCCAGCCAAACGGGAATTTGTATTCAATATCGACTGTCATACTCGAATAGTGAGAAAGCTCTTCTTTATCATGTTCACGAAATTTTAAATGGTCTTTTTTGATCCCCAAGTCGTTTGTAATCCAATTAACAGCATCTTCTTTCCATTGTAGAAATTTTTTCTTTGTTTCTTCCGGTTCATTCGGCTTGATAAAATATTCTATCTCCATTTGCTCGAATTCACGTGTCCTATATGTGAAATTTCCCGGAGTAATTTCATTTCTGAAGGCCTTACCTATTTGACCTATTCCAAATGGAACGCGTTTCCTACACGTTTGAACTACATTTTTGAAATTAATAAAAATTCCCTGCGCTGTTTCCGGACGCAAATAAACAGGAGTAGATTCTTCTTCTACGACTCCTTGATGTGTCTTAAACATTAAATTAAATGATCTGGCTTCAGTAAAATCACATGCTCCGCATTTTGGACATTTTAATTTATTTTCTTTAATAATTTCTCCTATTTCTTTCAAGGATTTACCTACCGCCGTCTCTGTTCCCATAGCTTCTTCTATTAATTTATCTCCGCGAATTCTTTCCTTGCACTTCTTGCAGTCAATTAACGGATCGGTAAACGAACCTAAGTGTCCTGACGCCTCCCAGACTGTGGGATTTAATAAAATACCAGAATCCAGCCCGACCATGTCCTCCCTACTCGTCACGAAATTTTTCCACCAGGAAGCTTTAATATTATTTTTCAGTAATACTCCATAGGGGCCGTAGTCCCACGTGTTAGCCAACCCTCCATATATTTCCGACCCTGGAAATATTATTCCGCGTCGTTTACAAAGAGCTACGACTTTTTCCATTAATGTTAATTCCTTATTTGCCATATGATATTTTTAATATGCTATTTTAATATACTATTTGATATCGAATATGAGTTTAACCTACTGTTGTACTTACTTCAACAACACTTTTTTAGTCCGTTTTTCGTTTATTTAAAGCCATTTATTGATTTTCCGTTTTCTGTGTATGTACTTTAATTTTACCCGATAATATATTAATTTCCATAATTTATCCCAAATTTATATGTTATCAGCAATTATATCTTCTGATTACCTTCAAGGCTTGGGGCTTCAAAAATCTTTCGATTATTCCAACTTCAAATCATTGGTTTATAAGACCGATTTTAATATCTCGGATCATTATGATTTTTTGTATCACGATGGCTTTTTTGTGCTTTTACAAAATCCAAAAGAACAGCATTTAAATTTTTGTTTACATTTATCCATGCTGGCTTCCGGAAAACCTTTATTTATAATGATCGATGGTTGTGACCTTCAAATCCTAAATTCTTTCAAAGAAGCTTTGTCTTGCCCTATTTTTTTAGCACCTTTCCCTTACAGGCGCATAATTACTCTCTATGAATCTCAAAGAGGGCCTTTCCTTGATATTTCTCAGAAATATGAAGGAGATGATTACGTGATGGAATTGGATGCCTCGACGCGTACTTTAATAATTAATGAAAAAGACCGGATAGATCTCAAGAATAAAGAATTTTTTATACTTAAATTTCTTTTTGCACATAGAGAAAAAATTGTCTCAAAACTCGATTTATTTGAATATGTTTGGGGCAAAAGTCTTTTAGGATCTATATCGACTGTCGATACTCATATGAGCAAACTACGTAAAAAAATTAAAGATCATGTTAATGAAAATCCTATAAAAACAATTCCATGCGCTGGCTATATGCTGAAATAAGAAACAAGAAACTATTTTGTAAAATCAAACAAGACATTTTTTTTGCCAAATAGGCAAAGTGTTTTTATAATTCGGTTCGTAAAGAAAAACAAACCCTTACCCTATTTCCTATGGACACAACTTTGTCTTCTACATTGGCAGATCTCGATTCTATTGTTCAGAATCTCCTGCTTCTTCTTTCCGATAAAGAAAAAGTCGTTATTGTTAAGAGATTCAATTTAGATGGTTCAAGAAAGCACACTCTCGAAGAAATCGGGAAAGAATTTTCCGTGACAAGAGAAAGAATCAGACAGATTGAGAAAAATGCCTTAGCAAAAATGCGAAGGAATGTTTTTAATACCGCCTTGACCAATATTCATTCATTTTCTGATCTTTTAATTAATGAGAATGGAGGGCTTGTAAAAGAAGACATTCTCGTTAACAGAATTATGAGTGTAATGAATCCTCAGTCGAATACTAAAGTAGATTCAAATGCTATTAGGCTCGCTCTTCATTTACATGATAATTTGGAATGCATCGGGAATACGATTGATTTTCATCCTTATATAAAAGTTAAGAATTTGTCTGATTATTCTTTGAGAAATACTTCTCACAAGGTCGTGAACCAATTAAGAAAATATGGTGATATAAAGCCTATATCAAGAATTGAAAGGGATTTTGAAAAGGTCTTGAAGGATTTCAATTTGAATGGGAAATCATTTAAAGCCTTGATGGAAATAGATAAGAGATTGAAAGTTGTGGACGATGATAAAATCGGACTTTATGAATGGAGACACATTCATCCTAGAACATTGCGTGATAAAATTTTATTTATTTTAAGATCAGAAAAATCACCAATGCACTTCGTCGATATTGCTGAAAAAATCTCTTCAAAAACTTTTGATAATAAAAGAGTCAATATTCAGGCTGTCCACAATGAACTAATCAGACACCCACAATTCGTCTTAATCGGAAGAGGAATTTACGCTTTAAAAGAATGGGGATACGAGAAAGGAACCGTCGCTGATGTAATTGTAAAACTATTAAAAGAAAAAGGAGAAATGTCTCAAGACGATATCATAAAAAATGTTCTCAAAAACAGGCAAGTAAAAGAAATCACCATTGTCTTGGCACTCAAAAATAGCGAAAAATTCGAAAGAATAGGCAGGAAAAGATATAGACTTGCAAAATAATATTTCTGACCGAGATTCGGAGCGATTTTATAAATTTGCGAGTAGGTTGGCAAAATTATTTTTTAGATTGCTGATTCGCGATCCTTTGTATTGCTTAATAGATTCTTATGAAGTTTGATTTATTATCTGCGTATTCTCCTTTTAATTTGGAGATGGATTTCTCAATAATTTCTATTGCATCATTTTTGTTAACTGCGTAGGCCTTTGCCTTAGCCTTGTCATAGATTTTTCTTACTTTTTCGTCTTGAGGATTTATTTGTAATAATTCTTCGGAAACTAATACCGCTTCATTGTATTTCTTTAATTTCATCAAAGTTTCAAGATCGTTTGTGCCTGAGTATACAAAATCTCCTATCGTCCTCATAGCAGCTCCAGACTCGCGTTTTTTTATAGAGATTTCAATATCAATCAAAACCTTTGAATCTTTTTTGATATTTTTCAAATCATTTAAAAAGTCGTAAATTTCTTCGAATTTCGTCGACATCAAGAGTTCTTTTTTTTCTTCTATTTCTTTTTTTATAATTGCTTCTTTTGTGCGTGACGCAAGAGACATTACATTTTTATTTCCTATGTAATTGCTTTCCAATAAATCTATTTCCTGCAATAGTATCGAGTATGAGTTTGCTTCGAGGAGTGTTTGGAATTCTTTTTCTTTTTGTCTCATAAAATCCTGCTCTGCTTTTTCTGTTTCTTTTTTATATTTTTCTTGGAATTTGCCGTGTAATCTTATCAATGTCGAATCGTTTGGAGCTAAGGTTAAGAGTTCCCTAATCTTTTTTAATGCACCTACCGTGTCTTTATTCTTGAATATTTTTTTTGCATCTTTTATTCCTTTTTTTACCTTTTCTTTATTAAGTTCGAACATTTTGACTTCTATGCTTCTTTTGAGGGAAAGAAATGTTTGATTGTTTGGAATTTTATTCAAAATTTTAGTACATTCTTCAAAAGCCTCACCGAATTTACCTTCCGCAATTAATGCTTCTATATTTCTTCTGAGCTGTATTTCAAATGCTTGATCCATTTTTGTATTATACCTGAAAAATTGCTTTTTTGAAAGAGTATAGAGAGATTTTTGAATTATCTTGGACTGAAAGTTTTTTACTCTCTAGGTATTTTTGCTTTGAATTTCTTGTTATTATTTAGGTTGTTTGATTTTTTTAAGGATTTACGTCCAGAGCTTTTTCTTCTTTTTTTAATTTTTCCAATTTTTGTTCGGCTTCTTGGAGGATGATCGTTTCTTTTTCCACTACAGCTTTTGGAGCGTTTTTTACAAATCCCGGATTTGAAAGTTTTGTACTCAAAACCAAAACGTCTTTTTCTAATTTTTCTATTTCTTTTTTGATGCGAATTTTCTCTTTCTCGAGATCGAGCATTCCGGCTAATGGAAGATAAATTTCCGTGTATGGAAGGAATAATGATTTTGAATTTTGAGGTTTTGCATTTGTGGTTCCTGCCTTTTCTTTGAGCGGCTTTATCTCTAGTTTTTCCAGCCTAGCAAGTCGGATTAACGGATCTGAAAGCTCTGTGAATTCTTTGTGAAATTTAGTATAGATAATTGCTGTGATTTTTTTACCCGGATCGACCTTGTATTCGGCGCGAGCTTTTCTTATTTCTGAAATTGCATCGATTACGCGTTGCATTTCCGCTTCTTCTTTTGAAAATTCGTTTTTCTTTTCCGCTTTTGGCCAAACTTCATTTATCAAAAGTGTTTTTTTATTTAAATTTTCCCAAATTACTTCTGTGATAAATGGCGTGAACGGATGGAGAAGTTTCAAAATATTTTCTAAAACCAACATAAGAGCTTTCGGATTTTTCAATTCGCCTTTTGAAATTTCAAGATACCAATCACAAAAATCCGACCAGAAAAAATCGTAAATCAAAGTTCCTGCCTCTGAGAAATTAAATTTTTCAACTTGAGTGGTAGCTTCTTTAATGAGTTTATTCAGTTTGGAAATTATCCATTTGTCGGCGATCGTAAATTCTTTTTCTGAAGTCTCGTTCAAATTCATCAATACGAAACGAGATGAATTCCAAATTTTGTTTATAAAGTTTCTGTATCCTGCTACCTTTTCTTCGTATAGTCGAATATCGTTGCCGGCACTACCTCCAATCACCATACTTAAGCGTAAAGCATCAGTACCGTATTTATCGATCATTTCCAGAGGATCGATGCAAGTTTCAGGCTTGGATTTACTCATTTTTTCGCCATTTTTGTCGCGAACTAGACCGTGCAAATATACTTTTTCAAATGGAATTTGTCCTGTCGCATAAGTCGTCATGAGTATCATGCGCGCAACCCAGAAAAACAAAATATCGTATCCTGTTTCCATTACACTTGTCGGATGGAAATACTCAAAATCTTTTGTTTTTTCCGGCCAACCTAAAGTAGAAAAAGTCCAAAGTCCTGACGAGAACCAGGTATCGAGAGTGTCTTCATCTTGTTTGAATTTTGTACTTTTACATTTTTTACATTTTTCCGGATGAGTTCCTCTAACTTCTATTTCACCGCATTCCGTACAGTACCAGACAGGGATTCTGTGTCCCCACCAAATTTGCCTCGATATACACCAATCGCGAAGGTTTTCCATCCAGTGATAATAAATTTTCGTGAAATTCTCAGGTAAGATTTTGATCGAGCCGTCTTTTACCACCTCGAGCGATTTCTCCTTTAACGATTTATTATTTAAGCGTTTGATTTTTTTGTTTACATCTATGAACCACTGTTTGGATGTAAGTGGTTCGATCGGAGTTCCGCAACGATAACAAATTGAGAGACTGTTTGGAATTTCTTCTTCTTTTTCCAATAATCCATTTTTATTTAAATATTCAACTACTAATTTTCGTACCTTCAAAGCCGAAATTTTTCCCTGCCCTTTTATTTCTATCATTCCATCTTCATCTATAATTTTTTTTAACTGAAGTTTATGTCTCAAATACATTTCATAATCAACTATGCTATGAGCAGGAGTTACACCAACCGCACCTGTTCCAAACTTCATATCTACTTCATTATCACCTATTATTTGAATTTCAAGCAAGCGACCATCTACAAAATTATCCACAACAATAGTTTGTCCAATGAATTTTTTATATCTTTTGTCTTTTGGATTTACTGCAATTGCTGTGTCACCAAGTTTTGTTTCCGGACGCGTTGTTGAGATTGAAATCGGGAAATCTTTTGAATATTTAAATGTGTAAAAAGAAGCTGTTTGATCTTTATGATCAACTTCGTCGTCAGCTAAGGTCGAATGACACCTTGGGCACCAATTCACTATCCTATCACCGCGATATATCAATTCATCCTTGTGCATCATTTCAAAAATCGTATTCACGGCTACCGAAAGTTCCGGATCCATTGTGTATTTTTCGCGCGTCCAATCACATGAAGATCCCATTTTTCTGACTTGATTTCTTATCGTTGCGCGAGAGTCTTTTACGAATGCTTTCACTTCTGAAAGAAATTTTTCACGCCCCAAGTCGTGACGAGAAATTCCTTTTTCAGAGAGAAGTTTTTCGACCTTGTTTTGAGTCGCTATGGCCGCGTGATCTGTCCCCGGCAACCACAAAGCGGAGTCCCCTTTCATGCGATGATAACGAATCATTATATCTTGAAGTGCGAGCATTATCGCGTGGCCGAGATGTAGCTGTCCTGTCGCGTTTGGTGGTGGCATCGAAATAACAAAAGGTTTTTTCTCTTTTGAAATTTCAGGAGTAAAGGCACCTGAAGACTCCCATTTCTTATAAATGTCGTCTTCGTGTTGCTTGGCATCGTATGCTTTTTGAAAGTTTTCGTCTTGTGTCATAGCGAGGTGGATTTTATCAAACTTTACTTCTGATGACAATCCGATTGATTTAATATTAAACCGTATCAGATCGACCTTTCCTCCAAATTGACTTCAAGGCTATTTTCCTCTATAATTATACCGTGGCAGATCAGATTAAAAATACCGCAGAGTCTTTCTCCCCTGAGGCTCCTAAAAAACAGGAGGCTCCAAATAATTTGAGAAGGCCTGAGGCTAACAACATACCGAGACAACACTTTGAGGCAGGCGTTAAAGCGGCTGAGTTTGTTGAAACTGCCGAATCTGCTGAAGTGGCAAGTGAAGTTTCTGAAGTAATGAAAGAACAATCTGAACAAAAAGGAGATTCTGCCGGTGGTAAAGCAAAAACAAGAATGACACCTGCGCAGATAAAAGCTCAACTTTTACAAAAAGCTCCTCCAAAAGGGGTGATGGCTACAGAAGTCAGACGTGAAATTGAAAAAGAAATTAAATATCTTCATAAGAGAGCTAAAAAAATATTAAGAAGCACAGGATCAGTAAATGCATTTGAGCTGAATAATGTTGTAAAAAAGATAAGAGAATTAAAAGGACTTTTATTGGATTTAGCAAAAATGGGTATCGACGCTCTAAAGAATCTTTGGATAAGATTTGTAAAAGGGATGATTTAAAAATTTTTATGGACAGAAAAGCACTGAAAAATTTGACTCACAACGCAAAGGATTTTTTGTCTGTAACTAAACCTGACTATAAACAGTGGGTTTTTCGATATACTTTTTTGGAAATGGATAAGGATTTGTCCCCTAATGGAGATATAACCTCTGACTCTGTAGTGCCTGATGACGTGACTGTTGCTGGAGCCATTTACGCTCAAGAATCAGGAGTTCTTGCCGGACTTGAGGAATTGAAGTATTTCTTGGTAGATAGTGATCCTAGGTTCAAGCCGAGGATCGGAGAATTACAGGTTACTTTTTTTATGAAAGACGGCGACCGAATAAAGGCTGGCGACAAAATATGTGAAATCATTGGAAAGGCGCGAAATGTTTTGGCGGTTGAGCGAGCTTCTTTGAATTTATTAATGAGAATGAGCGGTGTTGCAACTAAAACTGTTTCCTTGGTAGCCCTTGCCGGAGATGAAGTTTTATTGACTCCTACGCGAAAAACTTTGTGGGGCCTACTGGATAAGAAAGCAGTCGTTGTCGGTGGTGGTGGAACCCATAGGTTGAATTTGAGTGACGCTGTTTTGATTAAAGATAATCATTTAAAAATCTTAGGCGGATCTGTTTCAAAAGCTCTCAAAAGTTTAGTTGGCAAGGTTTCCGGTGCGAGATTTGTGGAAATTGAAGTCGAGACAAAAGAAGATGCACTGAAGGCTGCGGAAGATTTGAATACATTATTATCGCCTGACGGCATTACTGCTCCGGCCTGCATCATGTTGGATAATTTTTCTGTTTCTGAGATTGTTGAAACTTTGAAGCTCGTGAAAGAAAAAGGCTTGTATGATAAACTTATTTTTGAGGCTTCAGGTGGGATAAATGGAGAAAATTTGAAAAAATATGCTGAAACCGGCGTTGATGTTATTTCGATGAGCGAAATGACGATGGCGGCTAAGCCATTAAGTTTTCATTTAGAAGTAAATACTTCAGTTTGATTTTATCTTTGACGAGTCCTTTTGCATGAGCTAATTAGCTAATAAATGCATGTGTACATGCATGACTTCTTGTCCGCCCGCTTCGCCGACATTGAATTGGAGTTTGTAGCCTTTGAGGCCTTTTGACACTGCGAGATCGCGTGATTTTTCGACCATATGACCGATGAGAGCTTCATCTCCTTTCTCAATGTCTATAATCGTCGGAATATGCTTATTTGGGATTGTGAGCCAATGATTTTTGGCTTTTGGATTGATATCTGAAAAAATCATACAAAGATCGTCCTCATAGAGAATGGTTGCCGGGATTTCTTTTGAAGCGATACGGCAAAAAATGCAATCTGACATAATTAAAATGGTTATTTGTCAGTATTTAAACACAAAGTTAATTTATTATACAGCTATTACTGTCAATTATTTCTTCTTAGAGTTGTCTAATTTATAGACCGCACGACCAACACGGACGAATTGTGCGTTCTTTTGAAGATTCAAAGATATTGTGCCTTTTTTAACCTGTCTTTGCTTTAGCACACCTTCGATGATCTCCTGTTTAGACATTGGGCTTTTTTTACGAAGAAGTTGCTCTATTACATCAGCAACCGTGCCTTCATCATACCCCCATTCTTTGAGAGCATAAAGTCCGCGACCGACCAATACGAATTGATCATAACGAATAAGCTCGTTGTGAACTGCTTGAGTCGTAACAACTTTTTTGTCGAAGCCTGATTCTGAAATTTGATTTGCAATCTCTACGAAATGCAAAGGTTTTGTGGCTTTTTTAAGAACGATATAAGCTTTATCACGGATTGAACGTGGATTGATGTGTCTCCACTCCATAAGACCGAAACCTTCAGACACCTTCTTGATTCTTCTATCAACTTCCAATGAAGAAATGACCATTACATCTGGATATTCAGCAATTTTTCCTTTTAATTCAGCTTTTACCTGAGCTGCCAATTTCTGATGATCGATAACTTCTTTTGCTTTCTTCAAAACGCTAACTCCTGCTTTGATAATTTTCTCTACGTCATCCTCAGAAACATCCTTAACTTTCCAAAATGGATAAAGAACGTTGCTCTTCTCAATTTTCTCAATTTCAGGATTGATATTGAGAGCCAATCTAACAATATATTTGTCAGCGTCCTGAGAAGAAAGAATTTTGGAGAGGATTGCTGCAACCAATTTGCTTTCCACCATTACTCCACCGTTTTCAGCAATAACCTCATTTGAAATTTCATTAATGATGTTGAGTTTTGTATTCTTAACAGTTCTGCGAAGCTTGCCAAGCGCGATTTTCTCAATTTGTCTGATTCTTTCTCTAGTTACGGAAAAATGCTGGCCAATCTTTTCTAGGGTCTGGCGTGGTTTAGAATTGAGACTGAAACGCTTAATAACAACGTCTTTTTCCTTTACCGTGAGGACCATAAAAATTTCTTCTAGGATCTCATTGAGGTTGATTTTTGCGCTTGTATTCATGGTTAATTAAGTTTATTGGCTGTTTTATTTTCCCTAAGCTTGTGTAGCTTATAATAAAATTGCTTTAAATGCAAAATTATTTTTATGTATCTTTCAGAAAATGGAACGTATTCTATTCCTGCGCGTAAAACTTGTCAAATAGATTTTTTGTATTTTGATTTATATTTGACTTGATGGGTGGCGGCTGGTAAATTTTTTGCGTTCGATTTTTCGATTTCAGGTTCGTAAATATGCCCAGATGGTGGAATTGGTAGACACGCTAGCCTTAGGAGCTAGTGAGGCAACTCATGAGAGTTCGAGTCTCTCTCTGGGCACCAGGTAATCTTTCTATTTTCTATATTGGCCTTTTCCGCGTGCAATCCATTTATATGTCGTGAGGGCTTCTAGTGCGAATGGACCGCGGGCGTGGAGTTTTTGAGTAGATATACCTATTTCTGCGCCAAGACCGTATTCACCACCGTCTGTGAATCTGGTAGAAGCGTTTGTGTAGACCGCGGCTGCGTCGATATTTTCAATAAATTTCTCCTGATTTTTGAGATTATTTGAAATTATCGACTCGGAATGGTGGGATGTGTATGTATTTATATGATTCAGAGCTTCATCGAAATTCTTCACGGTTTTAATTGCCATTTGCAGAGATAAGAACTCTTTACCGAAATGCTCTTGAGTCGCTTTCTTGAGAAGTTCTGCAGGGTATTTGCCTTTTAATGCATCGTAAGCTGGTTTGTCTGCGTAGATTATTACTTCTTTAGTTTTTAATTTCGAGACAATTTCCGAAAGTTTTTTCAGAGATTTCTGATGAATTACAAGAGAGTCGAGAGCGTTACAGACTCCTGGGCGCTGTGTTTTTGCGTTAAAAACAATTTCCTTCGCCCAACTGACATTAAAATCATCATCTATATATGTGTGCACTATGCCGGCTCCTGTTTCTATTATCGGAACGAGTGAATTTTCTTTTACGAATCTTATGAGCCCCTGACTGCCGCGTGGAATAATCAGATCAATATATTTCTCGGCTTTCAGGAGAACTTCGACGTATTTACGATCAGCAGGCATGAGATAAAGATAGTTTTCTGAGACTTTGCATTCTTTTAGTGATTTCTTGATAACTTCGACGATCGCTTTGTTGGAATTTTCTGCGTCTGAGCCACCTTTCAATACACATGCGTTTCCTGCTTTGAAGCATAATGCAAATACGTCCGCTGTGACATTTGGACGAGCTTCGTATATAACTCCAATCACTCCGAGTGGGACTGAGATTTTTGTAAGAGCGAGTCCGTTTTTGAGAGTGCGTTTTTCAAGGAGTTTGCCTGTTGGGTCGGCGAGCTTCGTTACATCGATGATGCTATCTGCTATACTTTTAATTCTAGCGTTGTCGAGAAGAAGACGATCATATAAAGGACTTTCCTTCGACATCTTTTTAAGGTCGAGCTTGTTTGCTTTTAGGATTTTCGCAGAGTCTTTTACAAGATTTTTAGCGAAGGTTTTTAACACTAAATCACGGTCTTCTTTTTTAACCTGCAAACGAGATATTGTTTTTACTTTTTTTAGGCCAAGAATGATTTTTTCCATACGCAACTCATTCTACATAAGATAATTTCAACTATCAAATCGGAAATATTTATCTTCTTGGTATGTAGCTTCTATAGGACGCTGATCCTGGCAAAATTTCTGTCCCAATATTCCCAGAGTATCTCGCCATTATTCTTGGATAATCTTCCCATCTACCAAATTGTCTGCCTAGTATTGCAGCTATAGTGCTTCTCATTAAATGTGTATATCTTTCTGTCGCTATACCTACACTCGATCCTGCCATTAAGGCATTGTTTCTGAAATTTCCCGGGATAAACTGCGCCGTTCTACATCCTCCAAGTAATGTTAATGACTCAGGGGCTCTAAAATGTTTTGAAACTTCAATCAACTCTTCTATGTTGAATACATGACCAGCAACCAATATTAATCCAAATTTTTTATTACCAAATTGTCCTTCCAAGTAGTCTATTGCCTCCTCTTGGCTATATTTACAATATTGCGGATGAGTATCGCCGCAGTCTCCTCTGCTCACTTCTCTCATTTCTTCTCTTTTCAAGTATGACATGTCTATTACATGCACTGTTACGTTTCCATTTATCGTTATTACTTCTCCATTGCTGTTTATTCCTTGTATTCCACTTAATTTCTTGGTCGTCTGGAGATATCCACGTTGGGTGTTTCTGCCCAGACTAGAAGATCCTGATTGCGCCTCAGATATTCGATAGTATTCATCTTCACCTGGTTTTACATTTACCCCGTCCATTCCGTTGTGCGTCAATACAAGAACTCCATTTCTTAAAATGTTTTCTCTCAGCTTTTCTATGTCAACTTGGTATAAATTATTTTCATCAACAATTTCAGTAGATTGACCTCTCCCAGGTCTTGCTTCAGCCGAATTAGCTATCAAAGGATTTGCCGCTGCGAGTGCAAGTACTAATTTCAGTGCTGCGCCGTTCCTCCTCAGAATATCGATGACCGTTTTGTTTGAGATCGAAGTTAGAGGTCCTTTTAATTCTTCGCACGGTTCATCTTCAAATTGTGTTTCGTTTATTCTTGATTCCATTTTATTTAATTTAATTATTGTTGCTATTTCACTTACTTTCTCTGTTTTTTCAGCCATTCATTTAAGGCTTGAACAAAAGCCTGATTCTCACTTTGTACAGGATATGGAATATCAAATTTACCGTATAAGTCAGATATTTTCTCATACTCATCGTGTTGGACCCTCGTACACTCTCCAAATGTGACATTCTTCATTGGAGATTCCCCATCCCAATTCTCGTTAACAGGAAAACCTGCCTCTATAAGATCTTTATCCCATGTTGGATCTATCGCTACCCACTTCCCTTTAATTTTCACATCCATTCCGCTATGGAAAGCTCTTGTGCCGGATTGTCTTCTCAGGTCTAGTATTTCTTTTGGTACTGGCAAATCTTTCCAATCAAACACAATTGCGACTTTTCTAACTTCATATCCTTTGGATTCTAATAGCGCATACAAAGCGTTTCTTTTATGTCTACAGTCTCCCTCTTCTAAATCGTATAAGTCTACTCCTTCTCTTGACGTATCACCAACAGGTCTTATTTGGTAAGGATAACTTTGCACGAATTCAAAAAGTTTTATCATTGCTCGTTTTTTATCTAATCCTTCTGTTAAATTATTGGCAATTCTTTTAACATTCCAATTAACAAACTCACCGTCTGCTTGTGAATTAAGGCCTTTCATTACTTGTTTTTGATCTTCAATAGAGCGTCCTTCATCTTCTTTTGCGCTGGCACACGCAAATATGCTATCCCTTATTCCATCACATCCGGCAATTCCTGATGTTGCCCCAAGTGTTGCCCCCATAATTCCGACAATTCTAAGCGCAGTCAAAGCGCTTATAGAGGCCATCTTCGGTCCGCGAACTTCTTCTTTGCCATGATTAATACCGTCTGTTTTTATTGATTCCATATTGTTTAATTTAAGTGTTTAATTTTTTAAATATGTATAAAGTTCCGTTCATTCCTCCAATAACTTTTTTATTTTTTAGCTCTAATCCGCTTGCTGTAGCAGCTCTTGTTATTTTTTCATCTTCTTCGGTTTTCCCATTAAATATCAAATAGCCTCCGGCGTTTGAATGTTTTAAAAATCTTGCAGCTTGTTCTATGAATAAGTCCACATTGGCATCAAAATATGCCGCGCATTGTGAATAGACTACATCTATATCATCTTCTTTCACTCCCTCATCAGTTAGAGTTTCGATCGTAGAGGCTATTAACCCTTCATGTTCTCTTATACCTTCTGGCAAATCTTCATGCCATCCTGTTAAATTTGTTAAATGAACACTCAAAGTTCCACCCAATTTATCCCTAAATTCGGAAACTATTTTACCAACGCCTTTTGGCTCATATCCTTCTTTTTCTCTATCATACAGACCGGCGTATCCCGCTCCGATTTCTAGAAAACCCGCCTTCCCATTTTCTTCTAAAATTTGTCGTATTAATTCATCCACTTGTATTCCGTTTTCTTCAGCTAACTTAAATGATCCTCCACTTGAAGTCCATCCTCCCGGTGACATCAATGAATGAATTGCGTCATAGACTGACCCTCTTGCCTGATACATTGTTTTTAAATAATCGAAGATTTGTCTTCTTGGTGGAATTTTCACGTTTGGAGGCAATCTTCTCGCCTGTAAATCTCTGTGTACGGCCATATCCACCTCTTCTTCAATATGTTGAGTCACGTTGATTCCAACTTTTCCAAGAGACTTTAAAATTTTACCAACGCAGGATTCTTTTTGCGCTCTTTCATCCGGAGAAAGTGCTAATCTGTCCGTAATATTTCTACCTATCGTTTTTAATCCTTCCATATTTTTATAAATTAATAATAGGGTGTGTTATAACACTATATCAATATTTAGTCAATACTATTTTAGTATCGCTATTTCGAAAGTTGTTTTGCGCGTTTGTATGCAGCGTTTAGTCCTCTGCTTAGTAATGCTGGAAGCTTGTTTTTCTTGAACGAATTAATACCTGCTTCTGTCGTGCCTTTCTTCGAAGTGACTTTTTTCTGAAGTTCGACGGCCGTTGCGTCGGTTGAATTCCATGTATTAACTGTTCCTGTGAACATTTGTTTTATCAATTTTTGTGCGTCGTTTTTTGCGAAACCAAATTTCACTGCCTGTTTTGTGAGAGAGTCGGCTATGAAATACATAAAACCTGGACCCGAGCCTGCAATAGCCGTCGCCTTATCAATCATGTCGTCATTTTTCACCTCTAATTCTTTACCAAAAGATGAAAGAATTGCTTTTATCATTTTCTTTTCCGCTGGAGTCAAATTACTCTTTTTACTTGAGCCACCTTTTGCCATCCAAGTCGTCATCGAATCAAAAGTTTTTGCTCCGAGATTTGGCATAGAGCGGACAACCTTGTTTCCTGGTAAAATTTTTGAGATTTTCGCAGTTGGTACTCCGGCCATTATTGAAATTAAAATCTTTCCTTTTACTCCTTTTAGTCTCTTACTTGCCTCTACAAAGTCCTGAGGTTTTACAGCGAAAAGGTAGATATTAGTATCTGGAGTTTTTGCATCATCACGACCGATAAAAAACAAATCGGCCTTCGCAAAAACATGTTTCTTTAGAAGTGCGTCTTTAATCAGACCTCCCATCGTTCCGTTTCCTATAATTGTAATTTTCATATATGCGGGCTAAAAGACTTTTAAATTATCTGCGTGAATTAATTCTTTTTTATCCTTTTGTGCTTTGCGAGATTTTTGTAGTATAGCTTCTGCATCCTCTGATGAATAATTTGATAGGCCAATTCCTATTTTATTTCCTTTTAAATCATAAACTTCTAATGTGTCGTTTTTCTTGAAGTCTCCATAAATATTTACAACCCCTGGAAACAACAAACTTTTTCTCTTTTTCACTGCAATCGCTACCCCGTCATCAACCGTAATTTTGCCTGATGTGGTAGCTCCAGCTAGAAGCCAATAGAATACTGATTTCTTTTCTTTAGCTTTTGGATGAAACGTCGTGCCGATGAATTTTCCGCTTATTACATTTTGCAAAGTTTCTTTCTTGCCATTAATAACAACCATTTCAATGCCAAGTTCTGTTGCGATATGAGCAGCTTTTATCTTCGATGCCATTCCACCTGTTCCCATACTTGATTTTGATTTTCCGCATGCATAGAGGAGTTTCCCCTCGACTTTGTGAATTTCACAAATGAGCTCTGCGTTTTTATCGGATGGATCTTTGTTATAAAACCCATCGACTATTGTGAGAATTATTAATTTATCAGCCCTGATAAGGGCTGCCGTATATGCCGCGAGAATATCATTGTCCGAAAAACTAAGCTCTTCCGTTGAAACAACATCGTTCTCATTGATAACCGGAACTACTCCTTCGTCGAGAAGTGCAAGGAGAGTTTTTTTCATGTTCGTATATTTCTCGCGATTCGAAAAATCCGAACGAGTGAGAAGCGCTTGAGCAATTACCATGTTGTGATCGCGGAAAAAATGCGTGTATGAACCCATTAATTTGTTTTGACCAACCGCTGCGAGCATTTGTTTCCTTATAACTTTGTCTTCGACATTTTTAAATTCATTAATTTGACGACCTGCGCCAACGGCACCCGACGTCACAAGCACAACTTTGTATCCTTTCTTTTTTAAGTCTGCGATTTGATTTACCAGAGACTGAATTTGATTTAAATCAATCGTTTTATCCTCTTTGGTGAGGACATTCGTTCCTACTTTTATTAAGATTGTTTTAGCCAATATAATGGGTTATATTTCCTGTGCTTAATTTCGGGGCTTATTCTACTTCAAATATATGTCTTATGTAAACCTGCATTGCCACAGTCACTATAGCTTGCTAGACGGACTAGGCAGTCCTGCAAAAATAATTGCGCGTGCAAAAGAGCTTGGCATGCCTGCTGCTGCCCTAACTGATCATGGCAACATGTATGGCGCCATTGAATTCTACAAAGAGGCTCGAGAGGCCGGAATAAAGCCAATAATTGGATGTGAGATTTATGTTGCGCGTCGCACTAGATTTGATAAAACTCCGCAGGTTGATAATAGGCCTTATCATTTGATTTTGTTGGCAAAAAATTATCAGGGCTATGAAAATTTAATGGAGATTGTGACGAAAGCGAATTTGGAAGGATTTTATTATAAACCACGTGCGGACTATGGACTGATAAAGGCTCATAGCGAAGGTTTAATCGCCACGTCTGCGTGCTTACAGGGACATTTAGCGCGCGCGATATTAAATGGGAATGAAGATGAGATAGAAGAAGTTATAAAAACTCACGTAGATATTTTTGGTAAAGAAAATTATTTCTTGGAGGTTCAAGATCATGCTTATAATGAAGACCAGACGATCGTGAACGAGAAAATTGTTGAGCTTGGTAAAAAACATGGCATCGGTTTGGTAGCGACGAATGATTCGCATTATCCGCGCCGTGAAGATGCAGAGGCTCACGATATTTTACTTTGCATACAAACTCAAACAAACGTTGCCGATGACAATCGCATGAGATACATTGGAGATTTTTCAGTTCGTACTTACGAAGACATGAAAGAGTCTTTCAAATTCGCTCCGGAGGCCCTTGAAAATACTGTAAAAATCGCTGAAATGTGCGACTTGGAAATTGAATTTGGCAAAAATTTGTTACCGAAATTCGACACTCCGCAGAATGAAGATGCTAAAGATTATTTAAAAAGATTATGCGAGGAGGGTTTGGCACGAAGATTCGTCGATTTGGGCAAAGAAATTCCACAAGAATACAAAGATCGCTTGGAATATGAGTTAGGAGTTATCAATAAAATGGGGTTCGCGAATTATTTCTTGATTGTTCACGATTTCGTGAGATATGCGAAGGAGCGCGGAGTGGTCGTTGGGCCTGGGCGTGGCTCTGCGGCTGGAGCGATCGTGGCTTGGAGCCTATACATCACTGAACTAGATCCTATATTTCACGGACTTTTCTTTGAAAGATTCTTGAATCCTGAAAGAGTGTCAATGCCCGATATTGATATCGATTTTGCCGACACTCGTCGTCAAGAAGTTCTTGAGTATGTCGTTGATAAATATGGTCGTGAAAACGTTGCACAAATAATCACGTTTGGAACTATGACTGCGAAGGCCGTTGTAAGAGACGTTGGTCGTGCTTTGGGGATTCCATATACAGATGTAGATCGCTTGGCAAAACTAGTTCCTCCACCAGTGCTCGGTAAGCATGCCCCACTCGCAACTTCTATAAAAGAAGATCCTGATTTCAAACATGATTATGAAACAAACCCAAGGTCAAAGAAGATTATAGATTTTGCTATACAGCTAGAGGGAACAGTGCGACATGCCGGTACTCATGCTTGCGCCGTTGTTATTTCGGGGGAAAATTTAATTAAAAATACCCCACTTCAAAGAGCTGTCGGCGAAGATGAAGGAAGCGTTATCAGTCAGTATTCTATGAAGCCTCTTGAAGAAATTGGCCTTCTAAAAATGGACTTCCTCGGTTTAAAAAACTTAACATTAATCGAAGAAACAAAAAAATTAGCGAAGATAATGAAAAATTCTGAAATCGATCTCGAACACCTTCCACTTGATGACAAAGAGACCTTTAAAATATTACAAAAAGCAGATACGACCGGTGTATTTCAACTGGAATCAGCCGGTATGAGAAGATATTTGAAAGAATTAAAACCAACTAAATTCGAAGACATAGTCGCGATGGGCGCGCTGTATCGCCCGGGTCCGATGGAGTGGATCCCTGACTATATTCGTGGAAAACACAACCCTGAACAAGTTCATTATCTACATGATTCATTTAAAAAAACTTTAGCGGAGACTTATGGTGTTGCTGTTTATCAGGAACAGATCCTGCAGATCGCGCGAGACTTCGCCGGTTTTTCACTTGGAGAGGCCGATATCTTGCGTAAGGCTGTAGGTAAAAAAATACCAAAACTTCTCGCTGAGCAGCAGGAAAAATTCGTAAAAGGAGCTATCGCGCAAGGACACAAAAAAGCATTTTCCGAGGAGGTATTTGAAAAAGTTATTTTACCTTTTGCCGGATATGGATTTAATAAAGCCCATGCTTCGTGCTACGGGATGATTTCGTATCATACAGCTTATTTGAAAGCACACTTCCCTACCGAATTTATGACTGCTCTTTTAAAATGCGATTACGGAGATACAGATCGTGTTGTTCTGGAAATTAATGAATGTGAAGAAATGGGAATCAGAGTTTTGCCTCCGTCTGTAAATGAGTCGTATCAAAATTTCACGATGATTGACGATAAGACTATTCGTTTTGGACTCACCGCTATTAAAGGTGTCGGTGAAGGACCAGTGAAAGCCATTATCGAAACTCGTGAACAAGGAGGAAAATTTAAAGATTTGGAAGATTTTGCAAGACGTGTGCGATATGATTCGTTAAATAAAAAAGTTATTGAAGCGCTCGCCTACTCAGGTGCGACGGATGAATTTGGTGATCGCAAACAAATAGGGCGAGGGTTTGAAGAAATTATTAAATTCGCAAAATTTTCACAGACTTCGGCAGCACTTGGTCAGACTGATATTTTTGGTGCATTGGTCGAAAGTGGCGCAGAAGAAATGCAGAGTTTCCATTTACCAAAAGTTGAGCCAAGTTCTGAAATCGAGCAATTGCAATGGGAGAAAGCATATCTCGGAATGTACGTTTCAAAACATCCACTCGATGGACTTACAAAATATTTAAAGAAAAAAGTTAATCTCATCGGCGAACTAACTAAGAAAAATTTTGGTAAAAGCGTTAAAGTTGCAGGGATGGTGTCTGGAATTAAAAAAATTCTTACTCGTAGTGGTGGATATATGATGGTTTTTATACTTGAGGACCCTACTGCAAAGGTTGAGGTTTTTATTTTTCCTGCAAAATATCAACAGCTGTCCCCTCTTATAGCTGAAGATCAAGCTGTTGTGATTGAAGGTAAATTTGATAATAGAAGAACCTGCCAGGTAATGGCTGAGAATATAAAGACTATTTCGATAGAAACTATGATAGAGAAGGCGAAAGAATTAAAAATTTATAATCCGGAAGAAAAAGCCGCAAGATATACTCCGTTTATTGGTGAAATTATTGGAGCCGTAATTGAAGAAGAAAAAATAAAAAATTTTGATATCAATGATGTATTGATAGGCTCTGGCGAGGTTTGGGGGAAGCCTGATGAGCCAAATTCACATCCCGAAGAAACAAGCTCTGATGAGCCTGTTTCTGAAGCAATCCAACAATCAACTGACAACATTTATGTAATAAATCTTCCTGCAACTGCCACAAAAGAAACACTTTCAGAAATAAAAGCACTCCTAGAAAAATTCAAAGGTGAAACGTCTGTCGTAATAAGTGTCGCCTCTAACGGTTCTTCAAAAAAAATAAAAATTCCATTTGGAGTTCTTATAAATGACGACTTTGAAAAAGAGTTGAAAGAGATTGTAAAAAGCGCTTAAAAACAATAGAATGGAGACCTGAAAATTAATCCATTCATATGTATAGAAGTCATTTATTAAATTCTCTTAAAGTAAGCGATGCTGGTAAATCTGTTACTCTTTCAGGTTGGGTTCATCGAAGAAGAGACCATGGGGGAATTATTTTCATTGATCTTCGCGATCGCTATGGAATCACTCAGATTTGTTCTGATCCGGTGAATTTTCCTGAGGCTCATAAGGTACTAGAAGATGTTAGATCTGAGTATGTTTTAAAAATTGAAGGCAAAGTTCATGCAAGACCTGAAGGACAAAAAAATCCAAAAATGGAAACAGGTGAAATAGAGGTTGTGATAGAAAAAATTGATGTACTTAGCAAATCAGCCGCACTACCATTTGAAATCGACCAAGACAAAGAAGTCGCTGAAGAAGTGCGTTTGAAATACAGATATTTGGATCTAAGAAGAGATCGACTGAAAACAAATATGATAGTCAGATCCCAGATCGTGAAAGCCATTAGAGACTTCTTCGAAAAAGAGGGTTTTCTTGAAATCGAAACTCCTATTTTGATCAAAGGAACTCCGGAAGGCAGTCGTGAATACATCGTTCCTTCCAGATTGCACGAAGGGAATTTCTACGTTCTCCCACAGTCTCCACAGCAATTGAAACAACTACTTATGGTCGGTGGAATGGATAAATATTTTCAGATCGCACGATGCTTCCGTGATGAAGATCAACGCGGCGATCGTCAGCCTGAATTTACTCAGCTTGATGTCGAAATGTCTTTTGTTGAGCAAGAAGATATTATTAATTTGACTACTGAGTTGATGAGACAACTCGTCAAAAAATTCGTTCCTCATAAAAAAATTGTTACTGATTTTATTCATATCACTTATGATGAAGCGATGAATCTCTATGGCTCTGATAAGCCAGATTTACGCTTCGATATGCCGATTTCTGACATCTCCGACATTGCGTTTGAATGTGAATTTGGTGTTTTCAAAAACACTGTCGAAGCTGATGGAGTCGTGAAAGCGTTAGCTGTAAAAGGCGGAGCAGCTTTCCCACGCAGTAGAATCGACGAGGTCGAGGCAAGAGCAAAAGAAAACGGAGCAAAGGGCCTAGCCTACTTGGTAATCGAGGAAGATGGAAATTATAAATCACCGATCGCAAAATTTTTTAAACCTGAGGAGTTAGCTGAAATCGCCGAGAGATGTCATGCAGAAAAAGGCGATGCTATATTTTTTGCCGCGGATAAATGGAAAAAATGCTGTGAGATTTTGGGACACGCAAGACTGCAAATTGCTGATTATTTAGAACTCAGAAAAGATGAAGATATGGCTTTTTTATGGGTTACAGACTTCCCATTATTTGAGTATGACGAGGAAACCAAGAAGCTAAACGCCGTTCACCATCCATTTACTTCACCTGTTTCCGCTGACTATGAAAAGATGGATACTGAGCCTGAAAACGTTATTTCAAATGCTTATGATATCGTACTTAACGGCGTAGAGATTGGGGGAGGAAGCGTGAGAATTCACGACTCTGGATTACAAGCAAAAGTCTTCAAAATTCTCGGAATATCAGATGAAGATGCGCAAAGAAGATTTGGGCACATATTACATGCGTTCACTTTCGGAGTGCCTCCACACGCTGGTATTGCGTGGGGCTTGGACAGACTCGTTATGATGTTCCGTGACGAACCGAACATTCGTGAAGTGATCCCATTCCCAAAGGATCAGCAGGCTCGCGACCTTATGCTTGGCTCTCCTTCTATTATGCCAAAAGAGACCTTGGACGAATTGTATATAAAACTCATCGAAAAGCCTGGTACAAAGAAGTAATTTCTGGTATAATGCCCTGATATGCCTATATGGTTAATTGCATCACTGGTTGGGATTGGAGTGGCTTTGGCTGCTACTTTATTAATTTTCTTTATCAGATTTCAGATGAATCTGATGAGGTCTCTTAATATGGTTTTTCTCGAAATCCGTGTTCCAAAAAAAGAATCAAAGGAGGACAAAGAAGTTGAAGGTGAAAAATATTCATCTTCAAAGGATTTCAAAGAAGTCCTTGGTGTTATGACTCATTTCTATGAAACTTTGCACAGTTTGTATCAAGAAAGATGGTATAGGATTTTCAAATCACAAGAATTCTTCTCTTTTGAATATGCTGTTATAGATGGATTGGTGAGATTTTTTATAGTTTGTCCGAGAAATATGGTCGATCATGTTGAGAAACAGATCACCGCTTTTTACCCCGATGTTTACGTGGAGAGAGCTGATGATTACAATATTTTTCAACCAAACGGCAAAGTAGTCGGACACTATTTGTATATGGACGAACCCTACGCATTCCCTATTAAGACATACCAAAGACTTACTTCCGACCCATTAAACTCAATAATAAACTCTCTTTCAAAAATAGGTAAAGATGAAGGTGCTGCTATCCAAATAATGGTTAAACCAAAAAAGAACGGATGGCAAAAGAAAGGTCGTCAAATCGCTGAGAAAAAATTTCAAAATAAAAAAAGTTTTGACCTTTCGATCTTAAATCCTTTGACTTGGTTCTCTGCGTTATTCGAAATTTTGATTCATGGTGATAAAAGCGTGGATAATATGGGCAAAGATGGAGTGACCACGAGAACTACTCCTGTCACTGATGATGAAGTCAAAGCGATGGAGGAAAAAAACTCAAAACCGGGATTTGAAGCTTTGATCAGGGTAATTGCTTCCGCTCAAGACAAAAGACGTGCAGCTGAATATGCAGAGGGCTTAAAAAACGCATTCGCTCAGTTTGAATTTTCAAATAATAATTCTTTTCATACTTCTTATTGGCATAGCACAAAAACTTTGGTTAAAAACTTTGTATTTCGACATTTCCGAAGGACGTGGCATATGATTTTGACTCGTAAAAAAGCTGTATTTTCCAGTGAAGAGCTTGCCTCTTTGTTTCATTTACCTAGTATAAGATTTAATAAATATCCTCAGATAGCATGGCAGAATTTCAAAGTAGCTCCAGCTCCTGCAAACATACCAACTGAAGGTTTACTCCTTGGACATAATCTTTTCCGTGGGGAGAAGAAAGAAATCAGAATGAAAAATGAAGATAGGTTCCGTCACTTCTATGTGATTGGACAGACCGGTACCGGTAAGTCTTCTATCTTGCAGGTAATGATAAGACAGGATTTGAAGGCAGGAAAAGGTATCGCGGTTGTCGATCCGCATGGATCTTTGATTGAAGATATTTTGCCGTTTATTCCGAGAGAGAGAGCGGATGATGTCATTTATTTCGATCCTTCGGATATGGAGAGGCCTATGGGTTTGAATATCCTTGAAGGAGATACTTGGGAAGAGAAAGAGCTGGTAGCTCTTGATGCGATGAATATCATGATCAAGCTTTTCAACGAAGAAATCTTTGGTCCTCGTATTCAGGACTATTTCAGAAATGGTTGTTTGACACTTATGTCGAATCCTGAAGGAGCCGCGTTAACTGATATCGTTCGTCTATTCACTGATGATGATTTTCAAAAA
This sequence comes from uncultured Candidatus Peribacteria bacterium, assembly GCA_964525485.1. Lineage (GTDB taxonomy): Bacteria > Patescibacteriota > Gracilibacteria > UBA1369 > LOWO2-01-FULL-3 > DAONBD01. The sequence continues at coordinate 11,821 of CAZGHH010000001.1, read as the reverse complement.
TTACAAACACAACATGTTACCAACCCTGTTATCAGATCGTTCTGGGATCACCAGATGGCCAAGACAGGACAGAGAGAAAAACAAGAAATGATCCCTTATTTCGCTGCGAAATTCGGTCAATTCATTACGAATACCATGATGAGAAATATCATCGGACAGACCAAGTCGGCGTTCGACTTCTTCAAGGTTATGCAGGAAGGAAAAATCTTGTTAATGAATTTGTCTAAAGGCAGCGTCGGTGAAGTTAATTCAAAACTATTAGGTCTTATTATCGTTCAAAAACTTCAGATGGCTGCTATGCGCAGACAAAAGATTCCGAAAGAAGAGAGACGTGATTTCTTCTTGTACATCGATGAGTTCCAGAACTATATTACCGAATCTATTGAATCTATCCTATCAGAGGCCAGAAAATATCGCCTTGGCTTGATTATCGCTCATCAGTATCTCGCTCAGTTGGAGGGCGATAGTAATGCTCTTAAAAAAGGTCAGTCAAAGATCAAAGATGCCGTTTTTGGTAACGTCGGAACCATGATGTCTTACAAGATCGGCGCTCAAGATGCTGAATTTATGGGAAAAGAAATGGCTCCTGTCTTTAGCGATCAGGATTTGATTAATATTGATAAATACAAGGCTGTAATGAAGCTCTCTATCGATACACAGCCTAGTCGCCCATTTAGTATCATCCCTGTAAACCCATATACCGAGAAGGGAGACAAGGAAGCTGCCGAGGCGTTCAAACAGTTGTCAAGACTCAAGTATGGTCGTGATCGCGATATCGTCGATCGAGAGATTATGAGAAGACTTGGAACCGATGGAAGTAGTTTTTCAGGCGGCTCAACAGATCAATTTGCTGGTATGCCTCCTATTTTCTAGTGCATATATCCTCGAAAAGCTTTATCTGAATTAAGAAATAACTTAAACATGACGCAATATATATATAATGTAAGGCCTTTTTTCCATGTTATAATGTTTTGAAATTCTAGAACTGGAATTTCGAAAATTAAAAACCGAGCCAAAACAAGCTCAAAAAACAAAAAATAAATTAAAAACAAAAATGAAAAATAAAAAATTAAGTTTATTAATACTTCTCACTCTTGCTGCGTTCGGACTCAATAATTCAATGCTTGATGTTCGAGTACAATTGAATGACTTAATAAAAGTGGAAGTTGCTAATGCCGGTGAGGATGACGCGTTTCCTTACGATCACACATTTATTATCAGTGCATATTATTCGCCTCTTCCAGGGCAAGAACGATATGTTACCGGTTCTTATAGCGGAGATATCAGGCTTAATGGACGTGGAACAAACGGGGCAGATGGAACTCCGGTGTACGCCGGAATGGTCGCCGCTCCGAAATCGTATCCTTTTGGTACAAAACTCTATGTTCCTGGTATTGGGATGACAGCTGTTCATGATCGCGGTGGCGCTATCGTAGAAGGATCAAGTGAATCCGGTCCTAAACATGATAGATTGGACGTATGGATGGGATATGGAGACAAAGGTTTAAGAAGAGCTTTGAATTGGGGAATGAGAACTGTTGTCGTAACTGTTTATGGAATTGATGACTCTATTTCTGAGAATGTTGAAATCGATGGTTATTCCCCTGACGAAAAACATAATCAAGAAGTGTTTGCAATACCTAGTTATAAAACAAAGTCTTCAGAGCCAAAAACAACAACGAAAACAAAAAAAGAATTATTTCCTGAAGATGTATGGTACTTAGATGAAGGCAATGAAGTTAAAGAATTACAAAAATATCTAAAGGATCTTGGATATTATACCGGTAAAACAGATGGGACTTTTGGTGACGAAACAAGAATGGCGGTTTATTTATTTCAAAAAGACAAAGGCATTATTACTGATATTACCGACCTAGGGGCCGGACACTTCGGTTCACAGACGAGGGATGCTCTTGAGGAAGCTATTAATAATAGAAAAGAAGACGTCACTCCAAAAATCACATTAAACACAACAAGTTCCGATAAAAACTCTATCAAGAAGTTACAAAACGCACTTTCGGTGCTCGGATACGACGTAGAAATAAGCGGAAAATACGATAAAAAAACTATATTAGCTGTGCTTCAATTTCAGATTGATAATGATGTTATAAATACAGAATCTGATTCCGGTGCCGGGGTTTTCGGACCTAGAACTATGACTGCCTTGTCGGCTTCTATCGCTTCCGACACAGGCGTCACAAAAAAACTAAAAAAAGTTTATGCGAATACAGATGTCGCTGATGCTATTGAGAGTAAACAAATTTTGACCCCTTCAATGCATACAGATCTTTCTCTCGGTGACACCGGAGCTGATGTGAAAAGGCTACAGTCTGAATTAAAAAAACTTGGACTTTTGAGGATTAATCCGACTGGAAAATTTGATGAAGTCACTAAGCATGCAGTATTTAAATTTCAACAAATCAATGGAATAGTTGCTGATGAAAACTCCACTTTTGCTGGTGTCTTCGGACCTACTACAAGAGAAAAAATGAATTCCATTATTTCCAAGAAGAATTACTACAGCGCAAAAATTTCCGAAAAAAGATTACAAAAAGACACTTAAACGTAAAGCCTTTTTGATTTCTTTTTCCAGTTTCAAGACTTTTCTTTCCACTTGTTCCACTTTTTGTAAATCATCTTTTGATGAAAAATTACGCTTCTTCCCTTCAGACATTCTTTTTTTCAGAGACACTATTGTTGAACGATCAACTCTTTTATCTGCGTAATAAACTATTTTTTCTTCCCATGTTTTCAAATTATCTATTTCAAAAAAATTATGCTTTTCAATTAAATTCGCAACCTCTTTTAGACCATCTTTTTTTAATACTTTCGCGATCGCTTTTTCATGGCCAAGGTGTCCAAATTCTTCTTTTAATTCTATCCACGTCATCAAGTCGTCGCTTTTTATCCTTTGTTTTATTGAAGCAAGGCTGAAATTTTTAAAATCTACTACTCGTAATACATCATGCAAAAGTGCCGCTTGTATCACCAAATCTTTATTTATTAAATACCCTTTTTTTATAAATCTATCGCATAGCTTGGCCGCAAAAGACGCCACGACTATCATGTGCTGTCTGACTGAATGTGGGACACGATATCTGCGGTAGATTGAATATATTTGCTGTGCGTTCATTTAAAATAACTTCATATAAAAACTGTAATTTTTCGACTTGTGCGATCTATATATTCCATACATATGTCAGCCATATTTTCTTTTAATTTTATGTCGAAAACATCCTGGGTTAATTTTTCTGCCCATTCTATCAAAATCAGATTATTTTTATTACTTGCATACTCATTTAGTTGTTTAAAAAGCACTTCGTCCGGTTCATTCAATCTGTATAAGTCAACGTGGACCAACATGCCTTTTGAGTGAGGATATTCTCTTATTAACGTATATGTCGGACTTTTTACCGAATAATCTTCAATGCCAAATGCGTTTGCTACTCCTTTTACAAAAACAGTCTTCCCTACTCCTAAATCACCAAAAAAACATAGAATATTTTTGTTTCTCAGGTCTTTTATTATTTTTTTTGCTATTTCCAGTGTTTCTTCGGGTGAACTGGATGTAAGAAAGATAGGTTCGGCCATTTGATTTTCGTGCTTAAATCTGATATAATTTTATATTCGAACAATAATAAAAACAAATACAAAAATGAAAAAGAAACTTTTTAGATCCAAGAATGCTTGGATACTCGGCAGTGTACTTTTGACACTCTTTGTTTATCTTCTCGGACAGGGAGGAAGTATGCTTTTGACGTCTGTAGTTAATAGGCCGAAGCATGAGCCTTTTAATGGAACGACCTATCCTGTAAAGACCGTTCCAAATTGGATCAAATTAACAACTGTTGAATACAAAATGTCATACGACGATATTCCGTCTGAAAAAATGATGGATACTCCAAAGTATGACGCTGATGATTTCGAAACTTCTTTTTCAGATTTACAATGGAATGATCCTATGAGAAATACGAAAGTAACTTACAGTGTTCCATATATGGGCGATTACAGTTTGGACTCTACTGAATACAGTGGAAGTCATATTGGCGTTGATATAAAAATCCCGATGAGAACTCCTATTTACGCTATTGCAAATGGCGTTGTCATTAAATCTGCAAACATCACAAGTGGGTATGGTCGGCATATAGTTTTACAGCATAATAACTTCCCTACTCTTGATGATGACGATGACACTACGACTTATTATTCTGCATATTGCCACATGGACGAGCTGTTGGTTTCTGAAAATGATGTTGTCGAGAAAGGAGATTTGATCGGTTATTCGGGACAAACCGGTACCGCCACAACGCCACACTTGCATTTCCAAATAGATAATGACGAATCTGATTGGCATCCGTTTTGGCCTTTTACATGGCAAGATCAACAAAATGCCGGTGGATTGAGTTTTTTTGAAGCCGTGAACGAAGGTCTTGGTCAAGAGGCTGCTATAACAGCTTCGATCAACCCAATGGAATACGTTCAAAAATATTTAAACTCTTCAAATACCAAATCAAGCAAAAAAACTACGACTTCAAAAACTTCTACAAAAACAACGAAAACAACCAAAAGAACTACAACTGAAACTACAAAAAATGATTCAACCAGAGAAGATATAGAAGAGGAAAAAGAGGACCCCGCATTATCAGTGCTAAAATTTACTTTGACTGCAGGAGATTCTTATACGACTGACGATACTTTTTATGTCAAAGTGAAAGCAATAGACGGCAATGGAAATACTTACAGAAAAAATATTAACGGCACAGCAAAGTTGTCTCTGGAAAATGAACTTGGATCACTGTCCAAGGAGTATATCTCAGATAGCGACTTTGAAAATGGCTCAGTAAAAGTTTCAGTTAAAAATTTAGAAGAAGGTACTGATAGAGTTGTTTTGAAATATGGAGATGAGGTTTATTATTCTGATTATTTCACAGTTCAACTTTCATTGGAAAAAGCTGTTACAGAACCTGTTGTTATAAGATCATTTAGTGATGTTGCGAAAGCGCATACAAATTATAAAGCCATTAGATATCTTGCTGAGAATGGTGTAATTGCAGGTTATGATGACGGATCTTTTAAGCCAGGAGTTACTGTGAATAGAGCTGAAGCTCTAAAAATGATTTTAGTTGGTATAGATGCTGCGACTGAAATCGACGAGTTATCATTCAAGGATGTCAAAAAAGCTGATTGGTACTACAAATATATTTCAACAGGGTACCTAAAAAAGATCGTAAGTGGATATGATGACGGATCTTTTAAACCTGAAAAAACAGTAACAAGAGGCGAATTCCTAAAAATGCTTTTTGTAGCCATGGACGTGAGTCTTCCTTCAACTGTTAGAGAAGATCCTTATTTGGACGTAAGCAAAGATACTTGGTACGCTCCATACTTTCAATATGCGAAAAAGCATGGAATCATAGACAGTAATCTTCGTGCAAGACCTGACGTCGAAATGACAAGAGCTGAGGTTGCCGAAGCGATGTACAGAGTTATGATGGACTAAATTGAAATGGTACGCGCGACAGGATTCGAACCTGTGACCTTTGCCTTAGAAGGGCATTGCTCTATCCAGCTGAGCTACGCGCGCACAGTGATTTTCAGCGGGCTAAAGGATAAATATTATTAGATCATAAATCAAGTGAATTGCGCTTTGGAGATAGTTTATATACAATGATCGGGTGATTAATAAATACTTATAATGCTTTTAAGAGAAAACGAAAAAATACTGAAAATTTACAGACATCACCCCACTCCTTTTGTATTAAGTATGTTAAAAGTTATAGCAGGATCTTTTCCTTTTTTTATACTGCTTTATTTTATGAAAGACTCGGTTTCCTCCGGAACTTTTTGGGGGCTTCATGTTTTGATTTTTGTAATTTTTTCTTTGATATTAATTTACAAGGCGTTGATGTATTGGTTGGACAGGTTGATCGTTACGAATATCAGGATAGTTCATATCGATTGGAAATATTTCACTATACGCAATGAATACGAAGCCGGTCTAAATGATATCCAGGACATAATTACAAAAGAAAAAGGGTTTCTCTCTCATTTTTGGGTTTTTGATTATGGTGAATTTAAACTTCAAACCTCTTCAAATCGCTCTATAATATTTTTCGAACAAGCACCGGATCCGGAGGGAATAAGGCAGTTTGTTTACAGCTTAAAACCTAATAACCGATGATAATACGTGATGATGATAACGGGACAATGAAAAATGCGTCAGGCTATAGTGGTGCTTTCACTGATGATGGTAATTCGGATAGTGGCGTCGTTTCTGGTGGTAGCGTCATTTCCAGCGGTAGCGTTATTTTCAGCGAGAAAAAAACTCCCGATAATTCAGTTGATGACAGAGTAATAACTCCAGTCCAAACCGATAACAATTATTTTGAAAACAAATTGAGACCTGTTGTTTTGGATGAATATGTTGGGCAATCAAAAATTAAAAAGAATTTGGGCATCTCGATTCAAGCATCAAAAAAAAGAAAAGAGCCGTTGGAACATGTGCTACTTCATGGACCTGCAGGTCTTGGTAAGACCACTCTTGCAAATATCATAGCTCATGAAATGGGGGCTAATATAAAAATTACTTCCGGACCGGCTTTGGAAAAACAGGGAGATCTTGCCGCGATACTTTCAAACCTCGGTGAGTTTGATGTTTTGTTTATAGATGAAATCCATAGAGTAAAACCAGCTGTAGAAGAGATTTTATATACAGCTATGGAAGATTTTGGGATCGATATAGTTCTGGGAAAAGGCCCTTCCGCAAACAGTATTAGAATTAATCTGCCTAGATTTACATTGATAGGTGCTACTACAAAAGTGAGTATGTTGTCATCTCCATTAAGAGACAGATTCGGTCATAACTATAAACTCGATTTTTACTGCCTTGATGATATTAAAAAAATCGTAAAAAGGTCTGCGGAAATTTTGGATGTGACTGTCGATGAAGACGCCGCTTCGGAAATAGCGAAATCCTCCAGACAAACTCCTCGTATTGCGAATAGACTGCTAAAACGTGTACGTGACTACGCTGATTACAAAGATTCCGATATTGTGAATTTGGAAATAGCAAAAGAGGCATTAACAGCCCTTGGAATTGATGAAATCGGCCTTGACCAAGTTGATAGAGAAATTTTGAAATCAATAATTCATAAATTTGGAGGAGGGCCTGTCGGCATAAATACAATTGCCGCTACAACTTCCGAAGAGGAAGAAACGATAGAGGATGTGTACGAGCCGTATTTATTGAAACTTGGAATGATCGAAAGAACTCCCCGTGGAAGAATCGCTACTCCTCACGCATACGACCACCTTGGGATTGAAAAATCTCCAACTTTATTGTAGGATTCTTCTGCTTTTAATTGTCTTTTAATTTAAATGATATGAAAAAAATTTTGTTAGCTATTTTTGTTGTCTTTACTCTTGTTTCTTTTAGCGGATGTAATTTATTTGCAAAAGAAGGTTCGGCACAAACTTTGACCGGAGTATTGTCTGAACAAAGTTATGGAGATCAATATAATGGCACTCATCTTGTAACTGACGATGATGGAAATATTTTTGCAGTAAATAGTGTTGTCTTGAATTTGTCTTCCAGTGAATATGTCGGTAACAAAGTGAAAGTGCAGGTCGAATATGATGAAAAAAATGATCTTTATAATATCGTTGGTGTGAGTGTTTTGGAGGTTTTGAATGGTTATCAAGGGGCCACTGAGACTGTGAATTATATGAATGAAGTGCTTGGATTTAGACTCCAGCATCAAAGTGATTGGCAGGTTTTTAATGATCCTGATGGCATAAGGATAGTTATCCCTGCAACCGATGTCATAGACTCCCCTGTCGCTGTTGATCCTGAAACTTTTGCAGTGGTTCGATATACCGGGAATGTGGATGATTTTTTAACTGCATTTTCTCTTTCGGCTGATAATTTTGACGTAAAAGATTCAATTATAGGAGACGACCAACTTCAATCTAAAACTTATACTCATAAAAATAGAGATTTGATTTATGTCGTATTCAGTAGAGAGTCTTATGTTTATGTCCTATCCTTTCCAAAAAGCAGTACAAAATTCTATGACGTCTTGAACTCATTTAGATTTATTCCTATTAATGGTGCTGGTGCAGTTACTCCTGAGACTATCGATTCTACTATTAGCTCAGACTCTTCCGCTCCAACCAATTCCGCTGCTTCTAGCGCCGACGACGTAATTCCAAACATTATTAACGCTACTGACACGATTATTAATACAGCTTCTAACGTCATTCCTGTCGAAATTCCATCCAATACAATTTCCAGCTCTGAAAACTATGATTTTACCAAATTTTCTGAATTTCAAAGCTCGGTTTACAATTTCAAAGCAAAATATCCGGATTTATGGTATTACGACGGGACTTATAGAGAAAGCGATGTTTTGACTCAATATAGATTCAGTGACAAGCCTGTCGACGAAACCAATTCTTTCGCTTCCTTGAAATTATTAAGCGACAAAAATCTACCTTCAGGCTCTGCGATGAAATTTCCAAATGGAAATGGAGTAAAAGTCTCTTCAGGTAATCAGGTTAAATTTTACGTACAAGTAGATGGTAAAATTTATCTTGTAGAAGGCTCAGCTGATATCGCTAATAGTTTGGAAATGATTGCGGCAAGTATTGAAAAAGCTGAGTAAGAATACTTCGCCAAAAACTCTCGGTATACATTTAAGAATATCAATATTTTGTCATTAGATTTTGTTATTGACGGCTAGTTTTTAGCACTCTATAATGCGGAGTGCTAATACCACCAAACCTGTTATTGTAAAGTCGAAGTAAATTACGCTCATTCAAGAAACTCGTTAAATATGATAGAATGGTACGAGTAAACTTAAGAAAAATAACCAATACAAATGTTTGAATCACAATTTGAAAAATTTACAAAAGAGGCTAAGCAGGCACTAATCGTAGCACAAGAACAAGCCAGGGATTCCGGGCAGAACTATGTTGGGACCGAGCACATTTTGATAGGAGTTTTGTCGCAAGATAATTCACTCGGAGCTTCTGTTTTATTTAATTTCGGAGTTTCAATTCACAATGTTGAATTAGTCCTGAAATCTGTCGGCAGAATCGGAAAAGCCCAAGGTCCTCGAGGACAGGTTGGAGGGCTTTCCGAATATGCTAAGGCTGTTATAGAAGAAGCTGTCAAAATAGCTCACGAATACGGACATAGCTTCATAGGAACTGAGCATTTATTGTACGGTGTTGTTTCTCAGGATAATACTGCGGCAACAGTGATTTTGGAGAACATGAAAGTTTCACCAAATGATGTAAGGGATAAAATTTTAGATATTTTCGAAAAATCCAGAGCTCCTGACGATGATGGTGATGAAGTCCAAGGATTTGCTCCCGGACAAAAAGGTAAAAAGGGCCCAAACGCTATGAATCCTCTCGAGTTGTTTTTGAGCGGATTACATGGAGTGCTCGCCGCAGGACAAATGAATCAAAAAGAAAATATGAATGATGCTTATCAGCACAAAAGTGGCAAAAAGAGCGAGTCGAAGACTCCTGCTCTGGACTACTTCACGTCTGATTTGATCGAAGAAGCGAAAAACAAGAAATTGAGTCCTGTGATCGGTCGTAAGAAGGAGATCGAACGTGTTATTTCTATCCTTTGCAGAAAGACAAAGAACAATCCGGTTCTCATCGGTGAGCCTGGTGTTGGTAAGACTGCTGTCGCGGAAGGACTTGCTCAGGCTATCGTAAACGAAGATGTTCCTGAAAATATGTTGGATAAGAAAATTCTCGCTCTATCGATGACTTCTGTCGTCGCCGGAACGAAATACAGAGGTGAATTTGAAGAGAGGATGAAACAAATCGTAGACGAGGCTTCGGCACAGGATAATGTAATTCTTTTCATTGATGAATTGCATACCGTGATCGGCGCTGGAAGCGCTGAAGGATCTCTAGATGCTGCGAACATCCTCAAGCCTGCCCTATCTCGCGGCAAGCTACAAATGATCGGTGCGACAACTACAAAAGAATATAGAAAACACGTGGAATCTGATGCTGCACTTGAGCGCAGATTTCAACCCGTGACTGTGAATGAGCCTACCGTGGAGGACTCTCTTTTAATGCTTCATGGATTACAAGAATCTTTTGAAGATCATCACAATTTATTGATTACTGACGAGGCTCTCGAAGCCGCAGTTAAATTATCAAAAAGATATGTAAACGATAGGTTTTTACCGGATAAGGCTATCGATTTAATTGATGAAGCTTGTTCATTGAAACGCATTAAAACTACAAACATAGATACTTCAAAAATCAAAAAATTACAGAAGAAATTAAAAGCTATCGTAGATAAAAAAAGTGAATGTGTTTCAAGACAGGACTACGAACAGGCGGCCGAACTTCGCAACCAAGAAATCGAAATCGCGAAAGAAATCGACGCGCAGAAAAAAGTCGTTTTGCCACGCAATAAGCGCAAAAAGGTTGATCAAGATGACATCGCAAATGTGATCGCTGTGATGACCGGAATTCCTGTTAATAAATTAGTAAAAGACGATGTGGAGAAATTGCAAGGACTCGAGGATTCTCTCAAAAGACGAATCATCGGACAGGATGAAGCTGTCGAGGCTGTGGCAAAAGCTATCCGCAGATCTCGTGCCGGTATCTCTGACGAAAGGCGTCCTATCGGGTCGTTTATATTTATGGGTCCGACCGGCGTGGGTAAAACCGAGCTCGTGAAAGCGATCGCTGAAGAAGTCTACAATGACAAAAATGCACTCATCAAGATAGATATGAGTGAATTTATGGAGCGCCACAACACTTCTCGTTTGGTTGGTGCGACCGCTGGTTATGTCGGATATGAAGAAGGTGGACAATTAACAGAAGCTGTGAGAACAAAACCATATTCTGTGATCCTATTTGACGAGATTGAGAAAGCCCATCCAGATGTATTTAATTTATTGTTGCAAATTTTGGAGGATGGCGAATTAACAGACTCAAAAGGCCGCAAAGTTAACTTCAAAAATACAATTATTATAATGACTTCTAATATCGGTGCTGAGAAATTGACAGAGAAAGCGGCTCCGATGGGCTTCTACGTGAAATCGGCTGAATTGAAAGAAGCTGAAAAAGATTATGAAGCTATGAAAGAAGACACTTTGAATAGCTTGAAGGAGAAATTTAGACCTGAGTTTCTCAATCGTATCGATAAAGTTGTCGTGTTTCACGCTTTGACTCATGAAGAAATCAAGAAGATCGTTCAACTACATGTTGGCTACCTACAAAACAGACTTGCTCACCGCAAGATTACAATTTCTTTGACTGATGCAGGCTTGAAATTCTTGGCTGAGAAAAGCTACGATCCTGCATTTGGTGCTCGTCCTGTCCGCAGAGCGGTTCAGGAATACATAGAGGACCCTCTCACTCAGAAATTGATCGATGGCGAGATCTCTGAAGGAGACAATGTACAGGTCGTTGGCAAGGATTCCGGCAAAGATACTGGCGTCGAATTGATACGAGGTTTGCCTGAAGAGGGATTGACTGCTACCGGATCGATTGCGGCGAGCGGTGCGAAGAGAAAAGCGGAGGGGCTCGAGAAAAAAGGCGTTACAAAGACTAAAACTTCAATCCCCAAGGCGAAAACTGTGAAAAAGGCTTAATTAAGCAATAAAAATTTGACAAGAAACGTTAGCGTCAGTAGAATCCTAGCGCTTTTTGATGAGCGTGCGCATTTAAGGCAAGGTAGCAGTCCACAAAAAGCCATAGAACATATAAAACACTTTGCCAAATAGATCATATGAAACGAATGAAATACATTCCTTCTTCCGTTATGGATGGGATTATG